>JAWKQB010000003.1:600000-900000 GCA_041390365.1 Syntrophotaleaceae bacterium | reverse complement strand
GCACAAGTCCTCCCTCCTGCTCAAGCAGGGCGAGGAGGAGGTGTTCGCCATCGACCTCGGCATGCCCGCGTTTCAACGCAACATTCTGGGCAGCCTGAATGGCTTCCTGGGTTTTCTGAGTCATCTTGTTCGCATCCATAGCGCTTCCCTATCCTTTTCCGGGAGGATCCGTCCTTCCCGATCTTTACATTCAACCTTTTACAGCACTCCTCGTCTCCTTCCCCCCTCGCCGTCTTCGAAAAGAGGCTTGGGGGGGGCGTCCGAGAGGCATCAGGAGGTGGAGATTTCGATCCGCCTGGGTTTGGCTTTTTCCGCCCTCGGCAGGGTCAGTGTCAAGACGCCGTTTTTGAATTCGGCACCAGCTTTGGATGGATCTACGGTGTCCGGAATCCGAAATTGGCGATAGTAGGGCCCTGCTGCGAATTCACCAATGAGCCTTTCCCCCTGCTCCTGTTCTGCAACCTGGCCTTGTATGGTGAGAATTCCTTTTTCGACGTGGATGTTCACCGCCTCTTTGGGCATGCCCGGCAGATCCGCCGTGAATACAAGGGCCTCTTCCGTTTCATAGATATCAACGGCCGGGCTGAGGTAACTGTTGCGGGGGCGCGTTTCTTCCCGCCCGCTCGCATCTTTATCCCTGTTGTTTACGAATGCCGTATTCCTCTCTGTCATGATGTGCTCCTTTATTCCCTATTTCATTCAGTTAAGTTTTAACTCAAAGGGCTTTCACCTCGATCCGCCTGGGTTTGGCGGCCTCCGCCTTGGGCAGGGTGATGTGAAGAATCCCCTCGCGATATTCTGCGGTAACTTTGTCCGTATCGATATCCACCGGCAGTTCGATGGTACGGAGGAATTTTCCGCCACCCCGTTCCTTACGATGCCATGTGGCGCCTTCGACGACTTCCTCCTTGCGTTCCCCTGACAGGGTCAGGGTATTGGTCTGAACAGTCATCTCCAGATCGTCCACCGCAACCCCGGGCAGCAAGGCCGATACCTTGAACGTATCACCGACATCGACCAGGTTGATACGGGGGGCTCGTTGAAACTCCGGTCCCGGCATAAAAGTCTGATCAAAAAACTTTCTGGCACCGAAGCCTCTCAAAACCTCATCGATCTGACGTTGAACCTTGTCGAATTCCCTGAAAAGATCCCAGTTGGCCATTTTTCATCCTCCTTTGTTAGTTTCCCGCTGCATACGCCTTTTTACATATCAAGCAGTATACCAAACCTGATAAATAAAATTTTAAAGCGATATCAATGAGTTGGATGATTGGCCGAAACAGATGGGACAGCTTGCGACGTCTCAAAAGTGTATCTTGGCTGCACTTGCGACGTCGCTTTTGGAAAATAATCAGAGTTCCAGGTCCTGCCGGGACAAGCCGAGCTTTTTCAGATATCTGTAGAGAGAGGCACGATGCACTCCCAACATGCGGGCGGCGGAGCTCAGATTGCCCTGCGCCGCGCGAAAAGCCCTTTTGATTTCATCGTGGGACAGACAGAGAGGAATCGTTGATCGCCGCCGCCGAGCGGGCACCGGGGAGAACTCGGCCTCCAGCACCTGACCCTGCCCGTTCAGATTCCGCTGGTCTTCAGCCAGGGGCCAGGACATGACCAATGCCGGGCCGGGATTGATCCGTGAGGGGTAGCGTTCCCAGGACCCCGGCTCGAAATCCTGCCGTTCCAGTATCCACTCACGAAAGGCCCTCCCTCCGATAACATCGGACCGGGTTTCGACAAAAACCCGCTCCAGAACATTACGCAGCTCCCGGACATTGCCGGGCCATAAATAGGCCTGAAGGAGTTCGATGGCTTCCGGGGTCAATCGGTATATGCGGCGATTGTATTTTCGACTGAACATGCGCAGAAAATGATCCACAAGGGCAGGAATATCCTCGGGACGCTCCCTGAGGGGAGGCAGGTGAATGCGCAGCACCGACAACCGATGGTAAAGGTCCGCGCGGAACCGCCCCTGCCCGACGGCTTTTTCCAACTGCAGATTGGTGGCGGCCACGATGCGCACGTCGACCCGGGTTTCATGTTCGGCCCCGATACGCTCTACAGTCCCCTCCTCCAGCACACGCAGCAACTTGGCCTGGGTGTGCATCGGCATATCGCCGATTTCGTCAAGAAAAAGGGTGCCGCCGTCGGCCCGCTCGAAGCGTCCCTGATGCCTGCGCAATGCTCCGGTAAAAGCCCCCTTTTCATGTCCGAACAACTCCGATTCGAGCAGTTCCTCGGAAATAGCCGAACAGTTCACTGCCACGAAAGGTCCGTCATTGCGCAGGCTGCGGTCGTGCAGGCCCCGGGCCACAAGCTCCTTGCCGGTACCGGTTTCGCCGGTGACAACAACAGCGGCATCGGAGGGAGCATACAGGGAAATCTTGCGGAAAACTTCGCGAATAGCCGGACTGATGCCCACCATTCCAAATTGGGCCACCGGTTCCTCTTCTGCAGCCGGCGGCCGGCTGAAATTGAAGGCCACTACCCGCTTACGCAGATCTTCGGTGAGGCCTCCGGGAACCACCTCGGCGCACAGTACCAGGGAATCCCCGAAACGTACACGGATGTCATTGAGGGCCTGGTCCCGGTCGGCGACCTCTCGGGCCAGATCCTCCAAGGGGGGAACCGTTTCGGGGAACAGGCTGGCCAAAAACCTGCCCCGGGAATCGTCGGGTGATATGTTCAGCCATTCGGCCAGCCCCCCTGACACATTGAGCACTTGCCATTTTGCACCGACAGGCCCGACGACAATCAGATCGGGAGCTTTGACCGGCAGTCCGCCCGCCTGAATTTCGCTGGGCAACCGTAATTGCTGTTTCTGTTCGCTGTCTTTCGATCCCATGCTTTTCCTGAAATAAACTTTTTGCTGTCAATTTAACGCCTAATCCTGATTTCTTCAACGTTTGAAGGGCTCTTTCTTTCGAGTCCCGTTAAAAAAACAAAACCGCCGGCATTCCAGATGCGCGGCGGCTTTGCTTCCTGTGAAAATGGCGGGAATGTCATCCGGCCAGGGTCTTCCTGGCAAAATTGCCGATAAGGTTTTCCTGGGGAACGGGGTTAATCCCCCTTTTCTGGTCACTGTCGGACTTACCGCCCCGATCTGAATGCTTTCGGGCCCTCGCCATGGCAAGCAAGGGAAAGTAATGACGATACATGTTGTAATTGATCATGAACCCTCGAGCCAGCTCGACTCCCTGGGAGAGACCCGCACCAGGCTTTTTCAGATTGGTACGCTCTCCCACTCCGTAACCCGGGAAACCGGTTCCCGTGTAGTGAGGTTCGTCCCATGTACCGTTCTCCTGCCGGCTCAGGAGAAACCCGATTCCACGACGGATAAACTCATCGCAATCGTGGGAGCCGACAGCCAGCAGTCCAAGAAGAGCCCAGGCGGTCTGGGAGGCCGTGCTCTTTCCCTCGCCTCGCAGATGATCATCCATGTAGGAGGCACAGGTTTCTCCCCAGCCCCCATCGGCATTCTGGTGCCGAATCAGCCAATCGACCGCCCTGCGAACATAGGGTGCGGTCATATCCTCTCCGATGGCCCGCAAGGCAGGCAACACCGCGGCCGTGCCGTAGATGTGGTTGACACCCCAACGGCCAAACCAGCTTCCTCGGGGCTCCTGCTCCCGCTTGATATAGGCCAAAGCCCTGACAATGACCGGATCACCCATGTCACGGCCAAGGGCTGCCAGAGCCTCAACAACATGGGCGGTCACGTCGACACTCGGAGGATCGAGCATTTCACCAAAATCGGCAAAGGGGATTTTGGTCACAATGATGCTGTTGTTGTCGCGGTCAAAGGCACCCCAGCCGCCATTGGACGACTGCATGCCGAGGAGCCACTCCTCGCCCCGGCGCAGGGCCGTCTCGATGCGGGCCGGATTATCGGAAAAGCGGCGGGCCGTACTCAGCACCAGCAGGGCAAGCGCGGTGTCATCGACATCAGGGAAATGGGTGTTGGCCCGCTCGAAAGCCCAGCCTCCCGGGCGAACCCCTTTAACCTTGACCTGCCAGTCGCCTCCGGTGGTAATCTGTTTGGCGAGAATCCACTCCAGGGCCGTCTCCATCATCGGCGCTTTCTGCTGATCCCGCCCGCATTCGTACAAGGCCAACAGGGAGAAGAGGGTGTCCCAAATCGGGGACTCGCTGCACTGGAGGTAGGTTCCGCCATTCTTTTCGTAGGCCCAGGGCGGATTGAAGGCATTCAGGCCGTTGCTGACCACCGGATGATCAAGGGCATACCCCTCGACATGCAGGGCGAGCAAAGAATAGATGAGAGGCGGCTGGATGCCGCCCCATCCGCCATCGTAATCCTGATGGCGGACGATCCATTCGAGGCACAATCGAACCGCCCTTTCCCTCCCGAACCGGGCGGGCAATTTGTTATACCTTTTGAGCATCCAGTCCACGAGCAGGAAAAACTTTTCCGCCAGCCCTTGCCGGTCGTCGGGCAGGCTGTAATCGGCCTTTTCACGCCCTCCCGGAAACAGCTCATCGAGCCGGCGGCCGGCAGGCAGGGGCCGCACCGGCTGCCTGATGGACAGGATGGAAAGAGGAACCAGCGTGGCGCGGGCCCAGCTGGCAAAATCGTAGATATTGAGGGGACACCAGGAGGGCAGGTAGATGATTTCCGGCGCCAGAGCAGGAGTTCTTTCCCACGGCCATTCCCCGATCAGAGCCAGCCAGTAACGGGTAAAAACCCTGACGTTTTTCAGGCCACCGTGATCGAAAATCCATTTTCGAGCCTTGCTCAGAGGCTCGCTATCAGGATCGAAGCCGGCAGCCCGCAGTGCGGCATAGCATTCAACGGTGGCGTTGATGTCTCCGGCAGGAGCATTGTAGTAAACTTCCCAGGATCCGTCGGCCCGCTGTTCATTCAGAATGGCACGAACGACACCCTCGAACTTGGGATCATCCTTGACGCCCAGAAAATGCATGGCCAGAATCCATTCCGCCTCAATACAGGAATTGGACTCCAGCCTGCCCACCCAGAAACCCTCCGGCTCCCGGTGACGAGACAACCAGTCAATGGCACTCTCGATACCGGCCTCCAGTCTGGTCTCGGCATTGAGATCTTTCTTAAACTGCCGAATGACGTTCAAGGAAGAACCTCCTGTTTTATGTGCAAATAAAGAATTATAAAGGTTATTGATCTGCTTGAAACAGAGGCAGGAGGCCGTAATTGAACACGCCCTGCCGCCAATCCTGGCCGTCTTCCCGACGGATTCCCTCGTCTCAAAAAACCGACACTTCCAGCACCCTTATGGATGCCGGGCATTGATTGTTGAAACAGAATTTTTAACAAATAGTACAAAGATTATATTTTGTCAACAATCCCCATATGTTATGGTCGGATACTATAAACCCTGGCCGGGCTTCCGTCAATCTCCCCCTGAGGACTGCCCGGCCGTCGATAGATATGCATTCCTGAAGGACAAACAATGGCGGACCCCGGGCCCGCATGCCTGCGGGTAGTTCGGCATCAGAACAGCCGGACCGCCAGGAAAAGACCAATCATGGCGAAGGCCAGAGCCATCTTGGCAGCGGTCCCCACAGCCAAGCCGATGAGCGCTCCGATACCGGCCCGACTCGCCGTCCGCAGATCGTTGCGGGCAGTCAATTCACCAGCCATGGCGCCAATGAAAGGACCCAGCAGCAGCCCCGGCAGACCGAAAAAAATGCCAGCAACCGCCCCAATGGCGGCCCCGATCATGGCCCTGTTAGAAGATCCGTAATGCCTGGCGCCAAACATTCCTGCAATAAAATCGGCCAGAACTGCCAACAGGGCCATGACGCCAAGAAGGGTCAGCGTACGCCATCCAACAAAGGCAAAATCCTCGGCCCAGGCAGCGCATAACAGCCCGAAAAACAGCAACGGAGGTCCTGGCAGAGCTGGCAGCACCATGCCGGCAATACCCGACAGAACCAAGAGGATGGCCAATGACCAGAGGAGAAATTCCACCAGAAAGCTCCTT
Organism: Syntrophotaleaceae bacterium; assembly: GCA_041390365.1. Classification (NCBI taxonomy): domain Bacteria; kingdom Pseudomonadati; phylum Thermodesulfobacteriota; class Desulfuromonadia; order Desulfuromonadales; family Syntrophotaleaceae; species Syntrophotaleaceae bacterium. Next base: position 894,025 of record JAWKQB010000003.1, on the reverse strand, counting down.
TAAAACGGTCCGGCCGGCTGCAGCTTGCGCACTCCAATTTCTTTCTCTGAACCGGACACGGCAAATTATACCTTGATCGGGAGAGCATTCATCTGATTGGCCAAGCAGAAAAGCTTCAAACGGCAGGGCAGTCAATATGCAGGCTCAGGCAAGATTCAGAGAGGAGGGCCTTGCCGTCGTGCAAAGCCATTATTTTAACAGAAGAACCAGAAAGGGCAGGAAGGAAAGGTGATTATAAAAAATACTAGTGTTTGCTGCCGGTAACCTTTTTTCCGTCTGGATTCCGGATATCGTAATCGGCAGCCTGCAGGCTGACTCCATAGATTCGCCGGAGTGTTTTTTTTATGGTCTCCAGCACCGCATCGAATTCCTGATGATTCTTAGCTTCACCGCGAATCACCCTGTCCTTCAACCCATTATCCCGTTGGACAAAGTGCGCCCACTCGATAATCCCGTCCGTTTTCTTTTTTGCAAGCACTTTGTAAATCCCCACCTGAGGAATCTGCTCGCTGACCCACCCACCCAACATCTCCTCGCCTTTCTCAATACGCATCACGGCCGCCCGGGAGAGGTCATGGCTCATGAATTTCTCCTTTCGCTGTCCTTTTTCACAACTCATTGATATGCATAAGGTGGGCCACTTTGTTCGTATCCGGTCATCAGACACAACCATCAAACTCGCCAGGAATAGAGACTACTTCAAATTTCGCCACAGTTGACCTCACCATTCCAAATACGCCCAATTTGAGCAAAAAAAGGCCCAGCCGTTTCCGACTGAGCCCTTTTTCAATCTATTAAGTCAGCGCTCGCTCCGCTTCGAATCCCACTGGAACTCTCAGCGTAAATTTCGAGGATATCGCCGAGATCATCGGCAAGATCTTCAAGCGCGGCAAGATCGTCCAGGCCAATCGCACCCTGGCGTCCTGCAGTCGGCTGTTCAACTGGGCCCTGTCGCAAGGACTGGTCCTCTACAATCCTTGCGCCATGATGCGCAAGTACGAGGAGAAACCCCGCGACCGCGTCCTGACCGAACCGGAGCAGAAAGATGCGTCGCCCGAAAAACCGCGCCATGTGGAGATCCAGACGCTGTGGAAGCAACTGACCGAACAGGAAGAACAGGCCGAGGCCAGAATCCTGCTGCTGTGCATCCTGACGGGTGCCAGGCCGGGTGAGATCTGCAACATGCGCTGGGAGGATATCAACGGCAGTTGGTGGACGCTCAGCGAGGAGGTGACGAAGACCGACGTGACCCTCGACTGCTACCTGACCGAAACGGCGCTCGGCATCCTTGGAACGCCGGGGGAGACGGGTTTCATATTCACCCTGGCCTCGGACCCAGACCGGGCCCTGCCGGAAAACCGCTTGTCCAGGTTCGTCAGAAAGCAGCACCAGTATTTCGGCCTGGAGAAGTGGCAGCCTCGCGACCTGCGCCGAACCTTCACCACCCTGTCGAAGGGGCTTGGCTACTCCGACCTGATTATCAACAAGGCCCAGGCCCGCAAGGACAGATCCGTGATCCGCACCCACTACGACAAAAGGCGCTACTACGACGAGCTGCGGCAGTTGTATGAGGCGGTGGAGCGGGAGATTCTGCGCATCATTGGCCAGGCGGGGGAAACAGCGAAGGTCATACAGCTGCGCTAGGCGTTGCTCGGTGACACCGGACTCGTCTGGCCACGCTCCGCGCCAGGCCGGCCATATCAAATAGTTGTTACTATGATCGAAAAGACATTTTTACCCCATGCGGGCTTCAGTCAGGTTCACGGCAGGCTCTTCCGGCATGGTGTTATTTTCTCACTCCGACTCCCCCGCCCCTTCCAGCACCTGTCTGCCCTTGTCAGTCAGGCGGTAGCGCTGTTTGCTGCTGCGCGGCTTGTCCGAGATGGTCATTTCGACGAGCCCCTCCTCCAGCGAAGGATTCAGCACTTGGTCCCTGAACTTGGTGCGGTCTGCCCTTCCGGCAATCGCCATGATATCCGCTATTGCTTTACTTTCAAGGCAGTTACGCATGATCTCGACTTAGTTCCAACTTGGTGCCCAACTTGGTGCCCAACTTGGTCCCGACCACCCCCGCAAGCCCCTGGTCCGCCCGCTCGTTCACCGGCCGGCGGATCAGAAAGGATGTGAGGTCCTCGTTGGTCTCGAACTCGGGCGACTGCGGGCCGTTCGGCGGTTGCCCTCCCCGCCATAAGCCTTGCGCCATGGCGTATAAATTGGCGCATAAATACACGCCAGGGCGCATAAGTTATAATTTGCGCTTATAGATTCTAGCCTTAAGCGCCCCTTCGGGCTGTATCTTGCCGTTACTCTCCAGTTTTTTCAGTAGCTTATAGGCCTGATCCTTTGTCAGATGGCAAAGTTCCATTACATCGGCGCGCTTAATGCCGCCATGCTTATCAATAAAGCTGAGCACCATCTGTTCCTGTTGGATGGCATCAAACCCGGCCTGGCGAATATAATCGGCCTTCTGGCCAGCTTGTCGGTACACCTTGGCGCTGAGGGTATAGCTGCGGCCTCTGCCTACTCCGTGAGCTTCCACCAGCCCGGCTTCCACCAATTTTTCCAACATAGATCGGGCTTCGGTATCGGTTTTCTGCACACTGGGAGCCAAATCCCGAGTGGTCAGGCGCCGCTCTTCCTTGAGCCGAGCCAGCAGAATCAGGCTTTCAACGGGCATGGCGCGGCCAGTTTGGCTTTCCCTGGTCAGGATCATCTCCAGAAAGGCGATATCCGGCTCGGCATTGCTGATATAGAGACTAACGGTATAGGCATCCGAGCGGCTGTAGTTCGGTGTGGGGCGGCCATAGCGGAGCAAACCCTCAAAAATGCGGTCAATCCCCCTCCCGGTGCGCTCCGCCAACCCAAGCCGTTTGACGATGTCCGCAAGCAGGGGATTCCTCGGTCTGGGCGGGGTAACCAACAGATTGTCCAGGGTAACGCCTTCCACAAAGCCACCGGGGTTGCTGATGGTCATACCATCGTCGTCCAGGCGTACGTGTACAGCGCCCAAACGGCTAAAGTCGCGGTGCACCAGCGCGTTGACGAAAGCTTCGCGAAAAGCTCGGCGATCGTAGTTGGGTACGGGCACCCGGAAAAGTCCGGACTGCACTTCCTGCTCAATCACGCGAGAGCGGAACAACAACTCTACCTCTTCGAAAGTTTGCAGTAAGGGTTTGCGGAAGAATTCATTGACCTTGACGTCGGTCCCCTCCAGTACCTGAAAGGCGACTTCGTACGCTGGCAAATGACGGCGCAACAGTGCTTCGTTGCCCAGCAACAGCAATCCGGCTAAGGTCGGACACCGTTTCCCGTTAAATTCGATGACCAATCCCAGCGCGCCGTCCAGTTCGCTATCGGCCAATGGCAGCAAGGACTGGTCACCCCCGTACTTGCGGATCACTTCGCGTATGCGATGTCGTTCGAGCGGGTTCAGCTGCTCCGCCGCAACCTCCACGATTGGTTGGGCGGAGGGATCCAGAAGGCCCAGACTGGATTGACGCTGAGTGAACTCGTGTGGGTAAAAGGGCACAGCCTCCGGCCGCCCATCGGCCAGCAGGCGGCGACGTTGCAGCAGCCCTTCTGATGTGGAGACCAACTGGCGCGACTTGGTTACATGGATATGAGCAATGGGCAGGCCATGCAATTCTACCCGCTCCACAACCACGGACAAAGGTGGATTGGTGCGGTTGGCAATGAAGGCGGCAAGGCCTCGTGTGTCCCGGTGCGACTCGTGGAGCCCCGTGATGGTCCCATCATCCTCCACGCCTAGCAGCAAATCCCCACCCTCGGTGTTGGCCAGAGCCACGACCGCCGCAATCAAATCACGATCCGACAGGCATTTGAGGTCGCTTTTGAACTCGACCTGGAGATTCTCGCCGCTTGTAAGAAGCTCCTTCAATTGACGAATGTCCATGTCCATATCAACTATATTTCCCATCTGCCTGCCGCAAGGCGAACTGGTTGTAGCCGGTCGTTAGGGGACGGTGGCCGCCAGGCTGAGCAGTTCCCGCTCGGCCTCGCCCCTCGCCTCAATGGTGCTGGCGTAGCGGCGGATGTAGTAGTGGTAGGTCTTGTACTTCGCAGTGACGGCCTGCGGCGCCTTATAGGGCCGGTTCTGCCCGCCGGGTGCCCACAGGACGATCAGCTTCTTGCCGCCGTACTCCTCGACGCTGAGGATCGGGAAATAAGGGGGCTGGATCAAGTTGCAGCAGCCGAGCAGCTCCTGCTGGATCTTGTCCAGAAGATCGTCGGAAAGCCCGATGGGTGGAAAGATCGGCCGGCCGGAGGCATCGCAGTCCTGTCCGATGACGACATAGCCGCCGCCAAGGTTTTCAAAATCATTGGCAAAGGCGCACAGGGTCCGGATGATCGGATCGGGGTTCCAGCCGGCCTTGTATTCGATGCGTTCGCCTTCGACGGTGCGCTGGCGTAGCAGGTCGTCGAGGTTGAGCGGCAGTTTGCTGTTCATCGGTGGTCCTTGGAGCTATCGAAGCAGAGGTTCATAGTTTCTTTGAGCGGGTCAGAGCCAAGCCGCTCGACCTGGCCGGAATGCCATCCACAGAGAAACCCACCTCATGCAACGAAAAATATGACGGCGATGTGACTGTGTCGGAATCTTCGAGAGCAGTTCTCCCACAGCGGCGCCGGCTGCCACGACAAACCCGCAGAAAAACGCGAAGGGGGTGGTCAATAACATGGCGATGATCAGCCCGACGAAAATCGAGGCAAGCGGGTCTTGACCGCTGAGAATGAGGGCGGAAGCGGTCAGGCAACAAAGAGCCGATAAAATGATTACCCCTGGCAGGTTTTCTCTCATTCCTTGCCTCCATTCGGACTATCTAGCGCCCTTACACAACCCTGGCCTTGGCCAGCTCCTGCGCCCACGAATCTTCCATGAGCATGGTAAAGGTCATCTGCTGCGGCGCCTCCCCCAGGTCGAGTTCCCCGGCGCGGATGGCCGTGTCGGCGTATCCGGTCAGCAGCTCGAACAGCTTTTTCTTGTACTCGGTATCGTCGTTCCCCTTGAGGTGTTCGCCCTTGGTCTCCAGGACGGAAAAACGGTACTTGCCGCCCTCGGTTCCGTGCAGACAGGCGAGAAGGTCGGGATAGACCCGCTGCCGCTGCCACCCCTGCAGGCTGTAGGAGCGCTGGTTCACCGCGACGCGGTGCCACCAGTAGACCGACTCCCGGGTGTCGAGGTACCAAGCCGTCTCCTTCTCCAGGGCGTTGAAGTCGCGCTGGTAGACCTTCTCGAACATGCTCTTTTCCAGCGACCCGCCGTCCTTGCGATAGAGTTCCCGATCCTCCTCTGCGACTTCGATCTCCAAGGTCTTGGCCAGCGACCAGTTGAGATCGGGATTCTTCGAGGCGACCAGGCGCAGGGAGATGTCGCCCGCTTCCAGCTTCCGGCGGAAGAGGGCTTCCGCGGCCTGATAGACCTGTTCGCGCAGGTCGACCTTCATCGTCTGCACCAGATCGAGACGGTTGGCGTAGAGCCGGGCCTCGGAGACACCCCGCTGCCGCAGGGTCTCCAGCGTCTCCTCGAGGATGCGCATCCCCTGCCAGGGGTTCGGAATCACCTCGAGGAGCTGCCGCACCAAAAAGGCGACATCGAGCCCCTCATCTGGGATGGCTTCCAGTTCCTCCTGAGAGAACTGCATGACCGCCTGGCTGTCTTCCTTCCCCCTCTTCTCGATATTGACGCGGGCGATGGTGCGCCGCAGCTTCTCCTCGGCATCGACGTTCATGCTGCCGGCCTGGATGAAGCGGAAGGACTCCCAATTGAGCGCTCCCAGGATGTCCCGGTCGTAATCGAGCGACCGGTATCCCTCGGTGGCACCGTCGTCGCGGTGCAGCACACGAGGCAGAAAGATCGTCGGCAGGCGCCTGAAGGCCTCCCGGCGCTGGAGGGTTTCCCGGCGGGTGATGCGCTTGGCGCCGCCGGCACCGTCCGCCGCCTTCACGCTGGAGGCGAGATCGGCCATTCCCTCGTCTTCGAGCCCCTTTCGCACCCCGTTCACCGCCTCCCGTACGTCCTGGTCGAAGGTGAACACGTAGCACTCATCGAGAGGGGCGCGGTGGGTCAGTTGCGCATGGGGCTGGCGCAGCACGCGGCCGATCATCTGGGTCAGGGCGGTGTTGGCGGTGGTCTTGGAGAGGATCGCCAGCACGTAGGCGAAAGGGCAGTCCCATCCTTCGCGCAGGGCGTCCTTGGTGATGATGTAGCGCACCTGGCAGGAATCGAGCAGCAGGTCCTCGTCGCCCAACTCGTCGCTTTCCGAGGTCTTGAGGCGGATTTCCTCCTCCTTCGCCCCCAGCTTCTCCAGCAGGTACTCTCGGGCATCCTGGGCGTGCACGAATCCGGAATCGCGCTGCTCCTTGCCGGTGCGCTCCACCCGCACCAGCAGAATCGGGCGGATGTAGCGGCCACTTTCGGCCTGACACTGCGCCGCCTCTTTCGTCAGCTCCTCCAGCTTGGCGTGGGCCAGCGTCAGGGTGTGCTTCCAGCCTCCCTTGTCCTCGTTGATGACGTTGATGGGGAGCTTGATCATCTCCTCGTCCTTGAGGTCGCCGCCGGGAACGTTCACCAGTACATTCGACTGGTGTTTGCCGCCCGTGTTCGGCGTGGCCGAAAGCTCCACCAGAAAGCGGGGATTGAAGCCGCACAGGGTCTCTCGGGCGGTGTCCGAATAGGCCTTGTGCCCCTCGTCGATGACCACCACCGGCCGCACCAGCCGCAGCACGTTGCCCAGGCTCATCTTGATGGAGAGGGAGCCGGGGACGATGCCGTCCATCCAGCCCATTTCGGCCAAATCGTTGATGTCCAAGTTGCGCACGGTCTCCAGCAGTTGCCGGTTCGCCCCGCTGTCGTCCTCCGGCGGGAAAAAGGATGTGAACCGGCCGCTGTCGCGGAACATGCGCAGGGTCTCCTTCGACTGCCTCGCTGCCGAGGGGAGCATCAACAGCATCACGCAGAGCTGTCCTTCCACATCCCGCGCGGTGAAGGCGTCCCCCTTCTCCAGCAGTTTCACCCGGCCGCCGGAAGCGCGCTCCAGGATCTGGCGGTAGGGGTGTTCGCGGTTGGCGAGGTGCTTCCAGGTCTGGCGGTAGATGGCGTCCGAGGGGACCACCCAGAGCACGAAGCCGGTCTGGCGCTTGAAGTAGTCGGTCTGGATGCGCTCCAGCGTGCAGGCCGCCAGCAGGGTCTTGCCGCCGCCGGTGGGGACCTTGAGGCAGATGTTGGGGATGGAGCGGTCCAGCCCGTCGTGGCGGGCGAGCCAGGGGGCGACGAATGCGTTGCCGTCCTTGTCGCGCAGATAGGGGAGCAGCCGCTCCTTGTTCAGGTGGTCCCAGGCCTTCTGGCACGGGTCGCCGATGTCGATGTCGAGCCCCTGCTCGGCGATGAGCGCCTTGGCCTTCTCGACCTTTTCGGTCTGTTCGGCCAGGGTCGCCAGGTAGCGATCGATCTTGTGCAGGACGCCCTGCTGATATTCCTTCAGTTCCATGTCAGCCTTTGAATCCCAACATCGTCAGCAACGCATTGACCCGCTCAAAAGCATCACGAGTGATTCGCTCCACTTCATCAGGGTCGTCCTCTGCTTCGAAGGCTGCTACAAATTTCGGCCCGATGGACTTGATGTCGGCAAAGTGTTTGGCAATCTTCGCCAATCCTTCCTGCACCAGGCCGTGGGATAAGTGGGGTCTGAATTCATCTGCCAGCGCGCCGATTCCTCCCGGATAGACGAGTGTGCAGTAGTAGATGTCCCAAGCATCCTTTTCCTTCAAGCGCTCATCCAGAGCCATCCCCTTCATGACGAAAAACGGTACGATGGACGCAACGCGGATGGTCACGCGATCCAGTCCGCCACCCGGGATTTCCCCTTCCAGCGACACCTCTTCCGCCATGGAAAAAGCGATGTCGCATCCCCGAACCTTACGGACCTTGACCCCCTGCACCACCTGATGCCGGCGGCCTTTGCCGGTCCCTTCGTACTCTCCCGACAGCAGGTCCAGCTGCACTTTGATCGTCCTCTCGCCCATCGGTACATCACGGAAGAAGATAAAAGGCTGTCGGCCCTCCTCCTGGTAATAACCGCGGGAAAGGAGCAGTTCCTCAATCCGCCTGTACCCGTCATGGATTTTCAAGTGATCGAGGGCAAGATCGATATCGGTGCTCCCCACATGCGGCAGGAACGCTTGAGGGAACAGCAATTCCGGCACCCAACCCCCGATGAGAACGATATCGTCTCGATATTCGCCGAGCAGGTGGGTCAGCTCGATCAGGACCGCCTTGGCCGCTTCCACCGCTTCGGCGGTATAGTCCCTGCGGGTTACCATGACTTGCGGATCACCTCGTTCAACAGCACTTCAGCGGCTTCTTCGCCCCGGCCTTTGATGTCGAGAAGGTCGAGATACACCTGGACCGGCATTGCCACCTCGATCCCATCGATTGACCGGCGCCCATACAGGACACCTGCGTCATAAGGGCTGATAAGCGTGACATTCGCGCCGCTGGCCACCCCCTTCAAGGACAGCAGGTCGGCAACCTCATCAATGCTGCCACCGACGTATGCCATGGTCCGTTGGTAACGCACGGCCGGGGCATAGCGGGTCGATGCGGAAAAACCCGTCAGGGCATAGGGGATCTCCCGCTGCCGGCAAAGCTCAGCCAGGTCAGCCTCGATCTCCGCGACGGACTTCAGGGTGTAATAGTTTCTGGTTGTATTCCTTCTGAAACGGTAGTTTCCCGCCCATTCGGCCAGAAGTTGCGCCGGGCTGCCAAGCAGCAGCCCCTCTTCGGTACCGGCCAGCCACTCGCGGTCTTCCAGCAGCTTCTTGACATTGGAGACCTGACCGAGACTGACTTCGGCCTCCTCTGCAAGGGCCTTAACGCGCCAGGTTTTTTTCGGATCGCTCAGCAGCACGCGCAGAATCCGCTCCGCCTTGGGCGAATAGAGGGTGCGCAGGTCCCGTTTTTCGGCAAAGGGATTCGGCCTGCCTTCCTGCTCGATGTACACCTGGTCGAACGCCAACCGACAGTTCCCTGCAAGGTCGAGGTAGCCGATTTCTTCTTCCGTGCAGATTTCGGCTGCTCGGGAAGAGATGTACGGGGCGGCAAAGACACAGTACACGTCGGGGTCATATTCCCGATAGCGGAGAAGCTGGTTGGCTGCCGCCCGAACCATTCTCGGCTGCCCGTTGCTCTTCACTTCGATAACAATCCGCTGCCGCTTCCGTGCAATACTTACCGTAGCCAGAAGGTCAGCCCTGATATTCCCGGCAGAGGGTTCCTGCTCCAGTGATTCAAGTTGAATAAAGGGGACCCGTTGCAGGGAGGATTTGAGAGCTTCCCCCACTTTTTCCTGAATTTCGCTTTCGGCGGATTTCATTGAATGGATACCTTTCAGCATTTGCTGAAATGAACTTTATGATGAAAATCATTCCAAGGTCAAGTCATCATTTCATCAAAATCGCCGATTTCAACATATGCTGAAATGCCGAATTCGAGTGAAACCGGCGTTAATCCCCCAGAATCCGATGCACCGCGTAGGGCAACTGGCAGAACTCGATGCGCTTGGCGGTCAGCTCCTTCTGGCTCATGAACTTGGCCACGGCGAAGACCACGGCCCGCTTGCCGCCCTTGTTCCCCTTGGCGATGGCCTCGACCCGCTCGGCGTTCAGCGCCGCCTCGTTGGATCGCAGCCAGGCGGTGTCGGGCTGGTAGAAGAGGTGGATGCGGAAGAGGTCGGTCTCGCCGATGAAGCCGTCGGCCGAGGGCTTGCCGACCTTCTCCAGCGACCTTCCGGTGGCGGTGTAGAAGACGTAGCGGGCCAGGGACTCGAAGCCAGGCAGGCCCTTGCCGGTGAGCAGGCTTTCGATCTCGATCGGTTCGCCCAGGGTGCAGAAGGTGAAGCTGCCGCCCAGTCCCGGCGTCCTCTCCTCGATCTTCCGCTCGCCGGTGACGGTGAGCACGCCGTCCTTGATCTCCTTCTTCACCTTGTCGAAGGCCGCTCCGGCGGTCTTTTCGACGTGCTCCACTTGGAGAAGAATCTTCTGGGACTGCTTGGAGAAATTGCTCCAGGTGAGCTTCTCGCTGAAGAGCTCTTCGCGCTGGGTGCCGGTGAAGGCATAGCCGTTGATCACACGTCGCACCCGTTCGGCGGTCAGGGTGTCTGCGTAGTCTTCGCACTCGACGAGGATGAAGCGGCGGTTGCCGCCGTCCTTCTGGTTGGCGGCGAGGACGGCGTGGGCGGTGGTGCCGGAGCCGGCGAAGGAGTCGAGGATGATGGAATCGGGCTCGCTGAAAATCTGCAACACACGTTCGACGAGCTTGACGGGTTTGGGCGTAATGAAAACATCGGCCGTATTCTCGAAACTCATGATCTGCTTGAGTTCCTTCTTGGCCTGATCGGTGTGGCCGACGTCGGAATAGAACCAGATGGTCTGGGGGACCCGGCCCTCTTGAATTTCACTCAAAAACCGCTTCAATTGTGGAATCGAATTCTTGTCGTTGCCCCACCAAATGCGATTGTCTCTATCAAGGTCCCAAAACTTCCCTTCACTGATCGTCCAATATCTCCCCTTCGGAGGTCCGTCGATATAGCGACCACCAGGGCATTTGATCGGGTACAGCCCTTCGCTGTAAGGATTCCGAGCCGACAGGTCGCTGGTTTTCCATGGGCCGCGCGGATCGTTGTCCGGATTTTTGTAACGGCTCTCCTGTTCTTCGGTGCGGTCGAGAGAACCGATCTCCAGTTCATTTTTGCTCTTGGCGTAAATCAGGACGTAATCGTGGTCGCTTGAGAAAAATTCGGCAGTGTTCTTCGGCGAATAGTTCTTCTGCCAAAGGCAGGTTGCGATGAAGTTCTCCTCCCCGAAGACCTCGTCCAAAAAACCGCGCATCCGGTGAATTTCGTTGTCGTCCAAGGTAATGACGATGGCGCCCCTATCCGAAAGCAGGTCCCGTAAAAGATTCAACCGCGGCCACATCATACACAGCCACTTGTCGTGCCGCTCCAGATCTTCCTTGTCCACTGGGTTGGCCGACCTCTTAAGCCACTCCTTCATCAGCGGCGAGCGCACGTTGTCGTTGTAGCACCAGCCCTCGTTGCCGGTGTTGTAGGGCGGATCAATGAAGATGCAGTCGATCTTTCCGGCGTGGGTGGGCAGCAGTGCCTTGAGGGCCTCCAGGTTGTCACCGTGGATGATCAGGTTGTCGTCCAGCGATGGTTTCTGGCCCGGGCCGGGAAGGGATTTGTCGGCAACCACCTTCAGTTCGCGGAAGGGGACGCTCAGGTGGTGGGAATAGACGAATTGCTTTCCCTTGAATTCGAGGGTGGGCATTAGAAACTCCAGAAAGGACTGTCTGATATGGTGATTAGGACATTTGGCTATGCGGCCAAATCTTCTCTCGCCTGTTCACGCTCGGACCAGAGTATTGGCTGCAGATCATAATTCCTCAAAGCATCAACAACCGCTTGTGAAACAGTTGCATTCGAATCATTCAGAAAAGCATACAATTGGGAGTTTGCAGAGCGGGTTTCTTTGGTGTCTAGCCATTTAAACACTAGGGCTTCTGCAGAATCTTTCTTTGGATTGCTTACTGCTTGGACAATGCGCTCAGGCTGTTTACGTGATTTTGGTATAACAAAATCAAACATATGATCATAGCCACTTTTACCAGTAAATTTAACATTGGGAGTATATCGAATATCTGCTAAGTCTAGCCAACTTACAACGTCTTCATAAAATAAGCTTGCAACATACGGTGAGGACAGATAAAAAAGATCATTAACCGCAAGCATCGCTTGAATGATATTATGCTTTTTAAGCGGGAAATTTTCCGACGTTGCATGAACAAGCAATTGTTCTTTGTCCAGTTGAACACCAAATCCAGCCAACGTCATTTTAAGCAATTCTTGCCGTTTCGGAGTATCTAACGGGCATCCTGCGCTTACCAGATCGTTGACAATATATCCATCATCTGTAAGCAAATATCCGTTCTCTTCCTTGCGAACATATATCTGCAAACAATCGTTGTGACGGTCCAAATGTGGAGTGGTCATTTCTACCCAATCCCGATTCACCTGCTTGAGGATGGTTTTATCCGATAGCCAACGGGTATATTCCTTAATCAAGTTTTGGATTTCATCGATCATGAGAACAACCCTTGTCGAATGTCTGGCTTAGTTGTGATATGGCAAAAATCCATGAATTCGGCCACTGTCTGCCAAGTGTTTTCTGGATCGGTAAAATGACTTGGCAATGGTGCTGCCCATTTATCCCCGTATCCCTCACGATAAAGGTGCAGGTGTGGGCATGGCACCTCTTCGCCATCGGGATTACGGTGTGGCGGGCCGCAAACATCAACACGCGCAAGGATTACTGCTTTCCTCGCCCGACTTTGCAGCGTGCTCTTTTTCAATTCTATCCGGCCTCGGGTGATATCAAGACTAAATTCTTCGCGTCGGTCTTCGGAGTGCAGCGGGATACGTAAGGCCCCACCAAGGTCAGGGAAGTCGAACACTACATTGCCAAAATAGTGCTTCTCCAACTCCAATAGCGCGTCACCTTCTTGTTGCGTCAAAAGTATGCTCATTTCCCCTCTCTACCCCAGGATTCATCTTACTCGCCACTCTGGAGATGATCGTGTTATTTGGATGGTTACCGCTGCAAAGGCGCAACAAAAAGCCCCCAAAAATATTCAGCCGCCCCCTCCTGCGTCAGCATCTGGTCCCTGCCCCACCCTAGGTGCGCCATGCCCAATGGCTTCAGAAACAAGGCATATCCATCGTTTTCGACATTCATGGCCTCGTTGAAACTGCTGTCATCCATATAATCATGGAGACCGCCGTTGCCCCGGTATGCAATTCCACCCACAACCCCCCGGCGACTTCCGTGCCATATCTTGCAGCCACACTTTTGCTTCCCCTTCCGGTAGATCTTGGCGGTGAAATGATTGGCATCGATGCGCCGGAAATCGGTCTCGATATCCGGGTTTCGCCTCTCCAACTCCTGGAGCGACCCCTCAAAGAAGTTGGCAATGAATTCATAGGACTCGGCCAGGAACTTGTCGAAATCTCGATCCGAGAATTCCTTCCTGATCCGCAAGTTGCTCGACCGCGGCTTTGCCGCCTCTTTAAGGGCTGGTTGAGCCTCGGTCATAACGGCAGCCGGCTGCATCGGCGCTTTCTCCTGCCCCATCTGCCTCAGTGCCATCTTGATGTCCGCGACCACCAGAACAAAAGCATCATCCAGGGTCGGAAACCGCGTGACCGGCTTGCCATCCGGAGGGGTCGCCAGCAACTTGCCGAAGGGAGCGTCTTGCCAGTCGCAGGGTCGCAGGATAACGGGGATGACCCTCGCCTCGCCGGCTGCGTGCCGCTCCATGGCCCGCTTCATCTCAACATCGTAGCAATAATCCGAAGCCAAAAAGTCAGAGCTCACCAACAGTAAGATCACGTCTGCGATTTCGAGATTCTGACTGATTTTATGTGCAAGTTCTGCCCCCGCAACAATCCGACGGTCATGCCAGGCCTCGATAAACCCCTGCCGCCGGATGGTGGACAAGTGTTTTTCGAGCTCATCCCTGAGCGCTTCATCCCGATGCGAATAGGAGAAGAAGATCTTGGCCATTTTATATGGTTCCCCTAATGTGCTTTAGAAAAGAATCAAGCGATCAGAATTATTGCTGAAGAGCAGGCAATACAAGGTTCCTGATACGCGGCCGGAAAACGGAATTCAATTTTTCCAGGTTCGACTTAAGCCATTGATGTTGATCATCCCATTTGGCCCTGTCTTGTAGATTGGCATCTTTCCTAATGTAAACTCGGCAACTTTTTGCGGTTTCCGGGTTGTACCAGATGAGGTTGTCACCGAACTCTCTCTCGATCTCCGCCTTCTGCTCCTGGAGTGCCACGAAATAGGCCTTCGCCTCGGAATGGTAGACACAGAATTCTGCACGAATTTCACCGGTATCATAGGACTGGCTATCGGTATTGTATGCCGACGCAACAGCCGCCAGTTGAAACCCCGCCCTGCCGAGCGCAATATTCATCCAATTCTGCGGAAGAGGCTTGGTCGGCCTGATGATTGAGCCCTTATCTTTAATGAAGTTTCGGAAGCTCTCCCAATACTCTCTCTGCAATATTTTCGTTTCAGTCAGGCCCTCGGACTGAATCCTTTCCCTTGCCTCACCGACCTGTTTTGACCAGTCGTTGGGTTTGGATATGATATTGAATTTGGGCGCAAAGGGGGAGTCCCCGATTTGCCAAAGCTCCACTTCCAATCCGAAAAAATTGAATCGCCTGTCGGTAATTTCATTGAGCCAGTCCAACGCAGCTCGATGTTCTTCGCTGAATCGTTCGGCAATCCAGACGATAGTCACGGCACTCAGCCCCGCGGCATAGGTCAATAGTTGGCCAAGATGACAATGGTCCGTTCGCTCCAATTGATTTTCAACCAGAACCCAGTTGTCAGTCGCCGTGTCCTTGCATAGGATGTCGGCACGAAAGGGACCAACCTCCTTCTCCTGGGCTTCGAGCTCCAGGTCAAGGCCAATGGTTGCGCCTAATAAGGCAATGTTCTCTCCTTGAGCAAGCCAGGGCGTAAAATCACCTGCTTCAGATCTCCAGCATTCCCTCAGGTTTACCTTCTCCAGTTTTCCCAATAGCAACTTGTTCATTGGTATCCTCCCGGCTTCACTTGCCAACCATCGCCCCGACCTCGGGAACCCCATCCCAAGTACGCCCCTCCAGCATCCGCCCATTCCTCTTCTTCGCCCGCTTCCTGCCGTCAGCCCCCCATCCTCCCCACTGCTTAAAGAAGAAAGCCGCGTGCTGCTCCTCGCACTGACGCTTGATGTTGAGGACCCATTCCGGCTTCATTGGCCGGGCCTTCGGTCCAGACTCGCCCCCGACGATGACCCAGTGGATGCCGCTCAGGTCGAGCGCGCCGAGATCTTCCAGCAGCGGCTCGGCGGAAACGAACCGGACACGCGCCGGCACCCGGCGCAGCCAGTCGAGACGCGGAACGCCATGCCGGCGATCTTCCACGGTCGTGCCCAACCAAGCGTTGCTCGGCGCGGGGCCAAAGTCGGCGAAAAAAGCCGCCAACCGCTCGGCCCGCTTGGTGAGGATTTGAAAGGTGTGCTGCGGCGCCTGTGCGATCACCCGAAACACCTCGCGAACGTAATCGTCGGGAATCTCCTCGTGGAACAGGTCGCTCATGGAGTTGACGAAATAGATCGTCGAGCGCTTGCGGCGCAGTGGTTCTTCGAGCCTTTCGGGCAGTAGAGTGAGGGCGAAGCCGTTATCGTACCCCTTCACTCCCATCGCCTGCAGCCTCCTGGCCATGACCTCGGCATAGCAATGGGCACACCCGGGCGATACCTTTGTGCACCCTACAGCCGGGTTCCAGGTCTGTTCGGTCCATTCGATTTTTGAATTTGCGGCCATATTTCAGAATTCAAAGGCAAGTTGATCGTCGCTATATTTCTTTACCTGCTGCCAGAACTTCCTGGCCAGGTTGTGGCGGCTATAAAATCCGAACCGGTACATCGTAGAATTCTTCTCGTTCCGAATGGAAACCGTCTCCTGCGGCTCGGTCGGTTGATATCCCAAAGAGACCATTTGCTCCCCGTAGTATCTGGTCAGGAACAAATCAGCGCTCTCTCCTTTGCGTTTCGCCCCTTCCCAAGCCTCACGCCAATCGGGAGAACCAAGGAAATCCTCCAACTTGGATTGCGGCTGTTCCACATACCGCTGGATGTTTCGTTGGGCATCCGTCCCGGTTGGAATCAGGACCAGAAAATCGAAAAACCGATTGGAAAGCCGCCTGATCGTATCAAATTTCAAGTTGTCCAGATTATAGGGGTCGGCGAAACAAAACCCAAGGACCTTAAAGCCGCGATGGGGAACCGGCATCTCCGACAGAACTCTGTCCAAAAGCCAGTTTGCATTGCCGTGCAAGAATCGAACATCAGCCTGATTAAACTCACGGCCAACCCGCTCTCTCAGAGCATCGAGCTTTTCCTCATCCAACTCACAGAAAATGTATTGGTTGAAAGGGACTGGGATATCCAGGGTCAGCAATGGGGATGCGGGTACGATCTCATTGGTTCCTCGCAGCCGGGAACGGCCGGCGCCGGCGAAGAGGTCAACATAGACAAGGTGGTCCCACTTGCTCCTCATAGAAGCAGTGAACATACTCGCATAGTTTTGAACCAGCCGATATTTCTTCTCCGCCCACAATCCAACGTCCGGGGTGATCAGACCATCATCCTCCAGAGTCGGCAAATGTTGCACCTCGATTCCCATCGCCCCTCCTTGCTGCTTGGCATCAGCTTCAACATCAAATAGTCGCTCTCCCCCTTTTCACCTGCTCTGGAAAATTAGAAAAAAACATGACAGTCATCATAGCTGCAGCAGCTTGTATTTCCAAGAAGAGAATAAATTGCATCTCATTTCAGCCTCTACCACTCGGCCGCGCCAGAATACGTCACACCCATTTGCCGTATAGCACAAAATCGGGTAGGAGGCGGGGTCACCCCCGCCGTCCTCCCACACCACCGTGCGTACGGTTCCGTACACGGCGGTTCACAAAGCACTCTGAAAGCGTCTGAGACTGTCTACCAAGCAGATCAGCCCCAGTTTATCGAAGAAGGATTTTCGAAACGCATCGTGCATGTGCGAGGCTCCTGCATTCCACCAGGGGCCTCGCCCGTTTTGAGCCGACCTCCATGCTCTGAGTTCCGACAATCCCCGCCGCATCAAATTCCTGGCCCGCGTAAAAGAGCGCTTCCACTGCCGCCACAGAATGCAGCGTAGTTTCCGCCTGACCCAGCTATCCAGTTCTTCGAAGATGCCTTTGACTTCCGCCAGCCGAAAGTAGGCGATCCATCCCCGCAGTTTCGGGGTGGACTCTTCGATGACCCGTTTGAGGCTGTGTCCCCTTCCCCGACGAAAGAGCTCTCTGAGGTTGGCCTTGAACCGTTTCACAGAGCCTTCAGCCACCTTGAGCCGCGGTTTCTTGTGAAAGGTCATCCTGTAACCCAGAAAGGTTCTCTCCCAGGGGCGGCCAACGGCGCTTTTGACGCGGTTGACCTTGAGTTTCAGCCGCTGTTCGAGAAACTGGATCAGCGAAGCCATGACCCGCTCCGCCGATTGCCGACTGCGCACGTAAATGTTGCAATCATCGGCATAACGGCAGAAGGCGTGGCCGCGCCTCTCCAGTTCCTTGTCGAACTCGTCAAGCAGGATGTTCGACAACAGCGGCGAGAGCGGGCCGCCTTGCGGCGTCCCTTCCACCCGTGGCGAGACGATCCCCCCTTCGAGCACTCCGGCCCTCAGGTATCTGCGGATCAGTCGCAGTACACGGGGGTCTTTGACCTTGCGGGCCACTCGTGCCATAAGCACGTCGTGTCCGACCCGGTCGAAGAACTTCTCCAGGTCGATATCGACCACCCACCGCCGCCCTTCGGCCACATGCCTGCGGGCTGCTTGTACCGCCTGGTGGGCGCTCCGTCCGGGCCGAAACCCGTAGGAGCTATCGGAGAATCCGGTATCGAACAGCCGCATCAGCTCCTGATGCAGCGCCTGCTGAATGAGCCGGTCCAGCACCGTGGGAATGCCGAGCATGCGCACCCCGCCGCCGGGCTTGGGTATCTCGACCTTCCGCACCGGTTGGGGCTGGTAGCTTCCGTTCAGCAGGTCCTCCTTGATGCGCGGCCATTCCTTGACCAGGTAGCCTTTCAGCTCACCCACCTGCATCCCGTCGATGCCGGGGGCTCCCTTGTTGCCAACCACCCGGTCGTAGGCCGCCATCATGTTGCCGCGACTGACAACCTCTTCCATCAGCCGCGTCTCCGCTTCCGTCCAGGACGGTTCCCGGCATGCCGTGACGTTTGACGCACCTGTGCCATACTCTTGCGACTTCCGGTCGCTACCCTCGGGCGCGGCCCCTGATATCTCAACCAGGGCTTCTGCTTCTTCGATCGTCATCGAAATTCGAGTCTCCTGAATGGCGCCTCGTGTTCGGCCCTTCACCGGGATGGTCAACCCCGGCTACTATGGCCTCTGCTGACTTCTGCCGACCCGTCCCGACGCCTCTCGACGCCGGTAGCACGAGGCAGATCGGCAGATCTCCCAGGGTAATGCGCGTGACCTTCCTCCCATATACCCGCCGCATCTACAGCCCCACCCTCCCGGATGGCTATGGGGCTTTGAAGATGTTGGCCTTCTCGCCCGGATGGAACTGCCTCGTATGCGATTTCTGTTCGTCGGGCCGGGAGTTTGCCTGCGGCTTCCTTCAGATCCCACCTCGCGGTGGACACCCTTGCCGTTCGGCTAGTGGTTCCCGCCATCAGGGTCCACAGGGGACTTACACCCCCAAGTCATCCGGTTATCACCACAACAACCGGAACAGCGCCAGTCAAGGCGCTACGCGCCATGCCTGGCGCACCAACAAAAGGCCCAGCCGCTAACGACTGAGCCCTGTGTTTATATGGGGGGGTGGGATTCGAACCCACGGTACCTTGCGGTACAACAGATTTCGAGTCTGCTGTATGGCTATTTCTTCATTTTTCATCACGTTTCCGAGTGTTGCTTTTATCCTTGACATATCAGAGATTTAGCCCATAATGCTGTTAAATACTGTTGCACGATATTTCAGTTAGTCACGGGTTCAAAGGTAGCACGAAAGGTAGCACGAGCAGCCGTGCTACCTTTGACGACGACAGCAGATGGAAAATCTTTTGTACCAGGGGGAGGCCATGGCGACCAAACATCCCAAGCAGAAATTCTCCGACACATTCATCAAAGGTCTTAAGCCGGAGGATCGCCCCTACATTGTTCGGGAAGATGCGCCCCGGGGCGAAGGTGGCTTTTGCCTCCGGGTCATGAAGTCCGGCGCAAAGACTTGGCAGATGGTCTACTCCTTTGAGGGGTCCCGCAAATGGCTTAGCCTTGGCGAATATCCGGCCCTTACCCTCAGCAAGGCGAGGGAAGCCTTTCGCGAAAAAAGGAAAATCCTCGCCGCCGGCAAGGACCCGGGCGAAGTGACCCGGGCAAGGCAGCAGGAGCGCAGGGACGCCTGGACCGTGGGCAAACTGGCCGATGAGTTTTTAGAGAAATACGCCAAGGTGAGAAAGCGCCCCCGGTCGGCCCGGGAGGACGAGCTGAACCTTGCCCGCGACGTTCGCCCCGCCTGGGGGAAGAAGAAGGCCCGGGACATTCGGCGGGGGGACGTCGTGTCCCTCCTCGATGAGATTGTCAATCGCGGCTCCGGAGTTCAGGCCAATCGGACCTTGGCGACTGTTCGCAAGATGTTTGCCTGGGGTCTGGAGCGCGAGGTGGTGGAGTTCAACCCGGCCGCCGGTATCGGCAAGCCCGCAGCCGAAACGCCGAAGGAGCGAGCCCTGAGCGTGGAGGAGGTCAAGGCCATTTTGCAGGATATGGACGGCCGCCAAGACGTGCCCGAGGGGGTCAAGAAGGCCCTGAAGCTGGTTCTCTTGACCGGGCTTCGTCCGGGGGAAGTCGTCGCCGCAAAATGGGACCAGCTTGACGGGGAGTGGCTGGACCTTCCCGGAACCAGCACAAAGAACAAACGCCCGCACCGCGCTTACCTATCCACCTTGGCCCGTCAGGTTGCCGGCGATCCTGGCGAAGGGCTCCTAGTCACCAAGGACGACGGCTCCCCGATCCCCGTCTATAGCCTGTCCTTCTGGATTCGTCGCTGTGGTCACTTCGGGGCCGCGTCTTGGTCTCCTCATGATTTGCGGCGGACCTGCACGACCCGTCTGGCGGAAATGGGGACCGCCCCCCACGTCATTCAGAGGATTTTGAACCATGCCCAAACGGGCGTCACCGGCAGGGTCTACGACCGACACACCTATGCAGCGGAAATTAGCCGCGCCCTTGAGTCCTGGGGGCGGAAGCTGGAGGGCCTCCTTACCGGAAAGCAGCCGGACAATGTAATTCCTATCTCCAGAGGGTAAGGAGGAGTGACGCATGAAATTTACCGACTACACCGCCGAGGATTGCGAGGACTGCCCCCTGCCGGACTGTGACGAGGGCGATCCTAGATGCCCCGTGCTGCAAAAAAGGCTGGCGAAGAAGGGGCAACCCCCGGTGGAGATGCAGACCTGTTCCCGGCGGGGCCGCATGGACAAACGCCCGCCCCCTGAGTACGATGATTTCGATGATTTCATCTACCAAGAGAGGCGCTTTCAAATGGCTTTTCAATCCATGGCCCTTGCCAAAAAGACCGAAGACGCCCAAAGCCGGGCACGTCTTTGGACCATTGTTCAATTTAACTCAGGCATGATCGACGAAGCAGAATTGAAAGAGAGGTTTCCTGGTGAGGCTGGGCCTTTCCTGGAGAGCATGGCAAAAGATCGAGAAGAGATGGTTCATCCTGCGATGATTCAGACTTGGACCTTCGAAATCGACCTGCTTGCCGACCGAAAATCCCTCCAGGCCGACCTAGATGCAGCAAAAAAGCAATTCGATTATTTTTGTGAGAAAGTGCTAGAAGCCCGTGAAAAGCTGGGAAAACTTTCCACAAAGGACGGCAGCTTGAGTTTGGACGACATTACCGATTATCCCGCTTATTCCTTCCGAAAAAAAACCTATCGACACTGCCCTTTTGACGAGTGGCGAAAGGGAATTGACGTCTGGTGGTTGAGCCGGATCGAGGGCTTAAACAATGCCGAGATTCAGCGGGACCACTACCTTAGAATTTTCCGAACTGTGAAAGAGAGCGGAGAGGCCCAAAAGGAGGTTTCGAAGCTTGTTAAAAAGATAGACAAGCTTGTTCTAAAAGCGGCATCGAGCACCACCCACCCCCTCTGAAATCCATTTCCCAGTTCACTGAAAATCGGCCGGCAACTTACACGTTGTCGGCCTTTCTGTTTTCTCTATTCCGATTTTCATATGTCCATTTCGGGCCAAGCTTAACCGCTGAAACCCACATGGCTTGCAGCAGAAACCTCCTGTAACTTGGCTGCAACACAACGCAAAAGCCAATCACAGGAGGTTTTCTTATGACCGAAAAGCAAAACTCTGACAGGAATCTTCGGATGGACGAGGTGAGGACAGAGAAACTGGGAGGCATCTCCAGGGTTACGTTCTGGCGACTGCGCCAACGGCCAGACTTCCCGGCTGCAATCGAAATATCTCCAGGGCTCAAGCTTTTCAAAGAGTCTGAGATTGACGCCTTTATTGATCGCCAAAAACGGACGCGGGTATGACAACCGGGGCAGAAAGACCCAGAATCGGGACCGCCCTCCGCGCCTTCCTCAGTCGGTACCTGGAGGACCTGCGGGCCTTCGATAAGAGCCGCGGCGACCGGCTTACCCGGCAGATGATCGAGTGTGCCGAGTTCATCTTGACTGAGGGCGACCGGCAGAAAGGGGCGAACCATGATTGAACACTTCCGCGAAGCCATGGACGCGGCCGGAATTTCTCCCCCGCCGGAAATTCATGCAGACGGGGCACGGCACCGGTTCCATGTGCCGGGAGACTCGCCAGGGAAGAAAAACGGCTGGTATATCCTCTATCCAGACGGATTGCCCGCCGGGGTTTTTGGTACGTGGAAAGAAGGCGGTCCCGGAGACTGGCACAACTGGACCGCAAAGCCTGAGAATACCCTTTCCCCCGCCGAGAAAGCCGCGTACAGGGCAAGAATGGAAGCCGCACGGGCCGAACGGGATCGAATGCAAGCCGAAATCCAGGCCGAGGCCCGCAAGCGAGCAGCCGAAATCTGGAAAGCGGCCGAACCCGCCCCGGCGGATCACCCCTATTTGTTCAAGAAGGGCATCGAGTCGCACGGGGTCCGAATGTCAAAGGGAAGTCTGGTTGTTCCCCTGCGGGATTGCGACGGCACCTTGCAAGGGCTTCAGTTCATCACCCCGGATGGCGGCAAGAAGTACCTGACCGGAACCCGGAAGGCCGGGGCCTATTTCGCCATGGGAGGAAGGCCCGCCGGGGTCCTCTATCTCTGTGAAGGTTTCGCCACCGGGGCGAGTATTCACCAGGCAACCGGGGGAGCCGTGGCCGTCGCCTTCGATGCCGGGAACCTTCGCCCGGTAGCTGAGGCCCTGCGGGATAAGTTCCCCGGCCTGCGGATTGTCGTTTGTGCCGACAATGACCAATGGACCGAAGGGAACCCGGGAGCCAGCAAGGCCCGGGAGGCGGCCGAAGTGGTTGGGGGCCTGCTGGCCCTGCCGACCTTCCAGGAGACTACCGAGCATCCGACCGACTTCAACGACTTGCACCGCCTTGAGGGGCTGGAGGAGGCCCGGCGACAGATTGAGTTGGCAGCCAGAGAGGACGTAACACCGAAACCGGCCCGCCTGAAGGTGGTGGATATTGTCGAACTCCTCAGCCTGCAATTTCCCCCCCGTGAAAACCTACTTTCCCCTTGGCTGCCGCAGCAGGGGCTTTGCATGGTCTTTGCTCCCCGGGGCATCGGCAAGACCCATTTTTCCCTTGGCGTCTCCTACGCAGTTGCCAGCGGCGGCACCTTTCTAAATTGGACGGCCTCCCGCCCGCGGGGCGTTCTCTTCCTGGACGGTGAAATGCCCGGGGTGGTCCTTCAAGAGCGCATGGCCCGGATCGCCACCAGCAGCGACAAGGAGCCGGCCGCCCCCCTGCGGATCATCACCCCCGATCTTCAGCCGAGGGGGATGATTAACCTTTCCGATCCCGTGGACCAGGCCGCCCTTGACCCTTTCCTTGATGGCATTGATTTGATCGTAGTGGACAACCTCTCCACGCTCTGCCGCAGCGGTAAGGAGGCCGAGGGGGAAAGCTGGTTGCCGGTCCAGCAATGGGCACTCCAACAGCGGGCCGCTGGCCGCTCCGTCCTGTTCATCCACCACAGCGGAAAGAATGGCGAGCAGCGGGGCACCTCCCGCCGGGAGGACGTGCTTGACACCGTGATTGCCCTTCGGCGGCCCGGCGACTACACCCCGGACAGGGGAGCCTCCTTTGAGGTCCATTTCGAGAAGGCCCGAGGCATTTACGGCGAGGAGACCAAGCCCTTTGAGGCGACTCTTATCACGGATAGCGACGGCCGGCAGACGTGGGCCATGAAGGAGTTGGAGGCGTCCACGGCGGAGAAGGTGGCAAGACTCATGGCCGAGGGCGTCCCTCAGGCGGAGATTGGCGAGATGCTGGGCATCACCAAGGGGGCCGTCTCCAAAGCGAAAAAGCGAGCGCAGGAAATGGGGCTGTTGATATGAGTTTCCCAGTTTCCCCCCCTACACAAGGAAACCGGGAAACTTTCTTTCTAAGTAGTTATTTTATAGCAGGAAAAGCGGTTTCCCTGGTGGGAAACTGGCAGGAAACCAGGGCGGATTAAAGACCCCCTCTTTCAGCGAGTTTCCTAGTTTCCTTGCCTATAGAGGGAAACCGGGAAACTTTTCCGAGAAGCGGGAAACCGTCAGGGAAACGGGAAGGAAACCATGAGCGTTAAAGCCTTGGCAGAGCGGGTTTTACAGGGAAACCGGCAAGGAAACCGTGAGGAAACCAAGAGTTTCCTAATCCCTGAAAACAGGATACCGGAAACGGCACCCCGGGAAACTCGCCCCTGCGGTCTCACCTTGGCGGACCCGCAAGCCGATCTTAGGGACTGCGGCAAGGTTCAAGGGCACCAGGCCGCCGACACCCGCACCGCCGACCGGCTTACCCCCGCCGAGCGGTCCCGCTGGTGCTTAGACCATGAACTGACCCGGCCCGGGCATCTTTGCCGAAAAAAGAAGGACCTGGAGGGCTGCTCCCTGTGGCAGGCGGTCAAAAGCAGGCAGACCCTCCCGATGATTGCGGATTTTATCCCCCCCGGAGGCATCTTTCTAAAGTAGACCAAATTAGACGCGAAAGGAGAAAGCACCATGGCACGTGGACACAAGACAGGAGGCCGGCAAAAAGGCACCCCGAACAGGATGACGGCGAGCGTCAAGGAGGCCCTGGAGGAGGCTTTCGAACGACTGGGAGGCGTTGAGGTTCTGGCGAAGTGGGCAGAGGAAAACCCCGGCGAATTTTTCCGGCTTTGGGTGAAGATCCTCCCCCGGGATTTCAACGCCGTTGTGGAATGCCGGCCCTCGCTTGAAGATTTGATTTGTGGCACCGGCTTGGCGGGAGGGCAGGCCAATGAATGATGCAGCAATCATGTTTCCAAGCATGGCCGAACAGGAGCCCCCCGGCAAGGGACCGGGCTTTCTGACAAACCCTCCAAACCCGGACCCGGGGACGGCCGGGACGGAATCCCAAGCGGCGGAACCTGCGAGCCCTGCCGAGATGATGTATCGCGAAGGTGGCGATCCCCCAGCAGACGGCAATTACGGGGACGCCCTGGGAGGGTTCTTTGACCAGCGGGAGCGGGAGGCCCGATACAACCAGCAGGCGGAGCTAGTGGGAGAGCTGGCAGAAGCGCGGCAGGCCGTCCAAGAGGCTTTAGCTTCCTACCAGATAGGGAAAACCGGCGCTCAAGAGTTGCTTTGCCTGGCCGACGATTATGGGCGGTCGCCAAGGAGCGCCGAGGCGTTGGAGGTATTGACCGCCAGTTGTCGGGAGGAGTTTGAAAAAACCTATGGCGAGCAGCTTCCCCACGTTATGGCGGGGGCATGGCGAGTCTTTACCGAACTTCAGGCGAAAATCCCCTCCATTTCTGAATATGTGGAGGCGGGCATGGGCTCCGATCCTCGATTTATTCGGGCTTTGATTCAAGCGGCCAAAACCAGAGGCTACGTTCAGAAAGGAAAAAAACAATGACGGGCACAATGAAGGAAGCCATGACCAGCTTCGAGGCGGCAAAAACAGAGGTCGAAGCAATCCGGGGCAAGGTGGTTGCTTCTCGGAAAATTTCGGCTCACTACCGGCAGCAGCTCCAGCAGCAGTTCGAGGGGCTGGGCGAGAAAAGGCAGCGGAAAAAGGATTTACTGGAAGGGCAGGAAGGAGCCGGGCCTGAAGCCGTGGAAAAGCTGTCAACGGAGATTTCGGACCTGGAACGCAAGGTCTCCGGCTTAAAGGAGCTGGTCGATGCCTCCGAGGCAGGGGCGCGGCGGAGCCAAGAGAAGCTGTATCGTGCCCGCCAGGGGGTTTTGCGCCGCCGGGAGCGGGCCATGTTCCGGCTTATCGCAGCAGAGAAAATCGCACAGCTCAAGCCGCACCTGACCGCCCTCAAACAAGCCTTCGTGGCGTGGCAGCTTGCGGGGGGAACCAGCGACTTTCAGCTCTTCGTCGAGGAGGCCCTTGGACTGCGCGGCTTCCTCTTCAATGCACGAAACGAGGTGGCCGAGGTCGAGGCGAAACTTCGGGACGAGTTCAACGCTCATCGCCCCTGATGCGGCCGCTGAAAAGACTGGAATGGAATTGAGGCCGGGGGCTGTCCCCTGGCCTTTTTCCTTGGCAATTATGTTAAACTACCTCGAAGGAGGAACGACGGATGACCAAAACGAAAGTGACCAGACTTTACCCGGTCGGAGAAGAAACGATTTTGGATGGGTCAAAACCGCCCGAGAGCGGGACACATACCCCGCTGGCAGAGTATCGGCCATCACCGCCTGAGAAGGCGGAACACCCCGACTTAAAACCAAACACTTGACCGCCCCTCGGTTGACCGCCAAGGGGTTTTTCTTTTTCAGGAGAGGAAAGGGGGCACCGAGGGTCCAAAGGTAGCACGAAGGGTAGCACGACCAGCGAGAGAAGAACAAAGGGCTTAACCGAAACCGGCTAAGCCCTTGTTTTTACTGGCGGAGGGGGTGGGATTCGAACCCACGGTACCTTGCGGTACAACAGATTTCGAGTCTGTCACCTTCGACCTCTCGGACACCCCTCCAAAGGTCTTTTTTACTTCTTTTATGATTGCTGTTTCTTTTGGGCCCGCAGCTCCCGAAAGAAACCGCTCAGCATTTCGCTGCACTCCTCGCTTAGCACACCCTCTACGACCTCTACCCGGTGATTGAATCGTTCATCCCGGGAAAAATCGTAGATGGAACCGGCGGCTCCGGCTCGAGGATCTCGACAAGCGTAAACCAGACGCGGTATTCTCGCCAGGATGATGGCGCCCATGCACATGACGCAGGGTTCCAAGGTCACATAGATAGTGCAGTCGAGAAGCCGCCAGGAACTGAGGGTCGCCGCGGCCTCGCGGATGGCAATCATCTCGGCGTGAGTGGTCGGGTCGTTGCTCGACTCCCGCAGATTGTGCCCCCGGCCGATAATGCGGCCGCCGTGAACCATCACAGCTCCGATGGGAACTTCCCCCAATGCGGCGGCGCTCCGGGCTTCTTCCATGGCCGCTGCCATGAAGACCTGATCCTGGTTGTCGATCGGTTCCACCCTTGCCGTTTCCCTCTTTTCACGCATATACGCCCAACGGCAGAGACCTTTTACCATGATCCCATGCTAAAAACAAGAGAGGATGTGCCCTGATTCAGGAGAAACGGCCATTCCGTTTGACATCCTTCCATCCCCACATAAACTTCTTAGAACCATCTAAAAAACCATTTGAAAATCAATTGCATTGCCGCTTCAGGGGACCGATCTCCAGCCTGCATCCTTCAATCAAGTCAGAGAGAAAGGAGTTTCAGGAATGGCCGGAAAGATGAAGACCATGGACGGCAATACGGCGGCGGCCTACGTAGCCTATGCTCTGAGCGAGGTAGCCGCCATCTATCCCATCACCCCCTCCTCGAACATGGGCGAGGCCGCCGACGAGTGGGCAGCGGAGGGGAAGCGGAACATTTTCGGGCAGGTTATCGACGTCCGTCAGCTTCAGTCCGAGGCGGGCGCTGCTGGAGCCGTCCACGGCAGCCTCGCCGCCGGGGCCCTGACCACCACCTTTACCGCTTCCCAGGGGCTGCTGCTGATGCTGCCGAACATGTACAAGATCGCCGGGGAGTGCCTGCCCGGAGTTTTTCATGTTTCGGCGCGGGCGCTGGCGGCCCAGGCCCTGTCCATCTTCGGCGATCATCAGGACGTGATGGCTGCCCGACCGACCGGCTTTGCCCTGCTCTGCTCCTGTTCGGTGCAGGAATGCATGGATCTGGCCCTTGTGGCGCATCTCGCAGCCATCGAGGGGCAGTTGCCCTTTCTGCACTTTTTCGACGGGTTCCGCACTTCACACGAATTGCAGAAGATTGCGGTGATCGATTACGAGGACATGGCCAGGCTGGTCCATTGCGAAAAGCTCACCGCATTCCGGCGCCAGGCGATGAACCCCGAGCACCCGGAACTCCGTGGTACGGCGCAGAACCCGGACATCTACTTCCAGAACAGGGAGCGGATCAACCCTCTGTACCAGGCCCTGCCCGGCATTGTTGCGGCCAACATGAAAAAGGTGTCCGATCTGACCGGCCGCACCTATCAGTTATTCGACTACAGCGGGCATCCCGAAGCGGAGCGGGTGATGATCGCCATGGGATCGGGCTGCGAAACGATCGAGGAGGTGGTCCGTCACCTCAACACATCCGGCGAAAAGCTGGGTGTGGTAAAGGTCCGCCTCTACCGCCCCTTCGACGCCCGGGCGCTGCTGGAGGTGATCCCTCCATCGGCCCGGAAGATCACCGTGCTGGACCGTACCAAGGAGCCCGGGTCTCTGGGAGAACCCCTTTACACCGATGTCTGCACCGCTTTTGTCGAGCGGGGCGGTGAGCTGCCGGAGCTCTTCGCCGGCCGCTACGGGCTCGGTTCCAAGGAGTTTCGGCCGGTCCATGTGAAAGCCGTTTTCGACAACATGTCCGGTTCCAAACGAAAATTCACCGTGGGCATCAACGACGACGTGAGCGGCCTGTCCATCCCCGTCGGCGACCCCCTGGCCACGACCCCGGAGGGAACCATCCAGTGCAAGTTCTGGGGGATGGGTGCGGACGGCACCGTCGGCGCAAACAAGGCTGCCATCAAGATCATCGGCGACAACACCGACCTGTTCGCCCAGGCCTACTTCGCCTACGATTCCAAAAAGTCCGGCGGCATCACCGTCTCCCACCTCCGGTTCGGCAGGCAGCCGATCCAGTCCACCTATCTGGTCGACGATGCCGACTTCATCGCCTGCCATCAGAACTCCTACGTGCAGATCTACGATCTTCTCGACGGCATCAAGGAGAGCGGCACCTTTCTCCTCAACTCCCCCTGGAGCACGGCGGAGGAGATGGAAGCCAACCTGCCCGCGGCCATGCGGCGCAAAATTGCGGAAAAACGGCTCAAGCTGTTCAATGTCGACGCCATCAGGATCGCTACTGAAGCAGGACTGGGCGGCCGCATCAACATGATCATGCAGACGGCCTTCTTCAAGCTGTCAAAGGTCATCCCCTTCGACCGGGCGGTCGAACTGCTCAAGGATTTCATTCAATCGGAGTATGGCCGCAAGGGCGAAAAAATCGTGAAGATGAACAACGACGCCGTAGACAGGGCGATCGGCAGCCTGGTGGAAATCTCCTGGCCCGACTCCTGGCAGGAATCTTCCGACGAGCGGGGTCTGGACTTTCGTCTGCAGCAGGAGATGCCGGACTACGTCCGCGAGGTGATCTTCCCGATTCTGCGCCAGAAGGGGGACGACATCCCCGTCTCCGCCTTCGTGCCGAGTGGCGCCTTCCCCATGTCCACTTCGCAGTACGAAAAGCGGGGCGTGGCGATCAATGTTCCCGAGTGGATCAAGGAAAACTGCATTCAGTGCAACCAGTGCTCGCTGATCTGCCCGCACGGCACCATCCGCCCCTTTTTGGCTACCGACGAAGAGATGAAATCCGCCCCGGAAACCTTTGAAACCCTGCCGGCCACGGGCAAGGAGCTGAAGGGGCTGAACTACCGTATTCAGGTCTACCCGCTGGACTGCATGGGCTGCGGCAACTGCGCCGACATCTGTCCGGCCAAAAAACCGGCTTTGGTCATGAAGCCCTTCGTCACCCAGACAGACCAGGATACGAACCGGGCCTTCGCCGAAAAGATCGGTTACAAGGGCCACCTGATGAAGCGCGAAACCCTCAAGGGGAGCCAGTTCCAGCAGCCGCTGCTGGAATTTCACGGCGCCTGCTCCGGCTGCGGGGAGAGTCCTTACGTCAAGCTCATAACCCAGCTCTTCGGCGAGCGGATGATCATCGCCAACGCCACCGGCTGCACCTCCATCTGGGGCGCCTCGGCCCCCACCGCCCCCTACCGCACCAACCATGAAGGCCAGGGGCCGGCGTGGAACAACTCTCTGTTCGAGGATACCGCCGAGCTGGGCTACGGTTTTGTGCTGGCCATCTCCCAACGCCGCCGGCAACTTGCCAATCTGATGACCAGGGCTCTGGAAGGACAGGTTGAGGATCATCTGCGGGAAGCCATGGCCGGCTGGCTGGAGCATCGGGACGACCCGACCCGCTCCCGGGAGTACGGTGATCGTCTCAAGGAACTTCTGCCCAGGGAAGACGACCCGCTACTGAAGGAGATCGCCACCTTTGCCGACCTCTTTACCAAAAAATCGATCTGGGCCTTCGGCGGGGACGGCTGGGCTTACGACATCGGTTTCGGCGGCCTGGACCATGTCCTGTCCACCGACGAGAACATCAATCTTCTGGTTCTCGACACCGAACTCTACTCCAACACCGGCGGCCAGTGCTCCAAGGCGACCCCCCTCGGTTCCATCGCCAAGTTCGCCGCGGCAGGCAAAGGCAGCGCCAAAAAGGATCTCGGTCGCATGGCCATGACCTACGGCAGCGCCTATGTGACCTCCATTTCCATGGGGGCGGACAAGAACCATACCATCAAGGCGCTGCTGGAAGCCGAGGCCTACCCCGGACCTTCCCTGATTCTGGCCTATGCCACCTGCATCAACCAGGGGCTGCGCAAGGGCATGAGCAAGTCGATCGAGGAGATGAATCTTGCGGTCAAGTCGGGCTACTGGCCCCTCTACCGGTACAATCCACAGTTGCGGGCCGAGGGAAAAAATCCCTTCATTTACGAATCCAAGGAACCGGACGGCTCTTTGCAGGATTTCCTTTCCGGAGAGGTGCGCTATGCGGCCCTGGAAAGAACGTTCCCGGATCGGTCGAAAGAGCTGAGATCCAGGCTGGAAAGGGAGATAATGGAGCGGCATGAGATCTACCGCAACATGGCCGACTGGCGGCCCTATCAGGGGGACACTCCTCCCGAGGGAGGGCGGGACCGGACCCATGTCCCCGCGGCGGCAGGAGCCACCGAGGAACCGGCGGACATCTGCGTCACCGCAACCAGCGATGCCCGTTACAGCCGCCCCAATTCACCGGAGGATACCTGTGATGACGGCCGGGCCGGCATCGACAAAGACATGGACGACGACAAGGACCATATAGGCCCCGGCGGCAAGGGCTGAAAACAGCACGAATTGCCCCGGACCATCCGGTCCGGGGCTTTTTATCCTTTTGCGGCCATCGACAGACATTTGGCGATAACGGCAAGAAGGTGAGAACCCCGCACCGGTTTGCTGACAAAATCATCCATCCCTGCCGCAGTACACTCTCTACGCAGCTTGTGACCGGCATGGGCGGTCAGGGCGATAATGCAAGGATGGTCGCCGGTCCCCTTGTCCAGTTCCCGAATCCGCCGGGCGGCTTCCAGGCCGCCCAGACGCGGCATCTGCAGATCCATCAGGACGACTGCAAAAGAACCTTCCCGGCACTTTTCCACCACCTCAATTCCGTCTTCCGCCACCTCCACCGTCCAACCCGCATCAGACAGCATCAACACGATCATCTCCCGGACCAGGGGGTCGTCTTCGGCCAGCAACAGGCGCCCGCCCCACGTCTTTCTTTCCAGCGGCGAGAAGGCATCAGGTTTTGGCGGAGAGGGTGGCAACTGCTGCGGATTCAGGGGGAGGCAGAAGGAAAATATGCTGCCGATGCCCGGCCGGCTCTCGACCGTCAATTCTCCTCCCATCATGGAAACAAGATCTCGGCTAATGGCGAGACCCAATCCCGTGCCTCCGAAACGACGAGTATTGGAAACGTCGGCCTGGGTAAAGGGTTCAAAAATCAATCTCTGCTTGTCGGGTGTAACCCCTATGCCGGTGTCACGAACAGATAACCGGATACGGCTGTCGCCTTCACGCATCGCCGAGATCTTGACTTCCCCCTTATCGGTAAACTTCACGGCATTGCCAACCAGATTGACCATAACCTGGATCAGCCGGTTGGGATCGCCCACCAGCGTTTCCGGCAGCCTGGGGTCGATGGTCAGATAGAGATCGAGTCCCTTGCGGCCGGCGGGCAGCCGGAACATCTCCACAATCTGCCGCAGGCACTCGCGCAGACTGAAAGAAGACAAACAGAGGGAGATTTTTCCCTCTTCGATCCGGCAAAAATCGAGCAGATCCTCGATGATGGATAAAAGATTTTGTCCGCCTTTCTCGGCCAGATCCAACAACAACCTCTGCGCCTCGGTCGGTTCGCTATCAAGCAATAGCTCCAGAGATCCGAGAATGACGGTCAGGGGCGTCCGCAACTCGTGGCCCATGTTCGTCAGAAATGCACTCTTGACCCGGTTGGCCTCTTCCGCAGTTTCCTTGGCCTGCTCCAGCATCTTTTCGTAGGCCACGCGTTCCGTGACATCGGTGCCGATATGAGCGGCTCCCAGCAGCTCTCCATTCGAGCTTCTCACAGGGCTGAAACGCAAATCGTAAATGCGGCCTTCGCCATCGCCATCCTGAATCCGGGCGGAAACGCTGAAGGCTTCCCCCATGAGAGCCCGCTGCCAAAGGGGCTGGACCTGAGCAAGCACTTCAGGATGACCGGAGAGCAGTTCGGGCAGGGATTGTTGCAGATGCGGGGCGACGTCATGGCGTTGCTTCAAAATTGCAACAAATGCCCGGTTGAAGCAGAGCAGGCGCAAGTCCTGATCGACAGCGGCAATCAGGTCGGGACTGCCGTCGATCAGGAACTGCAGGAGTTCTCGCGTCTGCAGGAGAAGTTTTTCTCCCTGCCGCAAGGCTTCCTCGGCCTGCCTCTGTTCGGAAAGGTCCTTTATCTGGGCAAGAATGACCGCCTCTCCGCGCAGAGTGACTTTGCGCAGATAAACTTCGGCCATAAAAGAGGATCCATTCCCGGCCCGCCGGCTTGGCCATTGCACAAGCTGCGGTTCTCCCGCTGCCGTTCGCTCCCAGATCGCTCTCGCCTTCCGCGCCAACTCGATTGCACCATCTGCCGTAACATCGTCGATGGTCAGGCTCAAGGCTTTTTCCCGACTGATGTTGTGGAGGCGCAAAAACGGCTCATTGACGTCCAGAATCCGGCCGTCGACGGTGTTCAGGACGATAGCGTCGCGGGCACTGTTGAAAACCATTCGCAACATCTCTTCCGATTCCCGGAGAGCCCGCTCGGCTTCCTGATGCCCGCGCAGATCATGAATGCAGCCGCCGAACTGGTTGTGTCCGGCCTGGGAGAAGTGGTTGACGGAGATCGCAACCGGAATCTCACGGCCGTCCGCATGCCGGTGCGCGGTCTCGAAAAACAGAGACCCCTTTTCCTGCACCTCCTCCCAGATCTCCTGCCACTGCTCAAATGAAAAACGGGCATCGACCTCGACCAGGCGGAGGGAGAGCAGTTCTTCCCGGGTGCGACCGAAATGAACGCAGGTGCCTTCATTGACGAAGGTAAAACGAAATCCGTCTTCAGGATCGCAAGTATAAAAAGGATCGGGACAGCGCAACGCCACGCTTTTCATAAACGAAAGTGCTCTCTCCCGCAGATCGGCACTCAGGTCTTCCAAATCTCCACTCCGGAATTTGAAATTTCCTCAAATTTTAGCACATCTAAATCAGCGCAATCCTTTGGAGAACAAGAAACTTATCTTTGAGCCGCCAAAGCCCTCGAGCAGTCTCCTTGCAATACCCCCTTCCGTTGATAAGATAGGCTTAACGTCATAAGTGAAACGAAACCCGGAATTCGAAAGGGGGATAAACTTATGGAAAGGGCGCCATTAAAGGACAAGGATTACGATCTGGTCAGCACCATTTATCACGCCTCTCAGGGATATGAAAACTGCCGGAAGTATGCCGAGGACGCCCAGAAAGAGGGAGATTCGGAGGCCGCCCAGTTTTTCAACGACGTGTGCGATCAAAATGAGAAACTGGTTCAGCATGGCAAGGAACTGCTGAAGAAAAGGATCTGAGCAAACTTCGAAGCAAAAAAAAATCGGGTAGGAGGCGGGGTCACCCCCGCCGTCCTCCCACACCACCGTGCGTACGGTTCCGTACACGGCGGTTCACAAAGCACTCTGAAAGCGTCTGAGACTGTCTACCAAGCAGATCAGCCCCAGTTTATCGAAGAAGGATTTTCGAAACGCATCGTGCATGTGCGAGGCTCCTGCATTCCACCAGGGGCCTCGCCCGTTTTGAGCCGACCTCCATGCTCTGAGTTCCGACAATCCCCGCCGCATCAAATTCCTGGCCCGCGTAAAAGAGCGCTTCCACTGCCGCCACAGAATGCAGCGTAGTTTCCGCCTGACCCAGCTATCCAGTTCTTCGAAGATGCCTTTGACTTCCGCCAGCCGAAAGTAGGCGATCCATCCCCGCAGTTTCGGGGTGGACTCTTCGATGACCCGTTTGAGGCTGTGTCCCCTTCCCCGACGAAAGAGCTCTCTGAGGTTGGCCTTGAACCGTTTCACAGAGCCTTCAGCCACCTTGAGCCGCGGTTTCTTGTGAAAGGTCATCCTGTAACCCAGAAAGGTTCTCTCCCAGGGGCGGCCAACGGCGCTTTTGACGCGGTTGACCTTGAGTTTCAGCCGCTGTTCGAGAAACTGGATCAGCGAAGCCATGACCCGCTCCGCCGATTGCCGACTGCGCACGTAAATGTTGCAATCATCGGCATAACGGCAGAAGGCGTGGCCGCGCCTCTCCAGTTCCTTGTCGAACTCGTCAAGCAGGATGTTCGACAACAGCGGCGAGAGCGGGCCGCCTTGCGGCGTCCCTTCCACCCGTGGCGAGACGATCCCCCCTTCGAGCACTCCGGCCCTCAGGTATCTGCGGATCAGTCGCAGTACACGGGGGTCTTTGACCTTGCGGGCCACTCGTGCCATAAGCACGTCGTGTCCGACCCGGTCGAAGAACTTCTCCAGGTCGATATCGACCACCCACCGCCGCCCTTCGGCCACATGCCTGCGGGCTGCTTGTACCGCCTGGTGGGCGCTCCGTCCGGGCCGAAACCCGTAGGAGCTATCGGAGAATCCGGTATCGAACAGCCGCATCAGCTCCTGATGCAGCGCCTGCTGAATGAGCCGGTCCAGCACCGTGGGAATGCCGAGCATGCGCACCCCGCCGCCGGGCTTGGGTATCTCGACCTTCCGCACCGGTTGGGGCTGGTAGCTTCCGTTCAGCAGGTCCTCCTTGATGCGCGGCCATTCCTTGACCAGGTAGCCTTTCAGCTCACCCACCTGCATCCCGTCGATGCCGGGGGCTCCCTTGTTGCCAACCACCCGGTCGTAGGCCGCCATCATGTTGCCGCGACTGACAACCTCTTCCATCAGCCGCGTCTCCGCTTCCGTCCAGGACGGTTCCCGGCATGCCGTGACGTTTGACGCACCTGTGCCATACTCTTGCGACTTCCGGTCGCTACCCTCGGGCGCGGCCCCTGATATCTCAACCAGGGCTTCTGCTTCTTCGATCGTCATCGAAATTCGAGTCTCCTGAATGGCGCCTCGTGTTCGGCCCTTCACCGGGATGGTCAACCCCGGCTACTATGGCCTCTGCTGACTTCTGCCGACCCGTCCCGACGCCTCTCGACGCCGGTAGCACGAGGCAGATCGGCAGATCTCCCAGGGTAATGCGCGTGACCTTCCCATATACCCGCCGCATCTACAGCCCCACCCTCCCGGATGGCTATGGGGCTTTGAAGATTATGGCCTTCTCGCCCGGATGGAACTGCCTCGTATGCGATTTCTGTTCGTCGGGCCGGGAGTTTGCCTGCGGCTTCCTTCAGATTCCACCTCGCGGTGGACACCCTTGCCGTTCGGCTAGTGGTTCCCGCCATCAGGGTCCACAGGGGACTTACACCCCCAAGTCATCCGGTCATCACCACAACAACCGGAACAGCGCCAGTCAAGGCGCTACGCGCCATGCCTGGCGCACCATAAAAAGGCCTTAGCTCCGAAAGGGGCTAAGGCCTTGATTTTAAATGGCGCGCCGCGAGAGATTCGAACTCCCGGCCTTCTGATCCGTAGTCAGACGCTCTATCCAGCTGAGCTAGCGGCGCGTATGCGAGACCGCAATTTATCGCCGATTTCGGCGTTTATGTCAAACCTTTTTTCTTTTTCTGTTCAAGAAGATTTCAAATCGAATGGCGGAGAGGGAGGCAGTGGGGGTGTCAGCGCTCGCTCCGCTTCGAATCCCTCTGGGACCCGTTCTGCTTAATTTAAATGGCGGAGAGGGAGGGATTCGCCTACTCTGTCGCCGACATCACGTCGGCTCCGGCGCAGGCCCCCCTCCGCTCGCTGACGCGGGCATCCCTGCCCGCTTTTCTGACATTAAGTCAGCGCTCGCTCCGCTTCGAATCCCTCTGGGACCCGTTCTGCTTAATTTAAATGGCGGAGAGGGAGGGATTCGAACCCTCGGTACAGGTTTACCCCGTACACTCGCTTAGCAGGCGAGCGCCTTCAGCCGACTCGGCCACCTCTCCGTACGATATTCTCTTGTATTGAAACTTCCGCGTCGAATCCTACATGACCACCGCGGCTGTATTGAGCTGGCGGAGGAGGTAGGATTCGAACCCACGGTGCTTTCGCACAACGGTTTTCAAGACCGCCGCCTTAAGCCACTCGGCCACTCCTCCGCAACCTTGATTCGGTCAGCCCCTGGCGGAGATCTTTTCCAGGCCGCCCATGTAGGGACGCAGCACCTCGGGAATGACGACAGTGCCGTCTTCCTGCTGGTAGTTTTCCAGTATGGCGACCAGTGTTCTGCCGACGGCAAGACCGGAACCGTTCAGGGTATGCACCAGCTCCGGCTTTCCTTTGGCTTCACGGCGGAAGCGGATCGCGGCCCGCCGCGCCTGGAAGTCCCGGAAGTTGGAACAGGAGGAGATCTCCCGGTAGGCCTGCTGACCCGGCAGCCAGACTTCGATGTCGAAGGTCCGGGCAGCCGAGAAACCGATATCGCCGGTACACAGATCGACGACCCGATAGGGCAGGTTCAGCTGACGCAGCACCTGCTCGGCATCGTCGAGCAGTTTATCCAGCTCCCGGTCCGACTCTTCAGGCAGAACGAATTTGACCAGCTCCACCTTGTTGAACTGGTGCTGGCGGATCAAGCCCCGCGTATCGCGGCCGTGGGAGCCCGCTTCCTTGCGGAAACAGGGGGTGTAGGCCGTGTAGCGGATGGGCAATTCCGCCGCCGCGAGGATTTCGTCACGGTGAATGTTGGTCACCGGCACCTCGGCGGTCGGAATCAGGAAAAAGTCCGGATCATCCAGATGAAAAAGATCGCTTTCGAACTTGGGGAGCTGTCCCGTCCCCGTCATGGTGTCCCTGTTTACCATAAAGGGCGGCAAAATTTCAATATATTTGTGGCTGCCGGTATGCAGGTCGAGCATGAAGTTGATCAGGGCCCGCTCCAGCCGCGCACCCGGCCCCTGCATCAGCGAGAATCGTGCTCCGGCCAGCTTTCCGGCCCGTTCGAAATCGAGGATGCCGAGATTTTCGCCAATCTCCCAATGGGGTTTTGGTTCGAACTCGAAACGGCGCGGTTCACCCCAGGTGCGCACCTCGCGGTTGTCCTCCTCACCGGCGCCGATGGGGCAATCCTCGTGGGGCAGGTTGGGCAGAATTAGCAGCAGATCCTGCAACCGGACCTCGACCTCCTTGAGTTCCTCGTCGAGATCCTTGATGCGTTTGGAGACCTCCTGCATGCGGGCGATCTCGTCCTGCACCTGGCTCTTGTCTTTCGTCTTGCCGATCAGGGCCGAAACCTTGTTGCGCTCGGCCTTGAGGGACTCCGATTCACCGAGCAGCGTCCGACGACGACCATCGAGTTCGGCGAAGGGACCGAGATCCACCTCTCCCCCGCGGGTGGCGAGACGCTCGCGGACCTGTTCCAGATTATCACGCAGATATTTGACGTCAAACATGGCATTATCCCTCTGTTTCGGCCGATATAGCGGGGATTACTTCTAGCACTTCTTTTCGCGGCAGTCAACCATAGGAACTCATCGACTCCCCTTCACCCACCATTCCTGGTCCCCGTTGAACCACCAGAGGCTGGAATCGGTTTCCCAGATGCTTTCCGCCAGTTTCCTTGCGGTATCGGTCTTCAGGCGTCTGACGGAAAAAGGATACCACTCATCGGCGTAGCGGTTGCCGAGATCCTTGTATTCCTTCAGGGCCAGAATCATCTCCAACTGGTCGGCGTCGTGGGCCAGCTGCGATTCCAGGCTCTGCTGGGCGGAAAATTCCTCGATGGTTTCCCGGTATTCGTCGCCGAAAGGGAGGGTCTCGGCCAAATCTTCAACCACCCTGTTGTCGTCGACGGCAACATATTTTTTGTTGACGTAATTGAGATCGCCGGTACGGGCTTCGGGAATATCGTGAAACAGGCAGAGGCGAAGAACCCGTCCGACATCGGCTGTCCCATCCAGGCGGGCCAGGGTGTAGCCGATGATCGCCGTGCGGAAGGAGTGTTCGGCCACCGATTCCGCCCCCGACCCGAGAAACTGAAAACCGGTCCGGGGCGTCCGTTTCAGCATGCCGACCTCGAAAAAGAAATTCGCCAGATTCTTCATGTTGCTTTCAACTCCATTTCGTTGTCGCTGCCGCTTCACTGAAAACGATTTCCACCATAGCGACATTGACAGGCAAACACTGTTTGTCTATCCTTTGCGCTCCTGTTGAAGAAAAATCGATTCAGATTATATTTATTTGCGGACACATTTCAGGTTGTTTCCACCAGTGCCCCGATCGTCCGCCCTTCCCTTTGGAGTGGAAAATGACTACGAAACGCATCGAAAAAGATTCCATGGGCGAAATGGCCGTGCCGGCCGAAGCTCTGTACGGGGCGCAGACCGCCCGGGCCCTGCAGAACTTCCCCATATCCGGCCTGCGTTTTTCCCGTCCTTTTCTGTATGCCCTTGGCCTGATCAAGCAGCAGTCGGCACTGGTCAACCGCGAACTGGGCCTGCTCGATGAAAAAAGGGCCGCCGCCATTGCCGAGGCGGCCGGCGAAGTCGCGAAAGGCGCCATCGACAGTCATTTCGTGCTGGACATCTTTCAGACCGGGTCGGGCACCAGCAGCAACATGAACGCCAATGAGGTCATCGCCAACCGGGCCTCCCAGCTCCTGGGAGAAGGCATCGGCTCCGGCGCCGTCCACCCCAACGATCACGTCAACCTGGGGCAGTCGAGCAATGACGTGATCCCCGCGGCGATACACATCGCCGGGGTCCGCGAGGTCCGCCATACTTTGATTCCGGCCCTGTTCAACCTGCTCGAGGCTTTCGGCGAAAAGGCCGGTGAGTTCGATGACATCGTCAAGATCGGCCGCACCCATCTACAGGATGCCACTCCGGTCCGTCTCGGCCAGGTCTTTTCCGGCTATTCGCGCCAGATCGCCCTGGCGATCCGCTGCATCGAGGAAGCGGAGAAAGGGCTGCTGGAACTGCCGTTGGGCGGCACCGCCGTCGGCACTGGCTTGAACACCCATCCGGAATTTTCCAAACGGGTCATAAACGCCATTGCCGAAGCGACCGGAGCCGATTTCCACGAAGCGACCAACCATTTCGAGGCACAGGCCGCCAAGGATGCGGTGGTCGGCATGAGCGGCGCCCTGAAACGGGCCGCCTGCGCGCTGTTCAAAATCGCCAACGACATCCGCTTTCTCGGCAGCGGCCCGCGCTGCGGCCTGGGCGAACTGATTCTGCCGCCCGTCCAGCCGGGCAGTTCGATCATGCCGGGCAAGGTCAACCCGGTCATGGCCGAAAGCCTGATGCAGGTCTGCGCCCAGGTGATCGGCAACGACGCCGCAATTACCGTAGGCGGCCTGTCGGGGAACTTCGAGCTCAACGTGATGATGCCGGTCATGGCCCACAACCTGCTCACATCCATCACCTTCCTCGCCGGCGCCGTCACCCAGTTCACCAACCGCTGCGTTGCAGGACTCAAAGCCGACCGGGAGCGCTGCGAATCGCTGGTGGAGGAAAGCCTGGCCATGTGCACGGCCCTGGCCCCGGTCATCGGCTACGACCGGGCCGCGCACATCGCCAAGGAGGCCTACACCTCCGGCCGGACCGTACGCCAGGTGGCCCTGGAACAAAAGGTGCTGCCGGAAGAGGAACTGAACCGCCTGCTCGACCCCCGCCCCATGACGGAGCCGGGGGTTCCGGGCAAAACGAGGTAGGGCAGGTTTCAAGGTCCAAGGTCCAAGGTCCAAGGTCCAAGGTCCAAAAAGATTTTGACTTCCTTCCCCTGTGACGCAGCCGGAGCGGAGTGGACGGCGGGCGAAAAAGGCGGAAAAACTGTTTGAGGGAGCGCAGCGAGCGAGTTTTTTTCCGCCCGCCCGACGTCTGCTCCGCGCAGGGAACCCGCCGCAGGCGGGCAAGGAGCCGGGGCGCGCTTTTTTGCCTACTTTTTTACCGCGCAGTAAAAAAGTAGGTCGTCGCGCGGGGGCGAAACCCCGCGGTCTTGCGGTCTTACTCAGAGAAACCCACAATCCCGCGAGTTACCCTTGCAGCACCTGCAGAATCCCCTCCCCCAACTCCCGCCGCTGCCAATCCTTCATCCCGGAAACCTTCTCCAGATCCGACAGTCCACGCGGCTGAGTGCGAGCGATCTCTTCGAGCAGATTATTATTGATCAGTACCCCAGGGTCGATCTCGAGCTCCGCCGCCTTTTCGGTCCGCCATTTCTTCAGCAGCGCCACCCTCTCCTCCGCTTCCGGATCCCGCACCCGCGGCTCACCCCGGGGGTAGACCGGAAGCCGCTCCGCCGGCAGACTTTTGCCTGTCTCGATCGCCTGAAGAAAAGCCGGGCCGTAGCGTGCGGAGAGTTTGGGCGGCAGCCCTTCGATGCCGACCAGGGCTTTCAGGGTCACCGGCATAATTCGGGCCAGTTCCAGCAAGGCGGCATTGCCCACGACCTTGAAAGGCGGACAGTCCCGCCGTCTGGCCTCCCCATCCCGCCACTGAAGAAGAGTTTCCAGCACGCCCAACTGGCGCCGATCCAGGGTCCCCGCCTTCTTGAAACGGAGAAAGAGGGGACCCTCCTGCTCACTGTGCCGCACCTGCTCCAACAGAGCAAATTCCTCCCGGGCCCAATCGAGGCGCCCCTTTTCCACCAGTTTATCTTCCAGGATACGGGCCAGGGTATGCAGATGCCGGGTGTCTTCCGCAGCGTACAGGATCATCCCCTCTTCCAGAGGCCTTTGGGACCAGTCGGCCCGCTGATAGCGCTTGTCGAGTTCCACGCCCAGGTATTTCCGCAGCATGTCGGCCAGACCGATCTTTTCTTCCCCCAGCAGTTGGGACGCGATCATGGTATCGAAAAGGCCGCGGATCTCCAGCCGGAAATCCCGGTAGAGGCAGCGGATGTCGTAATCGGCGGCGTGGAAGATCTTGCGGATGGAGGGGTCGGATAGCGCCGGGGCGAAAGGGGAAAGGTCCGAGGCTTTCAGGGGATCGACCAGCACGGTTTCAGCAGGGGTGGAAAACTGCAGCAGACAGACCTTGTCCTGATAGGAATGCAGTGAATCCGCCTCGAGATCCACGGCGATAACGATTTCCTGCTGCAATCGCTCTGCGAACCGGGCAACGGCGGTGTTATCGACCAGAATTGGAGGTAAAGACATTGTTTCTCCAGGTAAAAAATAAAAAATCTTTGGCTTTGCACCTGTACCAGTAAGGGCCGATCGTTGTCGTTGTCGTAATCGTAGTCGCCAAAGTTATCGATTCTGATTACGACAACGACAACCGTTCCGCTACCGCTTCACTGACAACGAAAAGATTTTCTCGAGAACGGGTAAAACTTTCTTATGAGCGCCGTGCAGTGGCAATTTTTCCAATTCCGCTGCCGACAGCCATTCCTCTTCATGCCTTTCAGTCACCCGTTCACACTCCACCCTTGCCCGGAACAGTTCCACTTCAACCCTGAAATGACTGTAGGCGTGACGAATGGTTCCCGCAGCCTCCAGGCACCCGCGCAGATCGAAACTTGCCAGCAATTTCTCCGCAATTGTATGGGGTGGGGAATCGGCAGGAACATCCCGGCTCGGAAACTCCCAGAGTCCGCCGAGCATGCCGTTCAACGGACGTTGCCTGACCAGGAAACGTCCGTTCATCTCCAGCACCAGAGCCGCCTGCCGCACCAGGGGCACGGTCTTTTTCGTCTGCTTCGCCGGCAGCTGCTCCACCAGGTCGAGGGCATGCGCCCGGCACAGTTTCGCCAGCGGGCAGGCCGTGCAGTCGGGACTTCGCGGAGTGCACACGGTGGCCCCGAGATCCATGATCGCCTGGGCGTAATCGTGCGGACGGTCCTCCGGCGTCAGTTCCTCGGCCCGCTGCCAGAGCCGCTTTTCCACGGCGGGACTGCGCGGCGGTTCGGTGATGGCGTCCAGGCGGATCAGCACTCTGCGGACATTTCCGTCCAGAATCGGCGCCTTGCGGTCGAAGGCAATGGACAGGATCGCGCCGGCAGTGGAACGGCCGATGCCCGGCAGCTCCATCAGCCTTTCCAGGTCATCGGGGAAAAAGCCGCTGAACTTATCCACAACAGCCCGGGCGGCGGCGTGCAGATTGCGGGCACGGGAATAGTAGCCAAGACCGGCCCAGAGAGCGATCACCTCGTCGATGGACGCTTGCGCCAACTCCCCGACAGAGGGAAATCGGTCAAGGAAGCGTTGGTAATAGGGAATGACCGCTGCAACGGTCGTCTGCTGCAACATGATCTCCGACAGCCAGATCCGGTAGGGATCGCGGGTGTTGCGCCAGGGGAGATCCCTGCCCTCCCGGCCGTACCAGGCCAGCAGAAGGTCGGATATTGGCCCCGCTTCGCTCACCCGATCTCCTGCAGAGCCGCCAGGGTCTTCTCCATCTCCTCAGGGGTGCCGATGGAGATTCGCAGGCCGTGGTTCAGGAGCGGATCCCCGAAATGCCTTACCAGGATGTGGCGTTCGAAGAGAGCATCATAAACCCGTTTGCCGTTGCGATCGGGCGGCGTGGCGAAAACGAAGTTGCCGCAGGAGGGGATGACCTCGTAATCCAGCACCCGCAGCTCGGTGCTGAACCACTCCCGGGTTTCCCGGATTCTTCGAATGCACTCCTGAAAATACTCCTGGTCGTGCAGAGCTGCCGCTGCCGCCGCCTGGGCCAGACGATCCAGGTTGTAATGGTCGCGGATCTTGTTGAGGGCGGCGATAATGGGCGGCCGGGCGATGGCAAGGCCCAACCGCATCCCGGCCAGTGAATAACTTTTGGACAGGGTGCGGGTGACCGCAACGTTTTCGCAGCGGCGAACCAGCTCCAGGGAGTTGTCATCGGAAAAATCGACGTAGGCTTCGTCCACCACCAGCAGGCCCCTGACCCGCCCGGCCAGTTCTTCGATAAAGGACTGGGGAAAGCAGAACCCCAAAGGCGCGTTGGGATTGGTCAGGAAGAACAGCCTTCCTTCATATCTCTCCGGAAAATCCTGCAGAGTCCAGCCTTTGCCGAGGCCGAAGGTTTTCACTTTCGCCCCCTGCACCGCCGCCAAGGTACCGTAATAGGAATAGGACGGGTGAACGTAGGCAATCTCATCCCCCTCCGCGGCGCAGGCCCGGATCAGGTTGTTCAGCACCTCGTCCGATCCGTTGGCCATGATGACCCAGTCCGGGGCGAAGCCGTAGAGCCGGGCAGCCTCATCCCGCGCCGCCCCGCTGGCGGCATCAGGGTACTTTCGAAGATCCCCGCCGACCTCGGCCAGAATCGCCTCGATCACCTTCGGCGACGGAGGATAGGGGTTTTCGTTGGTGTTGAGCTTGATCCAGGCCTTTTCGTCCCGGGGCTGAAACCCGGGAACATACCCGGCCATCGCGGCAATGTTTTTACGCAGAAAAGGCATGCGGCCTCCGATTGAATTGAATGACATTTGCAGAGAAACAGTATAGGAAATCGCGGCAGGGTGCAAGGGGGGAGAGCCGGGTCCAAGGTCCAAGGTCCAAGGTCCAAGGTCCAAGGTCCAAGGTCCAAGGTCCAAGGTCCAAGGTCCAAGGTCCAAAAAGATTTTGACTCTCTTTCCCCTGTGACGCAGCCGGAGAGGAGTGGACGGCGGGCGAAAAAGGCGGAAAAACTGTTTGAGGGAGCAAAGCGACCGAGTTTTTTTCCGCCCGCCCGACGTCTGCTCCGCGGAGGGGACCCGCCGCAGGCGGGCAAGGAGCCGGGGCGCGCTTTTTTGCCTACTTTTTTACCGCGCAGTAAAAAAGTAGGTCGTCGCGCGGGGGCGAAACCCCGCGGTTTAAGGTTAGACCTTAAGTCCGCTAATACTCCTCCAAAACCCGATACCCCGTATCCCGCCGCGCCGGCACAAATCCAGCCCCCCGAATCAGACGGACAATCTCCCCCCGGGACAGCCGAAAAGTAGCCCCCGCAGCAGCCACGACATTCTCCTCCAGCATGGTGCCGCCCATGTCATTAGCGCCGAAAAACAGCGCGGTCTGGGCCACCGCCGCCCCCTGGGTGACCCAGCTGGCCTGCAGATGGGGAATGTTGTCCAGCACCAGCCGGGAAACCGCCACCACCTTGAGGTACTCCACCGCCGTTGCCCCACCGCCCCCCAGTTCGGTGTTGCCCGGCTGAAAGGTCCAGGGGATGAAAGCGGTAAAGCCCCCGTCGGATGGCTGCAGGTCCCGCAGACGG
Source organism: Syntrophotaleaceae bacterium (assembly GCA_041390365.1). Classification (NCBI taxonomy): domain Bacteria; kingdom Pseudomonadati; phylum Thermodesulfobacteriota; class Desulfuromonadia; order Desulfuromonadales; family Syntrophotaleaceae; species Syntrophotaleaceae bacterium. The sequence goes on along the minus strand of JAWKQB010000003.1, from coordinate 850,209 downwards.
AACAGATGCTCGACGATATCCTCAGTCCCCTCGCCGAAACCGAAAACCATGGTTGCCGTGGTCGGCAGCCCCTGCCGATGGGCCTCGGCCATCACTTCCGCCCATTGTCGCCAGCCGATCTTTTCAGGAGAGATGCGCCGGCGGACCTCGTCGACCAGCAGCTCCGCACCCCCGCCCGGCAGGGAACCCAATCCCGCTAGGCGCAGGCGCCGCAGGCATTCCGCTACCTCCAACCCGGAATTCTGGGCGATATGAACAATCTCGGCCGGAGAGAGGGAGTGTATCCTGATGTCCGGGAACCACTCGCGGATGCCGCGAAACAGCTCTTCGAACCAGTCGACGGTGAGGTCTGGATGGAGTCCCCCCTGCATGAGCAGCTGCGTCCCGCCCTGGTCGGCCAGCTCTCCGACTTTGGCCAGGATCTCATCGTGGGAGAGCAGATAACCCTCGGTAGAGCCGGGAGATCGGTAAAAAGCGCAGAACCGGCAGCCGGAAAGGCAGATGTTGGTGTAGTTGACGTTGCGGTCGACGACAAAGGTCACCCGTCCCTGGGGGTGCAGACGTCGCCGCACATTGTCGGCGAGACGACCGACCGCCAACAGGTCGCCCTCCTCCAGGAGCCAAAGGGCTTCTTCCCGCTCCAGTCGTTTTCCGCCACTTATCTTTTCGGCAATCGACAGCAGCATCCGTCAATTCACCCCGATTTCAACATAGAGGCTGTCCCGCTCCACGGGCTGCCGCCCAGCCCGGCGGATCAGGTTCATCAGCTCCTCCCCGCTCAGCGCCTGGGGCGACTCGGCTCCCGCCGCATGGCCGATCCGTTCCTCCACCACCGTTCCATCCAGATCATTAACGCCGAAGGCCAGTGAGACCTGCGCCAACTTGACGCCGAGCATGACCCAGTAAGCCTTGACATGACGGAATTTGTCGAGATAGAGGCGGCTGACGGCCAGGGTTTTGAGAATCTCCACCCCGGTCGGCCCCTTCACACCCGGCAGGCCGGCGTTGTCGTCCTGGAAAGGCAGGGGGATGAAAGCCATGAAACCGCCGGTTTCGTCCTGAAGCTGACGCAGGCGGCGCAGATGGTCGATGCGGTCCTCCCAGGATTCCAGGTGGCCGAAGAGCATGGTGGCGTTGGATCGCAGGCCGGACCGGTGGACCTCAGCCATGACCTCCAGCCAGCGTTCGCCGGATATCTTTTCGGGACAGATCTTTGCCCTCACCCCTTCAGCGAAAATTTCAGCACCGCCGCCGGGCAGGGAGTCGAGCCCTGCGTCCCGAAGATTTTGCAGCAGCGCTGGCAGCGGCAGCCCGGAAAGGCGGTGCAGGTGATCGATCTCCACGGCGGTGAAAGCCTTGATATGCACCCCGGGCGCCCGGCGTCGCACCTCCCGCAGCAGATCCAGATAATAGGCAAGAGGTCTCTCCGGGTGCAGTCCTCCCACCATGTGTACTTCGGTCGCACCCGCCGCTGCAGCGACCGCCGCCCGCTCGCCGGCCTCCTCGGGGGACAGCAGAAAAGCCCCGCTCTCTTCCTCATCCCGCCGGAAAGCGCAGAAGGCGCAGCGATTGACGCAGATGTTGCCGTAATTGATGTGCCGGTTGCGGTTGAAATAGACCCGGTCCCCGTTCTGCCGCCGGTTGGCCAAAGCCGACAGTTCGCCCAGCGCCAGCAGGTCATCGCACCGGGCCAAGGCCAGCGCGTCGTCTTCGCTCAGACGTTGGTTGTTCTCGATCTTTTTTTTAAAATATGCCAGGAAACTTTCCATTGAAATCCGCTATGAGGAAAGAAGCTGCTCCGCGGTCGCGGAGTGGCCAGGTATGGTCAACACCGCGGGGTTGCGCCCCAAGGGAATTAAGGTCAAAAACAAAAGCAATAAATTCACCGATCATCCCACCGCCGATAGAGCTGATGGTCAATCCCCAGATTGTCCAACACCTTCCCCACCACAAAATCGACCAGGTCTTCCATTTTCTGCGGCCGGTGATAAAAAGCCGGCATGGCCGGAACGATCCGCGCCCCCGCCCGGGACAGGCGGAGCAGGTTTTCCAGATGGATCTGGTTGAAGGGGGTTTCCCGCGGCACCAGCAGCAACGGCCGATTCTCTTTCAGTGCAACGTCGGCCACCCTTTCGATCAGGTTGCCGCTCATGCCTCCGGCGATGCGGGCCGCGGTGCCCATGGAGCAGGGGGCGACGATGGCCGCGTCGGCAGCCGAGGACCCGCTGGACACCGGCGCGAGCAGGTCCCGTTCGTCGTAATGCTCAAGGGACCGGCTGCCGTCGAAATAGTCCCGCATCAACTGGCGCCGCTGGGATGTGGTGCCCTCCCACTCCAGGCCGGTCTCGTAGCGGAGCACATCCAGACCGCTGGAGGTCAGCAAAAGGACTACCTGGCGGCCGGCGCGCAGCAGTTCCTCGACGATCCGCAGTCCGTATACGGCTCCGGAGGCTCCCGTGATGGCGACGACAATCTTTTCCATGTTCATTCCTTGAATCAACGTCCGACCAGAACATCCAGCAGTGAAAAAGTGAAAAAACAGAGGCTGATATAGCCGTTCATGGCGAAAAAGGCGGTATCGAGCCTGCTCAGATCATCCGCCCTGATCAGGCGATGCTCATACAAGAGCAGGCCCCCGACCACTCCGACTCCGGCCAGATAAACGATCCCGAAGGGAGAAATGAAACCGAGCAGCAGCAGCAGCAGAACCATCGCCAGGTGCAGCAGTCTGGCCATCACAAGGGCATTCGCCGCGCCGAAGCGGGCCGGGATGGAATAGAGACCGTAGCTTCGGTCGAAGTCCTCGTCCTGCAGGGCATAGAGAATATCGAAACCGGCCACCCAGACAAGAACAGCCGTTCCGAGCACCAGCGGCGGCCAGTCGAGATTGCCGCGCAGGGCGATCCAGGCTCCCACGGGAGCGGCTGCCAGACAGAGCCCGAGAATCAGATGGGAACCGGCGGTGAAGCGCTTGCAGAAGGGGTAGAGTATGAACAGTCCGATCAGGATCGGGGAGAGAAAGAAACAGAGAGGATTCAGTTGCCAGGCGGCCAGCATCAGCAGGGAGAAGGACAGAACCACCAGCAGCCAGGCCTCGGGGGCTGTCACCTGACCGGAAGGCAGATGGCGGTTGGCAGTGCGGGGATTGTCGCGATCGATCTGGATATCGATCAACCGGTTGATGGCCATTGCCCCCGAACGGGCCCCGACCAGCGCCGCGCAGATCCACCCCAGCCGACCCCAGGATGGCCAGGCGCCCTCCTCCAGCACGACCAGCAAAACGCCGGTAAGGGCAAAGGGAAAAGCGAAAACGGTGTGGGAAAATTTGATCATCTCCAGCACCGTTCGGGTCTTGCGATATAAAGCGTTTTGCATCAAGCGCTCAACTTCCTCCCTGGTCGACAAAAATCAACAAATGAAAAGAAATACCCTTTCGTTGTCGTTGTCGAAATCGTTGTCGTCATCGGATTTCCCTTTAAGATCGATTTTGACGACAACGACAACCGTTCCGCTAACGCTTCACTGACAACGCAAGCAACCTTCAACCTACCACCAGTAAGGGTACCGGTGCCAGTAGGGATAGCGCCAGTAGAAGGGATCATAGTAGTAGGGATAGTAGGGATAATAGTAATCCCGATAGGTTCTTTCGGGCACGAGAACCAGTTCCTCGATCTCGAAGACCGGGTAGGTGTAATTCGCTTTCTGCAGGGGTTTCACCTCGGTCCCGGTCAGGGTACCGGTCATGGTGACCAATCGGCCCGATTCATAGACACTCGGATCGAGCAGGCGGCTGGTTTTGGCCAGAAAACGCCCCATCGGTTCATCCGGATTTTCAGGGTTGTCCTGATCGTCCAAGGTATATTTCAGGATTTCGAGAGTCGTTCCTTCATTACTCACGTTATTCTCGAGAATCATGCCGCCCAGAATAAGGGTTTTGCCTACATGCCGGTCCGGATTGGCCTTGATCTGTGGATAATCGACTGCATAGTTGACCCGGGAGAGGGCATCTTCGGACAGAACTGAACCGCATCCCGCAAGAAGCGCCGCCATAATCAACAGACCGAAAAAAGTAAGGAGGTTTTTCATGTCTGACTCCTGTGGTTGCCGGGTGTGCTTTGCAAAAAAGGGAACATCCCCTTTCAAAAGATTCGATACGGATAGTGATACCCGTAGGGATAATGGGGCGGCCGCGGCCAGGACACAATATCCTTGATTTCGAACTGCATCGGCCGATAAATCTTATCGTCATTCTGCTCGGTCGCCAGTCCCCGATAGGTGGCGATCAGGGTCGCCATATGACCTCTGCCAAAATCCTCGGGGGTCAGAACCCGGTCTGTCCTGGCCAAAAATTCCTCCCCATCTTCGATAACCCGCTCGGGCCGCCCTTGGCTATCCAGGGTATAAGGCTTTATCTTCAGAGTGGAGCCTTCCCGAGCCACGGCAAAATCGGTGACAAATCCTCCCAGAAGAACCGATTGCCCGACATGCTGGGAAGGGGCCCGAACGAACTCATGATACCCTTCGGGGATATCTATGGTGGAGAGGGCTTGATCCGTAAAAACATGGCGGCTGCAGCCGAAAGCCAGAGCAGCCATGGTCACAAGCACCAAGGTCGCTGGCAGATTTTTTATTCGGTTCATGGCTGGGCCCCTTTCCTGGCATGTTTCTATACCTGCCTTCAGTAATCGATCCCCGGTTGGGGTTCGATATCCTTGCGATAGGCATGTTTGATCTCCCGAACCTCGCTGACCGTATCCGCCAGTTCGATGACCCGAGGGTGGGCATCCCGTCCGGTGAGAATCAGGTGCATCAGGGGAGGCTTGTCCTGCAGAATCTCGAGAACCTGTTCGGGATCGACCAGTTTGAGCTTCAGAGCGTTGTTGATTTCGTCCAGGATCAGAATGTCAAAATTCCCCGACGCCATCTTCTCCTTCACCAGCCGTATCGCCTCCTGCGCATTGGCCCGGTGCTCCTCAAAAGGATAGGGGTTGCCCTGAATGCCGCAGAAGCCCTTGCCGGTCGAGATCAGCTCAACCTTATCGAGCTGTCTGACACCGTCCCATTCTCCGGCATACAGGTCACCCTTCATGAACTGCACAATACACGTCCTCAAACCGTGTCCGCAGGCACGGACGGCCATTCCGAGTGCCGAAGTGGTTTTTCCCTTGCCGTTTCCGGTGATGACCACGATCAGACCCCGGGGCTTTTCGGGATGCAGCCGGTCGACTCTGATCGGCTTTGAAGCCTCTGTCACCTGCGCCTTTTTTGCCATAGTGTCTGAATTCCTGTTGGTTCCATTAAATTATAAACCATTTGCCGGAACAAATCTCAAGTGGGCCCGGAGACCCTCTATACCGCCTCGCAATGGTCAGGCCGGATCGATTCCGTATTCCCGCCACCTTTGAGCAAGCAGGTCCAGCATCGATCTTCCGGAAACGACGGGACGGTCTCCCAAGCCGGTGGCGTCGATGGCCAAACGGCCCTGGTCAACAAGTATTCCCTTTTCCGCACTGAACCTGTTAACCGCTTTCCAGAAACAGGTTTTGAAATCCTGCACGTCGGTTTCGGCATCGAAGACGACCAGCAGCTTGGATTTTTCCAGTGGTCCTTTGGCCCAGAGCCTGTGAACCAGTTCGGAAAACCCCGCAGGGGTCTGCCTGTTTGATGAGAGCAGGGTTGCGCCATGGAATATGGTATCGCAGGGCTGATTGATATCGACGATATCCGGAAAATCGTACTGCAGCAGGGCCAGGGTGAGTTTTTCGCCGAGTTTGGCCAGGTAACCGCTTTCCATTGGCGGCGGTCCGGTGACAATGGCGGGATACAACGGATTTTGCCGATGACTGAGAGACGTGATCCGCAGAACCGGAGCCGGCTTCGCATGATCGTAAATTCCGGTGTGGTTGCCGAAGCCCCCTTCAAGAGAGGTCTCTCCGGGGTAGATCACCCCCTCGATGACGAACTCGGCCCTGGCCGGAACCTCCAGATCATTGGTCAGGCAGGTGACCGTTTCCAGGGACCGGCCACGCAGGAACCCGGCCAGGGAGAGCTCCTCGACCCCTTCAGGCAGGGAAACCCCGGCCGCAAAAATGGCGGCGGGATCCCCGCCCAGGACGATGGAGACCGGCATCGGTTTTTCCAGCAGCTGCCATGCAGCATAGTGACGGGCTCCTCCCGATCCGGGCAGCCAGTGCAGGATCGCGCTCCGGCTGTCCAGAATCCGCACCCGGTACATGCCGCAGTTGCTCTGGCCGGTTTTCGGATCGCTGGTAAAAACCAGCGGCTGGGTCAGAAATCGGCCGCCATCACCGGGCCAGGATTTCAGTGCCGGCAACCGGCCCAGATCGGGATCGGAGAGCACCACCTCCTGGCAGGCCCCTGCGGCCATTCGCCGCGGCTGCCACTGCTCTTCGGCCATTGACCAGAAAAGCCAGTCGCTGGCCAGGCCTCCGTCGAACTTTTTCAATTCATCCGCAAAGCGTGATCTCAGCTCTTCCGGCTCTTCCAGACCGACGGCCCAGGCGGCCCGCTTCAGGGATCCGAAAAGATTGGTCGCCACAGGAATGTCATGGCCCTGCACATTTTCGAAAAGCAGGGCCGGTCGCGGGCCCACAGTTTTGCAGACCCGATCGGTCACGGCTGCAATCTCCTCGACCGGATCAACTTCCACGGCTATACGCCGCAACTCGCCCCGTTCCTCGAGAAGTTTCAAGAAGTCCCGCAAATCCGTTACGCTTTGAGGAGTCATATCAATACCGCCTGTCCTGTAGGTTGCAGTTCACAGCAATCAAGCCATGGGACCGATAAGCCACAATAGGTCCCATAGGTCACGTGTTTTCCTCTAATCCCCATCCACCGCCGCCCGGGGTTTCGATGATCAGCCGGTCGCCCGGGCGGCCTTCCATTGTGATCTTGCCTGGCAGCTCCCGGCATTCGCCGGCTCTGATCAGGGCGTTGCGCCCCGGCCTGCCAGGCCGACCTCCTGCAAGGCCGAAGGGGGGCCGCAGGCGGCGCTCGCTGATCAGGGTGATGCGTGCCTCTGCGCAGAGTTCGATCTCGCGGATCACCCCGTCGCCGCCGCCATGGCGCCCCATGCCGCCGGAACCCTCCCGCAGGGCATACCGCCGGACCCTCATGGGATATGCATGCTCCAGGGCCTCCACCGGCGTATTGAGGGTGTTGGTCATGTGGGTCTGAATGCCGCTCGCCCCATTCCCGGCCGGCCCTCCCCCGGCTCCGCCGGCAATTGTCTCGTAATAAGCGAACAGCCGGTTGTGGCGGGGATCGTTGCCGCCGATGGTGAGATTGTTCATACTGCCGCAGCTGGCGGCGGGAATTCTGTCCGGGAGGGCCTGCGCCAGGGCGCCGAGCAGCACATCGACGATCCGTTGCGAGGTCTCGACGTTGCCCCCCGCCACTGCCGCAGGAAAAGTGCAGTCAACCACCGTTCCCGGTCGGGTTTTCAGCGAAATGGGGCGCATGGCCCCGGCGCTGCCCGGCATCTCCTCGGGAGCCAGCAGGCGGAAGACATAGAAGACGGCCGACAGGGTAATGGCCCGCACGGCGTTGAGACAGCCCTTCACCTGAAGAGCGCTACCGGAAAAATCGACGACGGCCGAGGAACCGCAAATTGTCAGCTCGCATCGAATCGGCACCGGCTCCGACCCGGCACCATCGTCATCGAGAACGTCCTGGTAACGATAGCGGCCGTCGGGAATGGCAGCGATCACCTCGCGCATCATTTTTTCGCCGTACAGGAGCAGGGCATCGCTATAGCGGCAGGTTGCGGCCAGGCCATACCCCTCCACGATTTCCCGCAAGCGCCGCTCGCCGACCCGATTGGCGGCTATCTGGGCATTGAGATCCCCTTCCCGTTCCACCGGAGTGCGGACGTTGGCCAGAACCAGCGCCAAAAGTTCACGGTCAATCTGCCCCCGACGCACGATCTTGACCGGCGGCACGCGAACCCCTTCCTGAAAAATTTCCGAGGAAAGGGGCAGCGAACCCGCGCTCATGCCGCCGACATCGGCATGATGGGCGCGATTGGCCAGAAAGAAAGCCGGGTTGACGCCATCGAAAAAGACCGGCGTCACAAGGGTCATGTCCGGCAGGTGGGTACCGCCACGATAGGGATCGTTGAGCAGAATCATGTCCCCCGGCTCCAGGTCACCCCGCCGCACCGCCTCCGCTACGGACAAGGGCATGGAGCCGAGATGAACCGGTATGTGGGCCGCCTGGGCGATCATCTCGCCGTTGGCGTCAAACAGGGCACAGGAAAAATCCCGCCGCTCCTTGATATTGGGGGAAAAACCGGTACGCATCAGGACCGCGCCCATCTCCTCGGTGAGGGAGGTGAAGCGGTTCTTCATCACTTCCAGGCGGATGGGGTCGATAACTGTTGGATTCATTCCCCGCACCTTTCCAGCAGCAGGTTGCCCCGCTGATCCACCCGCACCTGCCAGCCGATGCCGATGAGATGGGTTGCGGTCTCTTCCACCACCAGCGCCGGTCCGGAAAACCTCGACCCGCAGGGGAGTTCGGCCCGTTCGTAAATCGGGCAGCGCCGCTCCTCGCCGTCGATCACCAGAGATTCGACGGCCGCCGGCCTCACCTCGCCGGCGGTGCAGAGACCCAGGGTCAGATCGGGCCGCGGGCCACGGCCGATGGCGCGCAGCCGCAGGGTTACAAGTTCCAGTTCCCGGTTTTCGTCGCGATATCCGTACAGCTGCTCATACCGGTCGTGAAAGGTGCGGTGAAACGCGGTCGAGAGTGGTACCGTCAACTCGAAGGACTGTCCCCGGTAGCGCATGTCGACGGACTGCTCCAGATGCAGAGCATCCCCCTCGATCCCCTCGGCGGCCATTTCGTCCGTCGCCTGTCGGATAAGTGGGAGATAGAGCTCCTCAAGCTCCCCCCGGCCGATGTCCCCCGGCCTCAGAATGGAGCGGGAGTAATCACGAATCGCATCGGATAGCACCAGGCCTACGGCCGAAAGCAGTCCGGGATGAGAGGGGATCAGAATGCGCCGCATTCCCAGCATTTCGGCCAGGGCGCAGGCATGCAGGCCCCCGGCGCCGCCGAAAGGCAACAGGGTGAAATCGCGGGGATCGTGACCCCTGGCCACGGACACCACCCGCAGAGCCCCGGCCATGGCCGCTTCGGCCACCTCGATGATCCCTTCGGCAAGCCGCCGGGGGACCAATCCTGCTTCCGCAGCCAGTTTTTCCAGGGCTGCCCGGCAGCTTTCCCCATCCAGAGGCATGCGTCCGCCAAGAAACCGGTCGGCCCTCAGGCGCCCGAGATAGAGGTTGGCATCGGTCACCGTCACTTCGCAACCTCTCCCATAGCACACCGGCCCCGGGTCGGCGCCCGCGCTTTCCGGCCCCACCCGCAGCGCTCCGCCGGCATCGATCCGGGCGATGGAACCGCCTCCGGCACCAACAGTGTGGATATCGATCATCGGCACTTTGACCGGCCAGCCGGCGATCACGGTCTCCGAGGTCAGGGGGATGTCACTGTCGCAGAGTCCGACATCGGTGCTGGTGCCGCCCATGTCGAAGGTGATGATGCGGTCGCAGCCGGCCGCCCGGGCCGTGGCGAAAGCCCCCACCATCCCTCCGGCCGGCCCGGACAGGATCGTGCGAACCGCCTCGCTCCCCGCAGTGCCGGCCATGATGGCGCCGCCGTTGCTCTGCATGATGCGTAAGGGTCTTTGCTCGAGACCGGCAAGCAGCTTGTCGAGATAACGGGACATGACCGGCGACACCGCGGCATTGACGGCCGTGGTCGAAGCCCGTTCGAATTCCCGGTACTCCGGCAGCACCTTGTGGGAAGCGGACACCTGGCATCCGGCCGTCTCCAGGGCTTGCTGCAGGCGCATTTCGTGGGCGCCGTTGGCATAGGCGTGCAGCAGACACAGGGCCACCGAGCGGCACCCTGTCTTTCGAATCTGCTCCACCACACGCGCCACTTCAGCTTCCTCCAGAGGGAGCTCCACGGTTCCGTCCGCCAGCACCCGCTCCTGAACCTCCACTACCCGTGCCGAAGGGACCAGAACCTGCCGGCGGCGGGGATGCAGGGCGTAAAGATCGGGCCGGTTCTGGCGCCCGATCTGGAGCAGATCTCGAAAACCCGCTGTGATCACCAGGGCCACCTCGGCGCCTTTGCCTTCGAGCAGGGCGTTGGTGGCCACCGTCGATCCATGAAAGACAAGTGCCCCTTTTTGCCCCAGCAGATGGAGAAGACCCTGCAGCACCGCCCGGGAGGGATCGTCAGGAGTGGACGGCAGCTTATGGGTGCGCACCGTTTCGCCGTCCACCAGAACCAGGTCGGTAAAGGTTCCGCCGGTATCGGCTCCGATGAGTCGCAGAGGTGGTTGCTGGGTCATTCTATAAGTCTTTCGGGGTTATCAGATATCCCCTCTCCCTGAGCGAGAGGGAGCATAGAGCTTATCAGCCTTTTTCCCTCGGCAGTTTTTCCTGTTCTTCCAGCAAACGATGCAGAGAGAGAACGTCCGGATTTTTCGGCTGTATGGCAAAAGCCTCATCCAGGGCATGGCGCGCTTCGGCAAGCCGCCCCTGCTGAAGTTGGCATTCGGCCAGCCGCAGCCAGCTGTCCAGGTCCTTCGGGTTGATCTCGAGGGCCTCCCCATAGGCGGCGATGGCGCCTTCCAGGTCAAGGGCCCGGCGCCGGGTTTCGCCAAGCATATAGCGAGCGGGCGCGAACCGGGGGCTGTGCTCGATCGCCTGAGAGAAAGCCTCAGCGGCCGCCTCCAGACGCAATTCCCGATACAGGGCCATGCCGAGTTCGAAAAGCGCCGCCGTATAGGCCGGACTGGCCGCCACGACGCGGCGAAACTGGTCGATGGCCTGATCTGTCTCCCCCTGCTGGGAATAAACCATGCCGAGTATGAACAGCGCCCTTGTATATTTGGGATTGAGACGGATGGCCTGATTGAGCGCCGCACTGGCCTCATTCAGATCGGAACGCCGAAGATGAGTCAGACCGAGTCGGTAGTGAGTTTCGGCGCTTCCGGGGTTGATTTTCAATGCGCGGGTAAAGCTGTCGACGCTGCCGGTCAGATCCCCCAGGCCGTACTGGGCCATGCCCATCTTGAACAGGACTCTGAAAGGCTCCTCGGTACCGTTCAGCGACTGTCGGAAAGCGGCTATGGCCTCCACCAGATCCCCGCGATCGTACAGGGCCATCCCCCGATAGTAATGGCCGATGCTGAAATCGGGACAACGCGCCACTGTCTCGTCCCACAACGCCAGAGCCTCCTCGATCCTTCCCCGATGATACTGGTCCAGGGCCCGTTCATGCAGCCCTTCGCTATCGGACTTCAAACGGCTGCCGCACTGGTCACAGAATCGGGCCTGCGCGGAAACTGGTGCCTGGCATTGATGACACTGCATGTTTTCCTCTCTTTGGGCTCTAACCGCAAGGGGCAAAAAGGACGGCAAGGATTTCGAAACCGGGTTCCCTAATTATACCTCAGGTCTTGCCTTCCGGTTTTCCTCGGGGTTTACGCCGGGGCCGGCGCGGCCGCCGGCGCCGCGGCTTCTGCTCCTTGGCCGGCGATGCGGCTTTGTCCATGGCCTGGCGCCAGTCAGCTGCCAGATCCTGATTAACGCCCAGTGCATCACTCCATAGACTGAAAAGCTCGATTGAGATGGGGGTGAAGGGGTGAGCCAGAAAGCGTTGCTCGCCCCGCCGGTTGCGTCCTCGTTCCAATCGGAAAAACCCGATCAGAAGTTCGCGGGCCTGGTGTCGAATGGCATTGGCAATGCGGAAATAACCGCAATGGGGGATCAGCAGGAGATTGGCAATGCGGATTGCCTCACCGACGGTTTCCGCTTCATAAATCTGACAGGCATGACGGAACCTGGCCAGAAAAAGGGCCGCCAGAGCGAAATGCTCCTCGATCTCCCTGCCCGCCGCGGTTCGTCGATCGATCCACTCGAGCAGCGCAAAAGTTTCCGGTTCCCCTTCGAACCCGGCCAGAAGATGGGGCAGGAGCCCCTTGGACTGTGCCCTGCTGAGCACCGGTCCCGCTACCTGATGCCGGAACAGCTCCATCAGCTCTTCGCGGATGCGGGCCGGAGCGGCCTCGGCGATCAGGGGTGCCCGCAGAAAGATCGCTTCCCGTATCGTCTCATCCAAAGAAAAATTCAGGCGCGCGGAAAACTCCAGGGCCCGCAGCATGCGCACCGGGTCTTCGGTAAACCTCACCAGCGGGTCTCCGATGACCTTCAGCCGGCCCTCCCGGAGATCCCTCAAACCACCCACATAGTCGATGATCGAGAAATCGGCAATATTGTAGAACAGGCCGTTGATGGTGAAATCGCGCCGTGAAGCATCTTCCCGGGGAGTACCAAAAACGTTTTCAACCACCAGATAGTGTTCTTCGGGGTTTTCCGGCAGTTCGTCCGCATGGGGTTGGCGGCGAAAGGTCGCGACCTCCACCACATAATTATCGGCAAACCGGATATGCGCCAGACGGAAACGCCGACCGATCAGGAAGCAGTTGCGAAACAGGCTCTTGACCTGTTCGGGAGTGGCATCGGTGGCAACGTCGAAATCCTTGGGCTGTCGGCCGAGCAGCAGATCACGCACACTGCCCCCGACCAGATAGGCCTGGAATCCGTGGCGATGCAGCCGGTAGAGAACCTTGAGCACGCGATCGTCGATCTGCTGACGGGAAATGGGATGTTCGGCACGGGGCACGACCAGGGGGTGCTCGGCTACAAAAGAAATATCTGAATCGGGTATCGTCATGTGCGGCAAGGGCAACAACTTTCGGCGCCGGAAGGTACCGGCGAAAAAAAATTCATTGAAATACTGGAATTTATCAAAGCTATCCGGCAAAAGGAAGCTGCAATCGGTTCTTCAGAACTGAATGTTGAACCCGGGATCAAAACAACCTATATTGTAGCCATTAATGCAGCCTTCGATACATCTTTTTTTATCGGCTCTATAACCCAAAAAAAGGTTGTGACATATTCTGTCGCATGCTGATGTTACCCTTTCTTCCAACAAGGGAGGAAGGGATATGAATGTTGAAGAGTTACGGCGTCAGTTCCCGGATGAAGAAAGTTGCCGGGCATTCTTTGAATCCGTGATCTGGCCTGACGGACCTATTTGCCCCCATTGCCATGGGGATCAAGCCTGGAAGCTCCGCAGCCCCAAAACCCGGGCAGGTCTTTACGAATGTGCCGAATGCGGCAAGCAGTTTACGGTCACGACCAAGACGCCTTTCCACGGGACCAAGCTGAGCTTATGGCTGTGGTTGCAGGCGATGTATTCTTTGATCTTCTCCAGCAAAGGGGCCTCATCGGTATTTATTGCCAAGTGGCTGGGGATATCCCAGAAATCCGCCTGGAAGATGCTGCACGCGTTGCGTACGGTCATGGCCGTCCATCAAGCTGCTCTGCCTAAATTGCAGGGCATTGTCGAGTTGGATGAGAAATACTTGGGTGGCAAACCCCGTTATCGGTCAGGCGTCAAACATAAGCGCGGCCGTGGAACCCAAAAGAGCTGTATTGCTGTTGCGGTACAACGTCACGGGCCGGTGCGGGCCACACCTGTTGCCGGTGACAGTGTCTCTGTGCTGCAACCCCTCATCCAGAGAGTTGTCAGCGACCAGGCCCATCTGATGAGCGATGAACTCCATGCGTATCGCATCATCGGACGGGATTTTGCGGCCCATGATACCGTCAGCCATGGTCAGAAAGAATTTGCTCGTGGTCTCGTACACAACAACACCGCCGAGTCGTACAATGCTCTCTTGGAACGAGCCAAGCAGGGCGTTTACCACTGGATGAGCAAGGGCCATCTGCCTCTTTACATCTCTGAGGCGGCTTGGCGCTGGAACCAACGCGTCCCGGTGACAAAAACCATTCAACGCGGGAAAAACCGGGGCCGTATTCAAACGGTGATGAAGCCTTTGCCTCTCCTTGAGCAGTTCAAGGCGCTGTTACGGTTTGCCCCGAGTTGTCAGATCCGCAGAACCAAAAATTCCGGTATTCGCCTTCTTCCAGGGGCCATACCTTTGTTTGGGTTATAGTTCCGTTTTTTATAAAAAAAAACGGTATTTTTCGGTATTGGTCCTGAAAGCAAAATCGGGCAAAAATTCGGCCCGACATGGACGGCGACCCCGACAACCAACTTTGAGAACCTGATGGCCTGCAATCTTCTCGTCATTCTTGGACCGACCGCTTCCGGAAAAACCCGGCTTGCCGTGGCCGCCGCCCGGCTGTTCGACGGAGAAATTATCTCGGCCGATTCCCGCCAGGTGTTCCGCGGCATGGATATCGGCACCGGCAAGGATCTCGCCGAATACGAAGAGATTCCCTGCCACCTGATCGACATCGTCGAGGCCGGAACCGAATTCAGCGTTTTCGACTTTCAGGAACGCTTCATCACCGCCTTCGAGGATATCCTTTCCCGCGGCCGACTGCCGGTGCTCGCCGGCGGCACCGGCCTTTACCTGGATGCGGCCCTGCGCCGCTATCGGCTGGTCAAAGTGCCGGAAAACCCGATTCTGCGTGCAGCACTCAGCGCCCTGGACCTGGCGTCCCTGCGCCAGCGCCTGCTGGACCTGCGCCCCGACCAGCACAACACCACCGATATGGAGGACCGCTCGCGCCTGGTGCGCGCCATCGAAATCGCCGAAGGGGAAGACAAAGCCGAGCCCCTTCCCTTGCCGGCCATGGAACCGCTGGTTTTCGGCGTCCACTGGGAGCGTCCGATCCTGCGCGGACGGATCACCGATCGACTTCGAAGGCGGATGGACGAAGGGCTGATTGAAGAGGTGGCCGCCCTTCACCAACAGGGCATCCCTTGGGAAGCCCTGGAATTTTACGGACTCGAATACCGCTTCATGGCCCATCACCTGCAGGGACGCCTGACCCGCAACGACATGTTCCAGAAACTGAACAGCGCCATCCACCAGTTTGCCAAAAGGCAGGAGACCTGGTTCCGCCGCATGGAGCGTCAGGGTATCGAGATTCACTGGCTGAGCGGAAGCGGCGATCCGCTGGCCGAGCTGCTGCAGATTGCCAAGAACAAGGGGTTGGCCCCGAAGGGAAAACCGTGACAAGCCCGCCGCCCGAGGTAGCCCGCTACCTTGCCCGCAGGGCCGTTTCCGGGCCCTGGCGCATCGACCACAACGACCGGGAGGATTTTCGCACCGTAGTGGTCATTCCAGCTCTTGCGGAAAGCGCCACCCTGCCCGGCACTCTGGCCACGCTGGCTTGCAACCCGCCGGAACGTCTGTCAGAAACCCTCGTGCTGGTGGTGGTCAACCATCGAACCGACAGCGCCCCCGCGGATAAAGCCGACAATCTCCGCACCCTGCGGATGCTGACCGCCGGCAGCGAAACTCCTCCCGAACTGCAACTCGCCTGGGTTAATGCGGCAAGCGGGGAACGGGAACTTGCGGAAAAGGACGGCGGGGTGGGACTGGCCCGCAAAATCGGTTTCGACCTCGCCCTTTCGCGCCTGGACTACTCGCGCCCGAACCCACTGCTGGTCTCCCTCGACGCCGACACCCTGGTCGGGCCCGATTACCTGGATGCGCTGCGCAATCATTTCCACAATGCGGCGGCGGGAGGGGCGGTCCTCCCTTTCTGCCATCGGCCGGGCCATGATCCCGCTCAGGAAAAAGCCATTGCCCGCTACGAACTCTTCCTGCGCGCCCATGTGCTCGGCCTGCAGACGGCGAAATCGCCCTACGCCTTTCACACCATCGGCAGTACCATGGCCTGCCGGGCCTCGGCCTATGTTGCGGCCGGCGGCATGAACCGGCGCCGGGCCGGCGAGGATTTCTATTTTCTCCAACAGCTGGCCAAAACCGCCGGTGTCGTTCAGGTCTCCGGCAGCGTGGTTCATCCGTCAGGACGCCCCTCGGCGAGGACCCCTTTCGGCACCGGCCGCAGTGTCGAGGCACAGCTGCAGGAGGGGGCGAAGGCAATTCTCTTCTACCCTTTTGCCTGCTACCGTCTGCTGGGGCAGTGGCTGCGTCTGGTCGCGAGCCATGTCGAGTCGAATGAACAGAGGCTGACGGCGATGGCCTTTCAACTCCACGAAGGCTTGTTCGAATTTCTGGAGCGGGAAAGCTTTCCGACGGTCTGGAAACGTTTAGTGGTCAACCATCCCCGACCGGACGGCCGGCTCAAGGCCTTCCACGACTGGTTCGATGGATTGAAAACCACCCGCCTGATTCACCATCTCTGTACTTCTGCCTGGCCCCGCTGTCATCCCGAGCAGGCGCTGCCGCCGCTGCTGGCCGCCGCCGGTCTCAAGCCGACAGAGGACCCGCGCGAGCAACTCTCACTGCTGCGCCGTCTGCAGGGAGTCGAGCCGGAGCGATGTGCCGATGACTTTCCTGCACGGAATGTTTGCCTGAAGGGATAAAATGTTGTATTTTGACTAAAAATTGGCGGCGTTAAAACCTTCTGAGGATTTCGTAATGAACCAGGATTCGGGACAGGGAACCAGCCAGAAGCGAAAAAATCTGCGGGCGCCGATGATTGCCCTGAACATCATCGCCGAGGACGGCAACCGGACCTTTTTCGGATATATCAAGAACATCAGCCGCGGCGGCCTGTTCATCGCCTCGGTCAATCCCCGCGAACTGGGCAGCCGGTTCAACCTGGAAATTTCCCTTCCCCAGCCGATCAATCGTACCGTGCAGACCCATGTCGAAGTGGTCTGGACCCGCCGGTTCAGCCCCAAATCGCCCTACGAACCCGGCATGGGCCTCCGCTTTCTCGACATGCCCGAAGATGTCGCCCTGCTCATCGACGAGTGGGTCAGGGAGCAGAATGGCTAACAGGCCCCAATCAGGGCAACAGGCCGTCCAGATAATCCTTCAGCAACCCACCGCCCTCGTCCACCAGCGGGAACAATCCCGTGTCCATGAACCAGTTGTCCAGAATCCCCACGAACAGGCAGCGAAATCCCAGAGCGGCCCGGGCGCAATCGACTTCAACACGCACCTTTCCGGCTCGCTGCAGACGGGTCATATTCTCCTGGTCCCTCTGCTGCAGGCGCTGCAGCTTGTCTCGGTACTTCAGCAACAGCGGCTGCAGTTCCTCCGTGAATTCGGCGCGGTAGAGCACGATTTCGAAATAGCGCCGAAACTGCTCGCTCCCCTCGATATGGCGAAACAGCCGCAGGGCTCCCTGCCGCAGATCGTCCAGTGATTCGACCGGCCAGAGCAGCAGGTCCTCCAGCCGAATTCCGGCCGACTGCTCGATTTCATCCTTCAGCCCCAGAAACAGGTCCACCTTGTCCTTGAAATGCCAGTAGATGGCGCCCCGGGTCACACCCGCCCTGCGGGCGATCTGTTCCAGGGTGGTTCGGGAGTAGCCCTTTTCGTGAAACAGCTCCAGGGCGGAGTGGAGAATTCCGAGACGGGTCTGTTCGGTTTCTTCCCGGGTTTTACGCGCCATGCAATTCTCCTTAGCAAAATCTCCGGATCGGAATCGCCATTGAAAAATTTTCAACAGACCGATTTCGATTCAAGCTATTCCAGATGCCCTTTTCTGTCCAACCATTTCGCCCTCAGCTTTTCGCTGGCGCCCTGGATCAGCAGATAGAAGACCGGCACGAAAAACACCAGCAGCAGTGTGGCCGCGGTCATGCCGCCGAAGACGGCGGTGCCCAGCGCCTGCCGGCTGGCGGCCCCGGCTCCCGATGCGATCATCAGCGGCAGCACGCCGAGGATGAAGGTCAGGGCGGTCATCAGGATCGGGCGGAAGCGGAGCCGGGCCGCCTCCAGAGCGGCGTCGCGGATGCTCATCCCGTCCTCCCGCAAAGCCTTGGCGAATTCCACGATCAGGATCGAGGTTTTCGAGGCCAGGGCGATCAGCAGAACGATGCCGATCTGGGTATACACATTGACATCCATGCCCCGCATCATCGCGGCCGCGACCGTCCCGAGCAGGGCCAGGGGCACGGACAGAATGACCGCCAGGGGAATCGACCAGCTTTCGTACTGGGCGCAGAGGACCAGGTAGACGAAAACCACAGCCAGGGCGAAGATGAACAGCGCCTGATTGGATGTCGTCTTTTCCTGATAGGACATGCCGGTCCACTCGAACCCGAAGGACTTCGGCAGCCTGGTCGCCGCAAGATTTTCCATCAGGGCCAGAGCCTCGCCGGAACTGTGCCCCGGGGCGGCCTGGCCGTTGATGGTGGCCGAAGGGTACATGTTGTAACGCTTGACGAGCTGCGGCCCCACCGCCTCGCGGACCGAAACCACCGATCCCAGGGGGATCATCTGGCCGCGGCCATTGCGCACCTCGAGCCGTCGGATGTCCTCCGGCGTGCTGCGAAAGGCGCTGTCGGCCTGCACCTTGACCTGGTAGGTCCGGCCGAACCTGTTGAAATCGTTGACGTAGACCGATCCGAGACTGGCCTGCAGGGTATCGAAAATTCCGGTGAGGGGGATGTCCAGAGTCTTGGCCTGGGTGCGGTCGACATCGGCATAGAGCTGAGGAACCGTGGCCCGGAACGTGGTGTAGACCCGCTGCAGCTTCGATTGGGAATTGGCGTCCTGGATCACCTCCTGGGCCACCTGCTGCAGGCTGTCCATGCCGACGCCGGCGCGATCCTGCAACTCCATCAGGAAGCCCCCGGCAAAACCGAGCCCGCGGATGGCCGGGGGTACGAAAGGAAAGATCTGCGCGTCCTGGATCTGGCCGAACTCCTGCCACATCCTTCCGATCAGCGCCTCCTGGCTGAGATGGGGTGCGGTGCGCTTCTCCCAGGGGTCGAACACCACCCACAGGGTCGCCATGTTGGAACTGGAAGCCATGTCGACCAGGGAAAATCCGACGATGGACACCCAGTTGCCGATCCCCTCCATGCCGGCCAGTCGGCGATTGAGTTCCTCCACCACCTCGGAGGTGCGCTCAATGGAGGCGGCATCGGGCAGCTGAATGCTGACGAAGGCATAGCCCTGGTCTTCGGCGGGCACGAACCCGGTGGGCAGACTCACAAATCCCCAGAAGGCGGCGCCGGCCACCACCGCGAACAGCACCAGGGACAGGACGGTTCTTCGCACCAGCACACCCAACCCTCGCGCGTAAATATTCCGGGTCTTGTCGAAGGTCCAGTTGAAGAGTCGGAAGATCCCGCGGTGGCTGACCCTGGTCGGCCGCAGCAGAATCGCACATAAAGCGGGGCTGAGGGTCAGGGCGTTGATGGAACTGAACACCGTGGCGGTGGCGATGGTCAGTGCGAACTGGCGATAGAGCTGGCCGGTAATGCCGCCGAGAAAGGCGGTGGGCACGAAGACCGCCAGCAGAACCAAAGTGGTGGCGATGACCGGCCCGGTGACCTCGTTCATGGCCCGGATGGTCGCCTCTTTCGGCGAGAGCCCCAGTTCATCCACATTGCGGGCGGCGTTTTCCACCACCACGATGGCGTCGTCGACCACGATGCCGATGGCGAGCACGATCCCGAACAGGGACAGCAGGTTGATACTGACCCCGAGGGAAGCCATGACGGCAAAGGTACCGATCAGGGAGACCGGGATGGTCAGGGCGGGTATCAGGGTCGCCCGCCAGTCCTGCAGGAAGATGAAGATGGTCAGAAAGACCAGGACGACCGCCACCAGCAGGGTTTCCACCACCTCGGCGATGGCCTTGTCGACGAAGTTGGTGGTATCGAAAGGCACATGGTACTGCATCCCCTCCGGGAAGTTTTTGGACAGTTCCTTCATCCGGTCGTGGACCTTGAAGGCGACGTCAAGGGCATTGGCGCCGGGCAGTTGATAGATCCCCAGGGCCACGGCCGGCTTGCCGTTGAACTGGGAGCTGTCGCCGTAGTCCCGGGCGCCCAGCTCGATGCGGGCGATATCGCGGACCCGGGTCAGGCGGCCCCCTTCGGCGGTCTTGACGATGATCTCGCCGAACTGCTCGGCGGTCTGCAGGCGGCCGAGGGTGGTGACGGTGTAGCGGAACTGCTGCCCCGCCGGGATCGGATCCTGGCCGATCATGCCGGCCGCGACCTGCACGTTCTGCTCCCGCAGGGCCGAAACAACGTCGCCGGTGGTCAGATTCCGCGCCTTGAGCCGTTCCGGATCGAGCCAGATGCGCATGCTGTAATCACGGGCGCCGAAGATGCGTACGTCGCCGACCCCGTCGATGCGGGCCAGTTCGTCCTTGATCCGGAGACTGGCGTAATTGCTCAGGTACAGGGTGTCGTACCGCTCGTCCGGCGAAAACAGCGAGGCGATCAGCAGAATGTTGGTGGACTGCTTCTTGGTGGAGATGCCGAGGCGCTTGACCTCTTCGGGCAGGCTCGGTTCGGCGATGGCCACGCGGTTCTGCACCAGCACGGCGGCCATGTCGAGATCGGTGCCGACCTCGAAGGTCACGGTCAGGGAGTAGGTGCCGCTGTTGGAGCAGGTGCTGGACATGTAGAGCATCCCCTCCACCCCGTTGACCTGCTCCTCGATGGGCTGGGCCACGGTCTCCGCCAGTACGGTGGCGTTGGCGCCGGGATAGTTGGCGGTGACCTGTACCGTGGGCGGGGAAATCTCCGGATACTGGGCAATCGGCAGGGTACGCACCGCCACAAGACCGGCGATGACGATGACGATGGAGATGACGCAGGCGAAGATCGGTCGATTGATGAAGAAACGGCTGAACATCCTTGATCTCCCTTATCCGGCCTGAGGTGCCTTGGTTTGGGCGGAGGCAGCGGCCTTCTCAGGCGCGATGGGATTGACCGTGATGCCCGGACGCGCCCGTTGCAGACCGTTGACGATAACCCGGTCCGAGGCCGAAATGCCCGATTCGATCACCCGCAGATCGTCGACCTGGGGCCCCACCTTGACCGGCCGATACTCGACGGTATCGGTCTTGTCGACCGACAAAAGATAGTAGCCCTGCTGATCGATGCCCAGCGCCCGTTCCGGCACCAGCAGGGCATTTTCTGCCGTGCCTGTGGGGATCTGCACGCGGGCGAACAGTCCCGGCAGCAGAGCACCGTCCTTATTCGGGAAGACGCCGCGGACCTGAATGGTGCCGGTTTCAGGATCCACCCGGTTGTCGGTGAAATCGACCCGGCCCTCCCAGGGATAGCCGACATCGTTCGACAGGCCGAGGAAAACCGGCGTCTTGCCGTTGCCGTTGGTCGGGTTCGGTTTGGCGGAATCGCCATTCCTGAATTTCAGAAGGTCCCGCTCATTGACATTGAAGTAGACGTAGCTGGGCTCGACATTGACGATGGTCGCCAGCAGGGTTTTCTCTGCGGCGCCCACCAGGTTGCCGACATCCACCAGCCGCCGTCCGATACGGCCGTTGATCGGGGCGAAGATCCGGGTATAGGACAGGTCGAGCCGGGCGGTCTCGATGGCCGCCTTGGCCGCCTCGATAGCGGCCAGCGCCTGATCGCGAATGGCTCTCGCCTCGAGCACCTCGACTTCGCTGACGGCCTGGTCCTGCAGGGCGCTCTCCTTGCGCTGAAGGGTCGACTCGGCCAGGTGCAGTTCCGCCCGCCGGGTCGCCAGTAGGGCGGTCGCTTCATCCAACCGGGCCTGATAGGGCCGGGGATCGATCTCGAACAGCAGGTCCCCCTTTTTGACCAGATCGGCATCCCTGAAATGGATGCTCTCCAGATAGCCTTCCACCCGGGCCCGGATCTCCACCGATTCCACCGCCTCGGTCTGACCCGTATACCGGGCATAAAAGGTGACGGGTTTTTGAACCGGCGGCGCGACGGTCACCGTCGGCGGAGGCGGCGCCACGAAGGCGTTCTGGTCCCGACATCCGGAAAGCAGGACAAGCAGCAGGAGCGGAAGCAGCAGACGATTCATCGGGAAACCTCCTCTTTTCGGATTTCGGCAATTTCGGGGGTCGAACCATTCGGGTCCCAGCCACCGCCCAGGGTGCGATAGACTTCTACCAGATTGATTACGGTATCGCCCCGGGCTGCAGCCAGCTGGCTCTCGTTGTCGAACACCACCCGCTGAGCATCGAGGACATTCTGAAAATCGACCAGGCCGTCCTTGTACAATCGGGTGGCCAGCCGCAGGGAGCGCCGGGCCGCCTCCACCGAGCGCTCCAGGGCGGCCAGGCGGTGGCGCTGCTCGAGGTATTGCGTCAGCGCGTTTTCAGCCTCGTTGAGGGCCACGAGCACGGTCTGCTCGTACTGGTAGAGAGCCTGCTCGGCGAGGGCGTCCTGAACCTGGATCTGACTGCGCACCCGGCCGCCGTCGAACATCAGCCAACGCACCGAAGGCCCGAAACCGAAGGCCCTGCTGGACCCCTGAAACAGATCGCCGGCGTCAAAGGATTCAAAGGCGAAGGTTCCATTCAGGGACAGACGGGGATACAGGTCGGCAGTGGCCACGCCGATGCGGGCGGTCTGAGCGGCGAGCAACCGTTCGGCGCGGCGGATGTCGGGCCGCTGCCGCAGCAGGTTGGCCGGCACGCCCACGGCAACCTCTTGCGGCGGAACCGGAATGTCCTCCGGACGGCTCAATTCCTCGAACAGGGTTCCCGGGAGCTTGCCCAGAAGTACACCCATGGTATTGATGGAGCGGGTCAGGGCGATGCGCAAAGGGGGCACCTCGGCCTGGGAGGCGGACAGCACCTGCTCGGCCTGGGCCACATCGAGACCGGTGGCCAGTCCGTTGCGGAAACGGGACCGGGTCAGCTTCAGGATCTCCTGCTGGGATCGGATATTGCCCTCGGCCGCAGCCAGGCGGGCTTGAAAGGTGCGGAGGTCGAAATAGGTGAACGCCACCTCGGCATAGAGAGACACCAGCACATCGCCCCGGTCCTCCTCGCTGGCCTGATATTCCGCTCTGGCAGACTCCACCTGCCGGCTGATACGCCCGAACAAATCGATCTCCCAGGAGGCATCCAGGCCGACACCGTGAAAAGTTTCCGTCGATCCGTCCGCCCTCAGAAGATTTTCGCTCTCGCGCTGTCGGGATAAGTCGCCCCGGGCATCGGCTTCGGGGAAATACTCGCCCCTGGCGACACCGAGACGTGCCCGGGCCTCCCGCACGCGGGCCACAGCCCGGCGCAGATCGAGATTGTCCCTAGCGGCTTCGGCGATCAACCGGTTAAGCAGCGGATCATCAAAGACCGTCCACCAGTCGCGGGCCACGGTCCGGTCAGGAACCAGGGCCGGATCGGACACCTGCCGCCAGGTTTGCGGAACCGCTGTTTCGGGCCGCGCATAGTCGGGACCGACCGCGCATCCTGACACCAGAAAAACAACCAGCAAACCGCCCAGAAACCCCTGGACTGAAAGATAGTTCCGTCGCCTCCCGCGCCTTGCCTGCCGCTCTCGATCCATCATCTTTCCACTCCGGGATTAAAATGAAAACGGCAACAAACATACACGAATGTATTTAAAAATCCAAGGGCTATTTCCGGTCCAAAAAAAACAGGGGCGATTCCATTTCGCCCCTGCATTCGGTATCGGTATCGGTATTGGGGGTCGACGTCGGATTCCGACCCCGACCCCGACGCCAAACAGGATCTCTCTCAGTATCCGCCTCCCATGCCGACTTCCGCCTCCTCCCCCACCGGCTCCCGGAAGATCCGATAGACCCAGATCTTGTAGGCGATGACGATCGGCACGAAGACCGCCGCCACCCAGGTCATGATGCCCAGGGTGTAGGGACTGGAGGAGGAATTGGTGATCGTCAGACTGTAGGCCGGATCGATCGATGAGGGGATCAGGTTGGGGAAAAGACCGATGACCCCGGTAGCGACAACCAGCACGATCGTCGCGCAGGACGCAGCGAAGGACTGCAGCAGTTTGCCGCGCCCCAACAGCAGACGCACCGCCACCAACTCCAGGGCTGCCAGCAGCGGCACGGCCCAGAGGGCAGGCTGAGCCATGAAGTTGTCGTACAGCCGGGTGGCCGGTGCTGTATAGGCGAGGAAAGCAACCGCGACGACCAGCAGGAAAGGCCACAATTTCTTTGCAATACTTTCCGCCCGTTCCTTGAGTTCCCCGCCGGTTTTGACGGTCAGGTACAGGGCGCCATGCTGCAGAAAAAGCAGCACGAACAGCACCCCTGTCAATAGGCCGTAGGGGTTGAGCAATCCCAGCAGGGAGCCGTGGTAACCGGCGGCATCCATCGGCAGACCCTGGAAGATGTTGCCGAAGGCGACGCCGAAGAGCAGAGCGATCACCAGGCTGGACACAGGGATGGCCAGATCCCAGCCTTTTTTCCAGGAGGGAGAGTCCTGCAGGCCGCGGAATTCGAAGGAGACGCCCCGGATGATCAGAGCGAACAGCAACAGCAGCAGCGGAGCGTACAGGTAGCTGAACATCAGCGCGTAGGTGGTGGGGAAAGCGGCAAAGGTCGCGCCGCCTGCGGTGATCAGCCAGACCTCGTTGCCGTCCCACACCGGCCCGAAGGTGCGGATGACCTGTTGCCGCTGGATTTCATTGCGGGCGACCAGGGGGTGGAGCATTGCGGCGCCGAGAGTGAAGCCGTCGAGCATGAAGTAGATGGCCCAGAGCAGGCCCCAAAGAACGAACCAGATCAACTGAAGCATCATCTCACACCTCCTGGGGCCGGGCATCTCCGGCAGGCTGCGGGGGAACGGACGGACGGGCGGGAAGTTCCGCCGCCGGCTGCGGCCCCTTGACGGCCACCCTGGCCAGCAGATAGAAATCGAGCGCTCCGAGGGCCCCATACAGCAGGGTGAATCCCGCCAGGGAGCCCATCACCTGCCCCACCGCCAGGTTTCCGGACACCGCGTCGCTGGTGCGCAGCAGGCCGAATACGATCCAGGGCTGCCGGCCGACTTCGGCCGCCAGCCAGCCGAGCTGGTTGGCAAGATAGGGGAGCGGGATGGAGAAGAGCAGCAGGCGCAGCAGCCAGGGATTTTTCTCCAAATTGCCGAAACGCGATACCACCACGGCTGCAGCGGAGAAAAGCACGAACAGGACCCCGAGCCCGACCATGCCGCGAAAGCCGACGAAGGTCAGGCGAACCGGGGGCCGGTCCTCGGGGGCAAATTCGTTCAGACCTTTGACCTCGGCGTCGGGATCCTTGTGGGCCAGGTAGCTCAGCAGGCCGGGGATGGGCAGAGCCTCGACCAGGTTTCTTTCATTGGCCGGATCAGGCCAGAGCAGCAGATTCAGCGGAGCGCGTTTCTGGGTCTCCCAGGTGGATTCGAGAGCCGCGAACTTGGAGGGCTGATACTTGGCCACCACCGTCGCCTGCAGGTCGCCGCTGACCATGACGAGCAGGGCGGCCACCAGGGTAAAGGGCGCCGCCATGCGGAAGGAGCGGCGAAAGAAGTCGGCATGGGACCTGCGCAGCAGATGCCAGGCGCTCACTCCCAGGACGAAGAATCCGGCCAGCAGGTAGGCCGAGACCACCGTATGGAAAAACTTGGCCAGGCCGTAGGGATTGAAGAGCATGGCCGCAAAATCGACCATTTCAGCCCGGCCGTTGCGCAGGACGTAGCCGACCGGGTTCTGCATCCAGCCGTTGGCCAGTAATATCCAGAGGGCCGAGAGGTTGGATCCGAGCGCCACCATCCAGATGGAGAAACAGTGCACCTTTTTCGAAACCTTGCCCCAGCCGAAGATCCAGAGGCCGATGAAAACGGACTCGAGGAAGAAGGCGGCCGTCGCCTCGATGGCCAGCGGGGCTCCGAAGATGTCGCCGACATAGCGGGAGTATTCCGCCCAGTTCATCCCGAACTGGAACTCCAGGGTAATGCCGGTCACCACCCCGAGGGCGAAATTGATCAGGAACAGCTTGCCCCAGAATTTGGTCATGCGCAGATAGAGCTCATCCCCGGTACGCACATAACGGGTCTCCATCCAGGCCACCAGTACGACCAGACCCAGAGTCAAGGGCACGAACAGAAAGTGAAACATGGTGGTAGCGGCGAACTGCAGGCGGCTTAACAGAACAACATCCATGGAATCCTCCCAGGCAGGAATAAAGGGCTCAAGACACCAGGAAACTTGGCCATTTCAGCCTCTCGCCGTTTCCGGTGGAGAGGTCCTTCGATGAACCAGACCAACTTTAACAAAAAAAGTCATATTTTAGAAAACAATTTTTCGCTGCCCTCTCATACGACCGGCTGCCTCAATAAAAAACGGTTTTGGTCCTGTGCCGGGGACGTCTGCGATAGGACAGCTGCTGACCCCGATTCCACAGCAACTGATCCAGCCCCATGGCGGTCACGTCGTGACCCCGCCGTCGCAGTTCCTCCGTCAGCAGTTCCACGGCGTGTACAGCGCAGGCGCGCAGTTCGACCTCCTCGGGAGAGCCTGCGGAAATCAGTGTTCCGGCATCGATGGCGGCTGCGAGATCTTCTTGATAGTTCAGCAACCCGTCGTAGCGCAGAACGTGGGGCACCAGATTGTCGGCAAACAGGGTCAGGTCGGGCAGGTCGGCAAAGCATCCCCAAGTGCGGCCGGCAAATGCGATGGCCAGATCCGCCACTGTCAACTGGGCCCGTTTGTAGAAGGGAACCCGCAGCCCACGGTAATCCGCCTCGTCCCGATACATCGGCATGGCCGCCAGCAAATCCACCAGACCGGCGGCCCGGCCTTCGGCCTCCTCGACCAGGGCAACCGGATCGCCGCAGAAATGGTCCCGAAGATAACGGCCGAGGTCGTTCAGGGACGCGGCGAAGAGCCCCATCAGCTCCACCGCCGCCGGATTGCGGGGGTCCTGCCCGAACAGCTCCAGACACTCTCCAGTCGTAAGCCGGGACAGAAAAGCTGCCGAACAGGGGCCCTGATGCTGAAACCGCCGGGTCAGGGCCTCAGCCATGGTGAAGTAACCCGAGCGGCCGGAGGGCAGGCCCAGTTCTGCAAAATAGCCGGAACCGAAATTGACGGCATCGAGGATCAGAAAAAAGGCCAGGGTATCCCGGTCCTGGCCAAGGTAGTGGCAGGCCGGATCGATTTGCGGATGAAGAGCCTGTTCCAGCGGGAGGGATGAGGCGTAGCGGGGTATCTGCTCGAAATCAACGGTCACATAAATGGAGCGTTGGGCAACTCGCCGGCAGGCATGGCGAATCTCCTCGAACAGGCCTCGATGAATGAAACGGCTCAACTTTTGCGGCTGGTCCGAACGTTGATCCGGGAGATCACCTGGGTCACCTTGTCGCTTTGGCAGGCCGGGCATCGGACATCACCCTTGTCGTACTCGGCGAAGCTCAGCTTGAGGGAAAACGCCAGTCCGCAATCCTCACAGCGAAAATCGTACATCGGCATGGGACACCTCGTGGATTTTTTAGTCCAGGAAATATCGTATCTGTTTTCAGCGGTTTGGCAACGGGACGAAAATGGATTCGCAGGGGCAGGTCTCAGACCTGCCCTTGGCTTTTCGTTCAAGGAAATGAGAGGGCGGGTCTGAGACCCGCCCCTACTACAGGAACGAACAGCAGTAGTCGGCAACGCTCTTGACCCGAACAGTAAATTTGGATTGACCGGGCACCTCGAACGCCTCTCCTCCCACACAGGTTCGCCATTCGCTCGTCCCATCCAGAAGAAATTCGAGCTCGCCGGAAAGGATTTCCATAAGCTCAGGGGCACCGGTGTTGAAGGTGTACTCTCCCGGCAGCATGACTCCGAGGGTCTTCTCGGTGCCGTCGGCAAAACGGATGGTCCGGCTGCTGACCTGGCCGTCAAAATAGATGTTCGCTTTTTTTACCACCGTAACATTCTTGAATTCCGTCATGATTGTTCCTCTCCAGGGTTTTCCCGATTATCCTCGTCGCTTGCCGATCCATACTTTTTCCGAGTCTTCAATCGCATGCGGCAGACGTTGCACAAGACATCGTCCGTTTCCACAAAGGCGTTCAGCATGTCCTTCCATGTCACCACCCCTTCGATGGCGCCCTCCCTCGACACAATCGGCAGGCAGGATACTCTGTTTTCCAGCATCAGCCCAACCCCCTCGACGATGCTCATGTCGCTGCTTCCGGTTACCAGGTTCCGCGACATGATCTGATGGGCCTTTCGTTCAAGGGTGGCGGCGTCCCGGGCCTGCTCGGCCAGGGTGTGGACGAAGGGGCTCATGGCCTTGAGCACGTCCCGGTCGGAAATAACGCCCACCAGTCGGCCTTTATCGACAACCAGCAGATGGTGAAATTTGACGTGGGCGAAAATGCCGTTGATCAGGCGGATGGAATCATCCATCTCGACGGTAACCACCTTGCGCGTCATGATCGAACCGAGGTCCATTTTCCTTGGCTCCTTGTTTCCAGGCATGAACTCGAAACCATTCATCCTGCAAAGAGTTTCGCCCGGAACAGAAAAAACACCGCGCCCAGCAGACAGAATCCCGCCCACAGGTAATCCAGGCTCAACCTCTCCTTCAGGTACAGAACCGAAAAGGGCACGAAAACCGTCAGGGTCACCACCTCCTGCAGCAGTTTCAACTGCCCGACATTCATGACCTGATGGCCGATCCGGTTGGCGGGAACCTGCAGCAGATATTCAAA
This sequence comes from Syntrophotaleaceae bacterium, assembly GCA_041390365.1. Taxonomy (NCBI): domain Bacteria; kingdom Pseudomonadati; phylum Thermodesulfobacteriota; class Desulfuromonadia; order Desulfuromonadales; family Syntrophotaleaceae; species Syntrophotaleaceae bacterium. The sequence continues at coordinate 821,743 of JAWKQB010000003.1, read as the reverse complement.
CAGGGCGATCCCCCAGCTTAGCATGGCCGCCAGAACCCAGGGCCGGTGGGAAAGGTTGCGCAGGTGCCCGTACCAGGCAAAGGTCATGAAGACGTTGCTGGAGAGCAGAAGCAGAGTGACCGTCAGATAGCGGCCCATACAGTCTCCGCAGAGGGATGCCGCCCGCCCGGCATCAGAAAAGCAGCACCGGACATTTGACCCGGTGCAGGGCATAGTTGGCCACGCTGCCGAACAGGACATCCCGGATTTCCCCCGCATACCTGCGGCCGATCACGAACAACCCGAAGTGCTCCTCGTTGGAGATTCGCGGAATGATTTCCCGGGGGGAACCAATTTCGAGCCGGGATTCGGCCGTCAGGCCCGCTTCCCGCAGTTCGCCTGCCCGTTTCTCGAGGAATTCACCGGCTGTCTTGACCGCCTGCTCCCGAATCATCTCCAGCTGGAAATCGGGGATCATGCGATAGGCGAGTTTTTCAAGATCGACCACATGCAGCAGCACCAGGTGTCCCGGCGGAAGGAAAGCACTGTTTTGCTTCAGCTTTTCGATCGTCGCGCGACTGGTTTCCGACATATCCACCGGTACAAGAATCTTCATTGGGCCCTCTTCTGACAACGAAAAGAATCTAACCGTAAATCATCCTCGGCAGCCACAGGACCAGATCCGACCAGTAGGTCAGAAGCATCAGCAGGCCGATCTGAATCAGCAGAAATGGGATAACCGACTTGGTCACATAGATCAGATCCCGATCCGCCACTGCCCCTGAGATATAGAGGCTGACCCCCAGGGGCGGGGTGCAGTAACCGATGCCCAGGTTCAGGGTCATGAGCAGGCCGAAATGCAGGGTGTCGATGCCGAAGCGGGAGAGCAGGGGCAGGAAAATCGGCGTAAGGATCAGGGTCGCGGAAATGATGTCCATGAACATGCCGACCACCAGCAGAACGATGTTGACCGCCAGCAGAAAAACCCAGGGACTGCTGATGCTGGAGACGACCGCCTTGGCGCTCTGATCCGGGATCTGCTGAAAGGTCAGATATTCGCCAAAAACCGAGGCCCCGGCGACGATCACAAGCAGCGTGGCGGAGGTGACGGCGGAAGAGACGATGACCTTCTTCACATCCCGCAGACGCATGTCCTTGTGAATGCAGATTTCGACGAAAAAGGCGTAGAAACAGGCCACCACGGCCGCCTCGTTGGCAGTGAAAAGGCCGGAATAGATGCCGCCGAAAATGAGCACCGGCAACAGCAGGGCCCAGACGCTTTCCCGCAGTACCGCCAGCAGTTCCCGAAAGGAGGGGCGGGGCGTGGTATTCACCGATTGCTTCCGGCAGAAAAACCAGGCGTAGAAGGACATGGCGACCATGATCAGGATGCCGGGAACGAAACCGGTCAAAAACAAAGCCTCCAGGGAATCGTTGGACACCATGGCGTAAAGGATCATGGAGATGGAGGGGGGGATGACGACCCCGAGCACCGGGGCTGTGGTCATGATGCCGACGCTGAAGGAATGATCGTAATTGTGCTTGATCAGGGCCGGGATCATAAAGCCCCCGATCGCCACCACCGTGGCCACCGTCGAGCCGGAAATGGCGCCGAAAAAGCCGCAGGCCAGCACTCCTGCGATGGCAAGGCCGCCGGGCAGGAAACCGACCAGGGCGTTGGCGGTCTTGATCAGCTTTTCGACGATGCTGCCGGTGGTCATGATGTTGCCGCACAGCACGAAGAACAGGACCACGATCAGGGCGAACTTGTCCATGCTGCGATAGAGCACCTCGATGACGATCTGCGGATCGATGCCGGCCAGGATCAGGCCGGCAAAGCCGGTAAAAAACAGCGCCATGAAGACGGGAACGGTGGTGGCAAGGGCACCAAGCAGCAGGGCCAAGACTATGAGATGACTTGTGTCCATCGAAATCGGGCTTTCAGAAAAGGATTCACTTGACCGGCGCGCCGCGCCAGTCCTCCACCATAACCATGACGGTGCGCAGCACGAGCATGCCGCCCATCACCACCAGTACGGCATAGAAATACCATTCGGGGATGTTGAGAGTGGCCGATCGGGCATAGGGATCGGCATAGCTGGCCGCGGTCATGGTCCAGCCGTAGCGGATCATCAGCAAGGCGAAAAGAATCACGGCGAGATGACTGATCAGGGTCAGAGGCTTTTTCAGGATCGGAACCATCTGCGGAAGGGCATCGATGCGGATCAGGGCGCGGGACCGGACGGCCGCGCTGCAGCCGATGTAGGTGGAGAAAAAAATGACTTTCTTCACCACTTCATCCGACCAGTAGAGGCTGATCGGGGTCAGCTTGCGCAGGACCACATTCGCCATGGCTGCCACAAGCGCCAGGGACACGGTCAAAAAAAGGGACCAGTCCTCGACGAAACCGAGAATCCGGTCCACCCATTTAAACGCTTTTTTTATCATTGAGCAGGACCATCGGACTAAGGGGAAAACCGGCAATGAGTTGCGGGGCGATTTTTTCAGTCATCGCCCCGCAACTTCTGCATTAAAGGATTGTTTCACTCTCCCAGCTTCTGCCGGACCAGTTGCAGATATTCGGCGCCGATGCGCTTTTCCCAGCTCTCGTAAACCGGCGCGCTGCGTTCGATCAGCACCTCGCGATGCCCTTCGCCGAGGGGCAGGAAGGTCACGCCCTGAGCCTGGGCGGCGGCAATCTGCTCCTGCTGCTGCCGGCGGGTACGCTCGCGGGTGTCGGCACTCTCCTCCTTGATCACCTGGAGTAATATCTCCTGGAGATCGGCAGGAAGTTTATCGAACCACGTCTTGTTCATCAGATGAACGAACAGCCCCTGGGCATAGTCGACCTGGGTGAAATAGCGGGCGATTTCAAATTTGCGCGTGATGTTGCAGACGATGGGGGTATGATCGAGACCGTCGATGACTCCGGTCTGCAGCGCCTGCGGCACATCGCCCCAGGGCATGACCGTGAACTTGAGCCCCCAGCTTTTATAGATGTCGGTGTTGACCGGCGCTTCGGCGATGCGGAAATTGACTTTCGCAGCCTCTTCAAGGGTCTGCACCGGCGCCTTAGATGCCCAGCCGTAGGGGCCGTAACCGGTCACGTCGACGACCATAACCCCCTGGTCGATGGCACTCTCGCTGAAAGGACCGAAGAGTTCCGGGTCATTGCGGAACGTGTCGAGTTTGTCGAAACTGTCCACCACGAAAGGCAGGTTGACCACGCCCAGCATGTCGGCGACATTGGCTGCGGCGACCGAAGAGCAGAGCACCCCTTGAACGGCTCCGATCTTGAGCTTGCTGAGCACGGCCCTCTCCTCCCCAAGCTGGGAAAGAGGTCGGAAATCCACGTACAGGCGACCGCTGGAGCGCTCCCAGACCTTGTCGCGGATGCGGTAGCCGACCGCCACCCCTTCAATAGCCGGGTGCGACACATTGGAAAGCAGATAGGTATACTCGGCGCCGCTCGGATCGAAGGCCGGCTGCCAGGCCGCCAGCGGGTCCTCCTGTTTGACCTCCTGTTTGGCAGGCGCCTCGGCCTCTTCAACGGGAGCCTTTTCTCCCGGACATCCCGCCAGAAGTCCCACCAGCATCGGCATCAGGAACAGTGTCTTCCAAAAACGCATTTTTTCCTCCCTTTTTTTCGATGACATCCGGTCAAAAGCCGGACCCGTCGCCGCAAACTCCTCATTAACCGTTCCGGCGAGGATAGCTGCGGGGTCTGTTCCGGGTCAAGCGCAAAGAACCAATCCTCAGATTTCAACCCCCTCCAAAGAGTTTCGTACCTTGTCCGCATAATCTTTGCCAATCTTCTCCGCCCAGAATTCATACACCGGTCCGGACCGTTCGATCAGCTTCTGACGATCGGCGGGAGACAATTCGTAAAACTCCACCCCGCGGCTTTGGGCCGCGGCAATCTCCCTCTCCTGCTGTTCCCGGGTCAAGGCCCGCGCCCGGGCGCTTTCCTCCTCGATCACCTGCAGCAGGACGGCCTGCAGATCGGCGGGAAGCTGATCGAGCCACTTTTTGCTCAACATATGGATATAGAGGCCCTGCGCGTAGTCGAGGCGGGTAAAGTATTTGGCGAAGTCGAACTTTTTGGTGATGCTGCAGACGATCGGAGTATGATCGAGGCCGGTGACGACGCCGGTCTGCAAAGCCTGAGGCACGTCGGGCCAGGGCATGACGGTGAATTTCAGGCCCCAGGCCTTGTACGTGTCCACGTTGACCGGGGCCTGGGCCACCCGGAAGTTCACTTTCAGTGCGTCATCGATGGTTTTGACCGGAACCTTGGTGGCCCAGCCGTAGGTGCCATAGCCGGTAAAGTCGACAGCCAGAACTCCCTGGTCGAGGGCGGCGTCGCGGAATTCGTTGAACAGCTCAGGATCATTGCGGAACGTCTCCAGCTTTTCGAAGCTGTCGATGACGAAGGGCAGGTTGACGATGCCCAACCTGTCGGAAACGTTCACCGCCGCCACCGAGGAACAGAGCATCCCCTGTACGGCACCGAGCTTGAGCTTGCTGATAACGTCCCGCTCACCGCCCAGCTGTGCCATCGGCCGGAAGTCGACATAGAGGCGTCCGCCGGACCGCTCCCAAACCTTGTCCCGAATATGATAGCCGACGGCAATCCCTTCGATGGCGGGATGGTCGACATTGGACAGGATGTAGGTAAACTCGGCGCCGCTCGGATCGAAAGCGGGCTGCCAGTCCGCCAGGGGATCACGGGGTGCTTCCTCCGGCGTTGCCGTAACCGCCTTTTCCGCCGGCTTGGGAGCCTCCTCCCGTTGACAGCCGATACCGACAACAGCAAAAGCCAAACAACACAACCCGGCAAAACAGATCAACCAACCCCTTTTCATGTCCCCCCCCTGGCTGTTGAAAACATTATCCTGTCCGCTGCGACAACCGCCGTTTTATAATCCACGGATCATAAGGCAGGCGCACGACGGCGTCAAGCAGAAGCTCCGCAAAACAAGGTCTCGACCTGACCTCTTTGCAGCCTCGTCGGCCTGTGTTAGCATGGCTCCATGACTCTACCCCTCAACTCTCTGTTCGATACTCACATCCACCTCGACCTGCTGCCTCCCGGATTCGATGACCAGGAAGAGATGAAGCTGGCAGAGCATATCGGGGTCGGCCGGTTTGTCGTTCCGGGAGTCGAACCTTCGGGCTGGGAGCGGCTCCTTGCGGTCGCGTCTTCGATCCGGGGCGGGCTGGCCGCACCGGGGATTCATCCTCTCGCGGCCCGGCAGTGGGAGAAGTCAAAACCGGAACTGCGTCGCCTGCTGACGGAAAAGAGGGTGGCGGCCGTCGGCGAAATCGGGCTCGACGGCGCCCTCGAATCCCCCGCCCAGATTCAGGAACAGGCCTTCCGCGGCCAACTGAGGCTGGCCAGGGACTTCGGTCTGCCGGTTCTGCTTCATTGCCGGAAAGCCACCGGCAAATTGCTGGAGATTTTGAAACAGGAGGGGGCTGATGAGATGGGCGGCATCTGGCACAACTTTTCCGGCAGCCCGGAGACGGCCCGCGCCGCGATCTCGCTGAATTTCGCCCTCGCCTTCGGCGGGATCGTGACCTGGCCGGAAGCCCGCCGCGCTCCCGAAACCCTGAAAGAAATTCCGGCGGAATGGATCGTGCTGGAAAGCGACGCCCCGGACATGACGCCCCACCCCCATCGGGGGGAGCCGAACCGGCCGCTTTACCTGGGTCTCGTGGCGGAAAAAGTCGCCGCTTTGCGCGGCTGGAGCCTGGAAGAAACCGCCGCCATCACGACTGCCAACGCCTGTCGGGTGTTGCGGTTGGAAAGCCTTAAATCGTAATACGCCTTACGGAGTACGGGTGTTACCCTTCGCCCCTCACTCCTCACACCTCACGCTTTTTAAGGTGCCCCATGCAACATCACCGTTTTGAACGTCTCGAACTGCTGGTCGGCACCGATGGTCTGCAGCGCCTGCAGCAAGCCTCCGTGGCCGTGATCGGTGTCGGCGGGGTCGGCAGCTATGCCGCCGAGGCGCTCGCCCGGGCCAGCATCGGCCGCCTGACCCTGGTCGATTTCGACACCATCGTCCCCAGCAATATCAACCGTCAGATTCACGCCCTGGAGCCGACCGTCGGCAAGGCCAAGGTCAAGGTCATGGCCGAAAGGTGCCTGGCCATCAATCCGGAAGGGGATTTCCGCCCGCTGCAGGTTTTCTACAGCGCCGACACCGACGAGGAGCTTCTCTCCGGGGGGTTCGACTATCTGCTCGACTGCATCGACAGCATCACCGCCAAGCTGTACCTCATCGAAAGCTGCCGGAAACGCGGCATCCCTGTCATCTCGGCCATGGGGGCCGCCAACAAGCTCGATCCGACCCTGATCCGGGTCGCCGATCTGGCCGACACCCAGAAATGCCGCATGGCCCGCATCATTCGCAAGGAGCTGGGCCGCCGCGGCATCCGGGACAAAGTCCGGGTCGTCTATTCCCTCGAGGAGTTCCGTCCCCTCGCGGCCGATCCGGCTTCCGATACCGCTGCCCCGGAAGAAGCCGCAGGATCGGGCAGACAGCGGGTCACGCTCGGCAGCTCCTCCTATATTCCCCCCATCTTCGGCCTGACCATGGCCGGGGAGGTCATTCGCGAGATTCTCCGGGAGTCGGCGCCATGAGCGAAATTGCCATCGGCAAGGCCGCCCTGCTGGTGCTGGCGGGCGGGGTTGGAGGATTTTTCAACGTACTGGCCGGCGGCGGCTCCCTGATCACTCTTCCGCTGCTGATCTTTCTGGGCCTGCCGGCCACCATGGCCAACGGCACCAATCGCGTCGCCATCCTGGTGCAGAATATTTTTGCCGTCGGAGGCTTTCGCCGCAAGGGGATCATGCCGCTGAAACTGGCTCTGCTCTGTGCGGCCCCGGCTTTGGCCGGCAGCTATCTCGGCGCCAACCTCGCCCTCACCATCGACGACCTGCTCTTCAAGCGGATTCTCGCCGGGATCATGATCGGCGTTCTGCTGTTCACCGCGCTCGATCCGATGAAGTCCTGGCGTCGGCCGGATATGGAGTACACCCCTTTTCGCATCCTGGTGTTGCTGGTCTGCTTCTTTGCTGTCGGTATCTACGGGGGCTTCGTGCAGGCGGGGGTCGGCTTCCTGATTATCGCTGCTCTGCTGCTGCAGGGACTCGACCTGGTGACCATCAATGCCGTCAAGGTCTTCGTGGTCGCCCTTTTCACCCTTGTCGCACTGACGGTGTTCATCCTCCACGACCAGGTCGACTACACCCTCGGCCTGGCCCTGGCGGCGGGCAATGCCACCGGAGGCTGGATCGCAACGCACCTGGCGGTGAAAAAGGGGCACGACTGGATCAGGAAAATAGTCTCCCTGACCATTCTGGTTTTCGCCCTTAAACTGCTTCTAGGGGGCTAAGGGGTTCGGTCTCAAACTCCTCACCCCTCACTCCTCACCCAAAATCACTTCAATTCGAAAGCGACCTTGAGCAGCACCTGATATTCGCCCACGTTCCCCTCCGAGGCCACGTGACCCCGGATTTCCTGCACTTCGAACCAGGAGACCTTTTCCAGTGTCTTGTGGGCCTTGGCCAATGCGTTTTCAATAGCCTGCTCGATGCTTTTTTTGGAAATCCCGATCACTTCAACCTTTTTGTAAACCCTTTCTTCTCCATAGGTCATGGCCGTCTCCTTTTCTCAGCAACCCTGTTCATACGATTCGCCTGTAAACAGACTATCATCCCGGAAATCCGTGTAAAGCCCGGCTCAGAGATCAACAGGCATAAAAGGATGATGGAATACCATTCTATTTCAAGCAAAACACACCCCGGGATGAAAACGTTTTCTAATTTTTTTTGCACATATCTTTTCAATTGGTTGCATCCTGTGATTGTCGGTCTATAATCAACCAGGTTTTTTTAATTGAACGAGGAGCGATGGTGCGGGTCTGATGCAAAACATCATTTGAGAAACAGGGGCCCCCAACAGGCAAAAGCGATGGGAGACTCCCGTCCCTCAGTGCAGTTCATTTTAATCGCAGACCTTTTCTAAGGGAAAAAATGGCCAAGCTGACAGACCATGCAGAATAAAAAATATGAAAAATCAGGAAGTTTGCAAATGGAATCAGGAGCCGATTTGATTGAAGTCGCTGACAGACGGCAAAAAGAGCTGTTCTAAAATAGGTCCAAGTGGAATCTTTTGGAACAGTTTGTCTCTAATGTGGACTTGCAATGAAAAGAAAATTGCCGAAATATTTTTTAAAAACGCGGCAAATACAGGCTTCTCAGGGCTCTTCCTGATCTGGCACTGAAATTGCGCTCAGCAAAACGGCTGTTTATTTTTAAAATGAATGAAAAACAGGCAGTTTTCCATTCAAGGGGAAAGGAGGTGAGCCGGACCGACAGGATCAGTAAGTCCGTTCCAAGACAAGTTCAAGGGACCATCCGGCTGGTCATGAACCGGACCCCGTAGCCGAGATTGCACACCGCCCGCGCAGGAATTCATTCGTCGCAGGACCACCGTACCCGGGAAGATACCGACACTGAAAACGGTCTCTTCTGGTGGCCAAGGGCGGCGGTTGCGTATCGGCAGGCCGAAAGATGGAGGTTATTTTTGGGCCGGATCCCGTAAAAGGGATCGCTGGGTGACATCACACCCGTTTTTTTCGACAACCGTTCGAATCTATGCAATCAGGAGGCAAAACAGATGAGATTTTCCAAAATTTCCGTACTGGCCGTTCTGGCGGCCGTAATGTTCTTCGCGTCCAACGCATCCGCTGCCGTAGTCATCGGCGGCTCCGACGGCTGGTCCTTCAGCACTGATGGTATGGTTAACCTGTTCATGGTTTACCAGAACTCCGACGATATTCCCGACGGTGTCAATCCCTTCTACGCCACTGACGAAGATGGTCTGCGCATCAAAAACGGCTTCCTGCCGAACATCCTGGCCTTCAACATCAAGGCCCCGACCATGAACGGCATCGACCTCGGTGCCCGCTTCGGCTTCTACCCCTCCCCCTCTCACGACAACCGCAAAAACGAGAGGTTCGACAGCCAGATCGACATGCGTGAAATGTTCTTCACTGCTGACGGCAACTTCGGTCAGATCATGGTCGGTAAAGGCCTCAGCCTGTTCCTCGGCCAGAACCTGCTCACCGAGCAGACCCTGATGGGCGCCGGCACCCTCGGCAGCACCTTCGGCCTCAGCGCCGCCGCTGGTGTTACCCTCGGTCGCATCGGCTATGGCTACCTGTACCCCAACTTCAATGCCCAGTTCCGCTACACCACCCCCGACATGGGCGGCTTCAAAGTGGCCGTTGGCCTTTTTGACCCCAGCGAAATCCTGGGTGTTCTTGATGGCGTTGGCGCAACCGAAACCAAACTGCCCCGCGTAGAAGCTGAAGTATCCTATGCTGGCACCTTGGGCGGCGACACCAAATTCAAAGCTTACGCCAACGGCATGTGGCAGGAAGCTGATTTCACCGACGATCAAGCCGATGCTCTTGGCAAAGACGACGTTACTGCCTGGGGCATCAGCGGCGGTTTCGTGGTCGGCATGGGTGGCTTCGAACTGGTCGGCTCCGCCTTCACTGGCGAGGCCCTCGGCACCGCCTTGATGCTGGATCTCGACTCCCTTGACGCCGAAGGCGAAGAGCGGGAAACCTGGGGCTATGTCGCCCAGCTGACCTACACCCTGGCTAACGAAGGCAAGACCAAGTTCGGCGTGAGCTACGGCGCCAACGAATTCGACGAAACCGACGCGGACGAAGCCGCTGCGCTTTCCTTTATCGAATCCCAGGCCATGCTGACTTTCATGGCCACCCATGACATCACCCCCAACCTCAAGATCGTTGGCGAGATCAGCTTTCTCGAGCATGAGTGGCAAAATGGTGATGACTGGAATGCCGAGCAGTTCAACATCGGCACCTTCTTCATCTGGTAAAATTTGTTAATTTGGTGCGGGTATTTGCATGCACAGTTACAGATGCTATCATGAGAGAAGGATGAATTTTTTCTTCCCTCGGTTTCGCTATCAACCTATCAAAAAAACGAAAGGACCATGATCATGCGAAAAGCTATAGCTCTTGCAAATGTGCTGCTCCTTCTGGCAGTGGTCAGCTGTGCCCCCGCCCAGAAGACATATCCCGAGGATCAATTGATCAAATGCACAACCTGTGGAGTGGAATTTACTCTGCAGGAAGGCCTGGATGCCTATGAGGCAGCTCACAATCATTAGAGCCGCCTGGCGATGACATCAGCGGGCCGGCCATGCCGGCCCGTTTTTTTATGGCTTTTCTCCCTCACGGCGCAGTCCCGCACAGAGAAATTGTTTGACCTTCACCCCCTTCAAAACGTAATATTTTTCTGCAATTGTCCCACACATTCAATCTGGCAGGAGGAGCAAGCAATGAGGCAAAAAAACGTTAAAAGTGATTGCAGAACAACTTTGCGGCGCCTGGCGTTCGCAGCCCTGGCGTTGGTGATCCTCACCGGCTGCAGCGGCTCTTTCCTTGCCGGCAACAAAGAAGACCCGAGCAACTATATCTGGAAACATCGGGATCAGTACGTACGCGTTGAAAAACAGGATCGCCTTACGGACACAACTCCGCCCAATGATCATCCCGTAACAATCCCCGCACAACAGATCGAGAACATTCTCGGTTCTCTCGATGCTGAATATGTTGAAAAAGGGAAACTATTACCCATTTTCACCTCAAAAGAGGTGGTCATTCTTTCCGAGGCGATCAGCACCGGCCTTGCAACTGCAAAGACCAGGGAAGATGTCACCTTCGCCATCGCCGGAGTCCACAGAGATTTTATTTCATTCAACAGCGATCGCCAATACGTGACTGGTCGGGTCTTCTTTGTAGATGGAAAACTTAACCTCATAATCGGTGATCTCCATAAACCTTATATCGACAATGTTGAGCGTCGGTTATATCCACTGGAACCCGGAACCCGCATGTATAAAGCGCCTGATCCCAGAAAACCGGCACCCGTGGCGTGGAAACCGGTTCCCATGGCCGGCCTGGAAACCCCAACCATTGCTGGGGTGGAGCGGCCGGACTGGATGGTGTTGAACACCGACCCACAGCTTTGGAAAACGGCTGTCGCCCAAAAAAAAGAGGCCAAGGAAACAGCCAAAGAGGCTTTCCGCGAAGCCAGCGAAGTACGAGAAACCAGTGCCCAGCTTGAAGCCGAACAGCAGCAGTTGCGCTCCGAAATTCAGGAGATGAAACAGACCATCGAGCAGATGAAACAGGCTCCGCCCGCTGCCGCTCCCACGGCCGCCCCATCGGTGGCACCTGCCGCACCTGTGTCCGGTGATATGAAAAAGATCGAGGACCGCCTTGAAATTCTGCAAAGAATCCGGGAGAAGGGCTGGATCACGGAACAGGAGTACCAGGCCAAGAAAAAGGAAATTCTCGACAGTTTCTGATCGGCGTTGAAGGATCAGTTTCGAGCAAGGGAAAGGGGGCGGATGCCCCCTTTTCTGTTACCATCGCAAATAATGCAAACCTCGTAGGGGCGGACCTATGTGTCCGCCCTGCCGTGAAGGGCAGACACATAGGTCTGCCCCTACATTAAGGAATCAACCCGAATGGGCTACCGCAATCTCGCCGAATGCGTCCGGGATCTGGAACGGACCGTCCAACTGATCCGCATCGACGACGAACTGGACGCCGATCTGGAGATCGCCGCGGTGCAGCGCCGGGTCTGTCAGGCCGGTGGTCCCGCCCTCCTGTTCACCCGGGTTCGGAACTGCTCCTTCCCCATGCTCGGCAACCTGTTCGGCACCCTCGACCGGACCCGCTTCCTGTTTCGGGATACCTGGCCGACAATTCAGCAGCTTTTTGCCCTCAAAGCCGACCCCCTTCGGTTGCTGAAAACCCCCGCCCTCTGGCCCGGCGCCCTGCTCGGCGCCCTGAATCTGCTGCCCCGCAAGGTGAGCGGTGGGCCTATCCTGCGACACAGGACCACCATCGACAAACTCCCGCAGCTCAAGTCCTGGCCCGAGGACGGCGGCCCCTTCATCACACTGCCCCTGGTTTATTCGGAAAGCGTCTCCCGGCCGGGCATCCGCCATTCCAATCTCGGCATGTACCGGGTGCAGCTCGCCGGCAACAGCTATCGACCAGGCGAGGAGGTCGGCCTTCACTACCAGTTGCACCGGGGCATCGGAGTCCACCATACCGAGGCATTGAAAGAGGGTCGCCCCTTTAGGGTCAACATCTTCGTCGGCGGCCCCCCGGCTTTGACCATGGCGGCCGTGATGCCGTTGCCGGAAGGGATGCCCGAACTCTGCTTCGCCGGACTCCTCGGCGGCCGCATCTCCATGATCTCCCGTCCGGAACGGCTCCCGATCCCGGCCGAGGCCGATTTCTGCATTACCGGAACGGTGATTCCGGGCAAAACCCTTCCGGAGGGGCCCTTCGGCGACCATCTCGGCTACTACAGCCTGCAGCATGACTTCCCGGTGCTGGCTGTGGAGGAGGTTTTCCACCGTTCCGGCGCCATCTGGCCCTTCACCAGCGTCGGCCGCCCGCCCCAGGAGGACAGCGTTTTCGGCGCCTTCATCCACGAGCTGACCGGCCCGGTCATCCCCACGCTGGTGCCGGGGGTTTCGGCGATCCATGCCGTCGACGCCGCCGGAGTGCATCCCCTGCTGCTGGCCATCGGCAGCGAAAGGTACACCCCCTTCGCCGAAAACCCGGCGCCGCAGGAACTGCTGACCCAGGCCAGCGCCCTGCTCGGCACCGGCCAGCTTTCCCTGGCCAAATACCTGTTCATCGTCAACGGCAGCGATGATCCGGCCCTTCGCGTCGAGGACATCCCCGCTTTCTTCCACCACCTGCTGGAACGGGTCGACTGGCGGCGCGATCTCCATTTTCAGACCCGCACCACCATCGACACTCTCGACTATTCCGGCAGCGGCTTCCAGCAGGGCTCCAAGCTGGTGATTGCTGCCGCCGGTCCCAGACTTCGGGATCTGCCCTCCGCCCTGCCCACGGACCTGTCCCTGCCCGCCGGTTTCGGCCAACCCCGCCTGGCTCTTCCCGGCATCCTCCTGATCGAAGGCCCGCCTGCCGATTCGCTCCGCGGACAAGCGGATGAGGCGCTGGAGCGATTCTGCACTTCCCTGGCGCCGGAGGCCGCCGTCAACCGGTTCCCCCTGGTCGTTCTGGTGGACGACAGCGATTTCTGCGCCCGGACCCTGAACAATTTTCTCTGGGTCACCTTCACCCGCTCCGACCCCGCGGTCGACATCGACGGAATCGGTTCAGCGACGGTCAGCAAGCACTGGGGATGTACCGGCTCCCTGGTCATCGACGCCCGCTCCAAAACCCACCACGCCCCGCCTCTGGTCGACGATCCCGAAGTGGAAAAACGGGTTGATGCCCTTGGCGCACGGGGAGGGCCGTTACACGGAATTATTTAGTGGGGCTCTTGACCCCGAAAACGGTGGCAGAAACCACCGGCCGGAGAACTAAGGACCTGGGCGGGTCTTAGACCCGCCCCTACCTCCTCACTTTAAAATTCCCCGTTGTATTCTCCCAACCACTTCGGTAAAATACCGCGGCTTTCATCATCAGGACCGGGAAATCCCTTTGTTACAAGGATCCGCACGTGAAGATCATTAATGAAAAACTCAGCCTGTGGGGAGCCATCGGCAACACTCCGCTGGTGGAAATCAGCCAGTTGCACGACAACCCGAAGGTGCGCATCCTGGCCAAGCTGGAAGGGAACAACCCGGGGGGGTCGGTCAAGGACAGGCCTGCCCTCTTCATGCTGCAGAAGGCCGAAGAAACCGGTGCTCTGAGGCCGGGGAAAACGATCCTGGAGCCGACCTCGGGGAATACAGGCATCGCCCTGGCCATGATTGGCGCCGCCAAGGGCTATCGGGTGAAGCTGATCATGCCCGGCTGCGTCAGTCTGGAGCGGCGGGCCGTGCTCGAAGCCTACGGCGCGGAGGTGCTTCTCTCCCCGGCCGAGCAGGGAACTGATGGCGCCATCCGCATGGCCCACCGCATTCTGCAGAAAAATCCTGACATCTATTACATGCCCAACCAGTACGCCAACGAAAACAACCCCTTGTCCCACTACTACACCACAGGACCGGAAATCATGGCCCAGACCGGGGGCAAGATCGATGTATTCGTCGCCGGCATGGGCACCAGCGGGACCCTGATGGGTATGGCCCTGTTCCTCAAGGAGCAGAATCCGGCCATCCGCGTGGTCGGAGTCGAACCCACCCTCGGCCATAAGGTCCAGGGTTTGAAGAACATGCAGGAAGCCATTGTGCCCGCCATCTACAACCCTGCCAGACTCGATGAAAAGCTGGTGATCGATGACGACACGGCGTTCGAAACCACCCGCCAGCTGGCTATACGGGAAGGGGTTTTTGCCGGCATGTCCAGCGGCGCAGCCGTGGCGGGAGCGCTTCGTGTCGCGCGGACGATGGAGCGAGGAACCATTGTCACCCTGCTGCCCGACCGGGGCGACCGTTACCTGAGTACAACCCTGTTCCGCTCCACCTGCGCCGCCTGTCCTCCTTAACAATTCGGAATCCGAAGGCTGAAAGCCACTGTTGTCTGGTAAGCATAGTTTGTTCGGTTAACTAACATAAACCTGCCCGGAATAAAGGATTTTTAGTCATGGACAACAAACAGCGACTGATGGACATCATCGAACACGTCAGCCGGGCACTGGTCAATGCCAAAGTTCAGAAACTAAAAAAAATCGGCGGCGCAGAAATCAATCTGACCCAGTTTCAGTACATCAACGTCATCAAGCAGAATGACGAAGTGACCTTCACGGGTCTTGCAGAGGCGCTGAATCTCAGCAAACCCGCCGTGACCTCCATCGTGAACAAGCTGATCGAACAGGGTTACGTCTACAAGTGCCAATCGGCGAACGACCGGAGGGTTTATTACATTCACTTGACAGCCGAGGGCAAACAGGTCGCCGAGGCTTATGAGGCAGCCAGCCGTGAATATGTTGAGGGCGTTCATCAACGGCTGACCGCGGAGGAATTTGCCCGCATGGTGCAACTCATGGAAAAAGGTCTGCATTGAAAAGAGCCCTTTTCCGAGGCGGTTTTTTTCGGGAATCGAGTCTGCTTGATAAGGAATCATGGATGCCCGATAGAATCATTCGGGCATGACGAATCGAATTAGATTCCATAATAGCTTCACAAACAATTGAATTCACAAATTTTGCGAAAGGATCGGCTTTATGGCCCCGCCTTTAATTATGAACAACGGCTTGTCGGCCCCTGTCCTGAGAAAGGGCCGCTTTGGCGGGTATTTGTCCGTTGTCATGGCGGTGATCCTGCTGCTTTTCGTGTGGAGTCCGGCGATGGCGGCGCCCTTGACCATCGGGGTGGTGATGGATGGCCCCTGGGCCGGGAACGAACCCCTGCTGGAACTCTTCAAGCGGGAATTAACGGTATTGACTCGGGGTGAGTTTCCACTGCATTTTCCATCGGACAAGACCCTCGTTGCCGACTGGACCATGGAAGGAGTCGAAAGAAAGGTCGATACCCTTCTGAATGATCCCAAGGTTGATCTGCTGCTGGGCATCGGTGTTCTGACGTCCCACCACCTGGCCCATCGGGGCCCCCTGCCCAAACCCACTGTGGCGCCCTTTACCGTCGACCATCTCATACAGGGCTACCCGAAAAAAGGAGACGGGAGCGGGGTGAGCAACTTTACCTATCTCGCCTCACCTTCGCCGATTCTTCGCGACCTGCGATACTTCACCGACCTCGTGAATTTCAAAAAACTGGCGGTGCTGACCTATCGTCCCTATCTGAACGCCATTCCGGAACTCAGCGAAAACCTTCGAACCGAACTTCACAGCCGAGGGATTGCCATGACCGCCGTCCCTGTCGAAGGCAAGGCTGCGGACGTTCTGGCCGCACTTCCCGAGGATACGGATGCCGTCTATGTAACACCCCTGCTCGGGCTTGCTCCAGAGGAATTCCAGGTCCTGATCGAGGGCTTGAAACAGCGCCGCCTGCCAAGCTTCTCTTATTTCGGACAAAAGGAGGTCGAGCAGGGAATTCTGGCCGGAGTGGCCTCGGAATCCGACTTTTCACGCCTGGCGCGCCGTACGGCCCTTACCCTTCAGAGCATTCTTCTGGGCGATGCACCCGGCAAGCAGCCGGTGCTGTTCTCCAGCGACGACCACCTGGTCATCAATATGGCCACGGCCCGCGCCATCGATTTTTCACCGACCTGGGCCCAGCTGGTGGAAGCGGAACTTGTCGCGGAAGATGTCAATCGCCAGGCACGCCCGCTGACACTGGCCAAGGCAGTCCACGAAGCGATGACTGCCAACCTCGAGCTGGCGGCAGCCGAGCGCCGCATCGCGGCAGGTGAAGCCGAGGTGCGCAAGGTCCGGGGCGCCCTCCTCCCCCAGCTCGGCATTGCCGCCAACGGACTGCTGATTGATGAGGACCGGGCGGAAGCGAGCTTCGGCACCCAGGCGGAAAGATCGCTGACCGGCGCTTTGGTCCTGGAGCAGTCCCTCTATTCAGAGCGGTTGAGAACCGGCTTCGACGTCGAGCGCCATCAGCAAAAGGCCAGGTTGCAGGAGCAACGGGAGCTGCGCCTCGACATTGCCCAGGCGGCTTCGACCGGTTACCTGAATGTCCTGCGCGCAAAAACCCTGCTATCCATCCAGAAAAACAATCTGCGCGTCACCCGTTCCAACCTGGAACTGGCCCGCCGCCGCCGGGATGTCGGCTTTTCCGGACCGGCCGAGGTCTATCGATGGGAAAGCCAACTGGCGACCGATCGCAATGAAGTCGTGCAGGCGGCCACCCGGCAATCTCTGGCCGAGATCGAGCTCAATCGGCTGTTGCAACGACCTGCGGAAGAGGCATTTTCCACCGAGGAAGTCGATTTGTCGGACTCCGATCTGCTGATCTCCGACCGCCGCATGGAGCCTTATCTCGCCACTCCAGCCGCCTACGCCCGCTTTCGCGACTTTATGGTCGAGGAAGGCCTGGCCGAGGTGCCGGAACTGCAGCGTATCGACCAGGCCATTGCCGCGGCCGAAAGGGTTCGGGTTGCGGCCCGGCGCTCCTTCTGGGCCCCCGACCTGACTCTGGGCGCCTCCCTTGGCCAACGGTTCTACGAGGGCGGCGAAGGTACCGATTCCCCCTTCGGCGACTTCCCCCTGCCTGTTGAAATTCCCGAAGACGACGACACCGACTGGAGCGTCGGGCTCAATCTCTCCCTGCCTCTGTTCGCCGGCGGCGCCCTGCGTGCGGAACTGGACCGGGCCAACCATGAGCTGGACCGGTTGCGACTCGATCGCCGGGCCCTGGCCGACCGTCTGGAGCAGCGGATCCGTTCGGCCCTGCAGCTGGCCCGCGCCTCCCACACCGGGATCGGCCTGGCCCGCCAAAGCGCAGCCGCTGCCGGCAAAAACCTCGAGCTGGTCACCGACGCCTATTCCCGAGGGGTGGTTTCCATTATCGAGCTTCTCGACGCCCAGAATGCAGCCCTGGTCGCCAACAGGGTCGCGGCCAACGCCGTCTACAACTATTTCATCGACCTGATGGCGGTTCAGCGAGCCACCGGGCGTTTCGATTTTTTCCTCGATGCCGATCAGAGGGAAAACTGGTATCAGCGCCTGGAAGAATTCTGGCGCCAGGAATCGTCCTCTACTCCCTGACCCCACTCTAACCCGGAGCCTTTGTACCATGTCAATGCGCCACCTGCCTGTCCTGTTTCTGGTTCTGTCCCTTCTCGCCTGCAAAAGCGAGCCTCCGGCCGAGCAGACATTGATCCGGCCCATCCGCTTTCAACGGGTGCAACCGGCGGAAAACCTGCTGACCAGGACCTTTTCCGGAACGGCCCAGGCCGGCCTTGAATCCCGGCTCAGTTTTCGGATACCGGGAGCGGTGGAAGAGGTTGCCGTCAAGGTCGGAGACCGGGTCAGAGCCGGGCAGGTTATCTCTCGTCTGGATGATACCGACTATGTGCTGCAGGCCCAGGAAGCCCAGGCCGCCCTGGCCAATGCCCGGGCCCAGGCCCGCAATGCCGAAGCCAATTACGAACGGGTCCGGGCTCTCTATGAAAACAGCAATGCCTCGCTGAATGATCTGGATGCCGCCCGTGCCGCCAGTGAATCGGCCAATGCCTCGGTCCGGGCCAGCAGTACCCGCCTGGAGCTGGCCCGCTCCCAACTGCGCTACACCCGTCTTTCGGCCCCCGCCGATGGCGCTATTGCCAGCGTGCCGATCGAAGTGAATGAAAACATTGCCGCCGGGCAGATGGTGGCCCTGCTGACCTCGGCTGACTCCACCGAAGTCGATTGCACCATTCCCGAAAGCTTCATCACCAAGATCAGCCGGGACATGCCGGTCAGTATCACCTTCGATGCCCTGTCTGGCAGAGAGTTTGTCGGAAGGGTCACGGAAGTCGGGGTCGCAGCAACCAGGCAGGCCACAACCTATCCGGTCACCGTACGCCTGGAAGACAACTCCCCTCAAATTCGGCCGGGGATGGCCGCCGCCATCACCTTTCGCCTGCCAAACGGAAGCGGCGACCAGGCGATGCTGGTGGCGCCGGAAGCCGTAGGCGAAGACCGGCAGGGCCGCTTCGCTTTCGTGGTCAAGCCCGGAGAGAACGGTATCGGCATTATTTCGCGGCGGTCGGTTACCGTGGGCGAATTGAAGTCCAGGGGGCTCGAAGTGTTGAGCGGGCTGCAGGCAGGTGAACTGGTTGTGACTGCAGGAATCAGCCGGGTGAAGGAAGGGCAGCAGGTCAGGATTCTCGCTTCCAACGAGGTCGCACCATGAATATCACCCGGGCCGCCATTGAAAAGAACAGGATCACCATCATTGCCCTGCTGGTCGTGGCTCTGGCCGGCCTATTCTATTTTTCGTCTTTGCCGCGCGCCGAGGATCCCGGCTTCGTGGTCCGGGTGGCCCAGGTTCTGACCTATTTTCCCGGAGCCAGCCCGGAGCGGGTCGAACAGCTGTTGACCGACAAGCTGGAAAAGGCCATTCAGCAAATTCCCCAAATCGACTACATAACCAGTGAATCGAAACCGGGCGTTTCCGTCATCTGGGTCAACATCCTTGAACGCTACGATGAGATGCGGCCTATCTGGGACGATCTGCGTCGCAAGGTGGACCGTGCCACCGCCGAACTGCCGGACGAGGTGATCGGTCCATTCGTCAATGACGAATTCGGGGATATCTTCGGCATCATCGTAGCCATCAGCGGCGAGGACCACAGCTACGCCGAACTCAAGGAGATTGCCGACGACTGCCGCAACGAACTGCTGCTCAATCCGCAGATCGCCAAGGTCGACATCCAGGGGATCCAGCCGGAACGGATCTTCGTCGAATACAGCAACGCCCGCCTGGCCGAACTCGGTCTTTCCCCATATCAGCTCAAAAGCATCCTCGAAGCCCGCAACATCATCATTCCCGGAGGAGAGATTTTTACCGACCGGGAGCAGATCGTGCTCGAACCGACCGGTAACTTCGATTCGGTGGCCGACCTGAAAAAAACCGTCATCACCCTGCCGGAAGGCAAGGGCGTTCTCTATCTGGAAGACATTGTCGATATTTCCCGCCATTATATCGATCCGCCTACCGCGCTGGTTCACTACAACGGCAAACCGGCTCTGACGCTGGCCCTGAATCTCCGCGAAGGCGGCGACATGCTGGCTCTCGGTGAAGACGTCAAGGCGGCCCTGGAACGTTTCCGGCAGGTCTATCCCATCGGGGTGGACTTCGATATCGTCGCCTTCCAGCCCGACCACGTGGAACGCAAGGTGGATGAATTTCTGTCCAATCTGCTGCAGGCCATGGCCATCGTTCTGGCCGTCATGCTGCTCTTCCTCGGCTTCCGCACCGGCATGGTGGTCTCAGCGCTGATCCCCATGGCCATGATCATGGCGGTTATGGTGATGGGTATGCTCGACATCGGTATCGACCAGATGTCGCTGGCGGCCATGATCATCGCCCTGGGGATGCTGGTCGACAATGCGATCGTCATGTCGGAATCGATCATGGTGCAGATGGCCGAGGGGAAGCCGGCCGTGCAAGCGGCGATCGATTCGGCCCGGGAATTGAAGATCCCCCTGCTGACCTCGTCCCTGACCACTGCCGCCGCCTTTCTCCCTATTTATCTGGCCAAATCCTCGACCGGGGAGTACACCGCGCCGCTGTTCAAAGTGGTGACCATCACCCTGCTCTCCTCCTGGGTTCTGTCTCTGACCATGACGCCCCTGTTCTGCGTTCGTTTTCTCCGCGTCCGTCACAGTCCGGAGGCCGGCAGCTTCGACACCCGTTTCTATCGCTTTTACCGGCGCCTGCTGCTCGCCGTCCTGCGCCACCGCCTGGTGACCGTAGCCGTTCTGACTTTTGCCCTGGCCGCCTCCCTGGCCGGGTTCACTCAGGTGCCGAGAAAGTTCTTCCCGCCCCACGACAAGGCCATCTTCAGCGCTGAGCTGCGCCTGCCGGTGGGAACGCCGCTGGAGCGGATGGAGCAGGTGGTGAGTGAAATCGAGAATTTCATGCTGAAGGAGATGATGGCCGATCCCGAAGAGAACAGTGATGGGCTGGTGAACTGGGTCAGTTACATCGGTTCCGGGGCCCCCCGCTACATGCTGCCCTACTCTCCCGAAGCTCCGAGTTCCGAATACACTTACATGCTGATCAATGGAACCAACCGGGAACACTGCCTGGAAGAGATGATTCCCCTTCTGGAGCGGTACTGCCTCAACCATTTCCCGGATCTGACGCCGAAGATCCGGCCCCTGATTCTTGGCCCGCCCATCGAAAATCCCATCGAAGTGCGACTTTCGGGAAAGGATGTCGATCGGCTTTTCGACCGGGCCGAGGGTGTGAAAGCCGAACTCGCCGCGTTTCAGGGCACCCGCAATATCACCGACGACTGGGGCGCACGCACCAAGAAGCTGGTGGTGCAGGTCAACCAGCCCCGGGCCCTGCGCGCCGGGCTGACCAGCCGGGACATTGCCATATCCCTGCAGACCATCCTCAGCGGCATCCAGACGACGGAATTTCGGGAGGAGGATGAACTGATACCGGTGACCCTGCGTTCGGTGGCTGCCGACCGCAAGGATATCGGCAAACTGGAAAGCCATAACATCTACGTGCAGCAGACCGGTCAGTCCGTTCCCCTGAAACAGGTGGCTGACATCGAGATCGCCTGGCAGCCGGGCAAGATCATTCGCCGCAACCGGGTGCGAACGGTCACCATTCAGGCCAATGTGGACGAGACGGCCAATGCCATCGACATCGGCGAGAAGATCGGCGACTGGCTGAACAAGCAGAGCTCCAGCTGGCCCTTCGGCGACAAGTACCAGCTTGGCGGCGAAATCGAAACTTCGGGGGAAGCCAACGCCTCGATTGCCGTCAACCTGCCCCTGACCGGGTTGCTCATTCTTCTGTTGCTGGTTGCCCAGTTCAACTCCTGCCGGCGGCCGCTGATCATTCTGCTGACCATCCCCCTGGGGATGATCGGGGTGACCTTCGGTCTGCTCGTTACAGGCTCGTATTTCGGCTTCATGACACTGCTGGGCATCATTGCTCTGGCCGGCATCGTCATCAACAATGCTATCGTCCTTATCGACCGCATCAACATTGAAATCGAGGAAAACGGGCGGGAACCGGCAGAGGCCATCATCGAATCGGCCCAGCGCCGCTTGCGGCCGATCCTGCTCACCACGGGGACAACCATGGGCGGCCTCCTGCCCCTGTGGCTGGGCGGCGGACCGATGTGGGAACCCATGGCGATCACCATCATCTTCGGCCTGGCGTTTGCGACCGTTCTGACCCTCGGGCTGGTTCCGGTTCTCTATTCGCTGTTTTTCCGGGTGAGATTCGATTGAGCCTTGCCGAGGATGCCGGATGGCCCCGGACGCCTTGACACACCGCACTCGAAGTATTAAAAGTATAGGTGTTTTTATCACTGACTTGGGGAGACATCTGCAACGATAACCAAAAAGGAGGAGTCCTATGCCGGGTTTCAGCAGTTCCTTTGCAGGCAACACCATCGGCCGCAAGATAACCGATGCGGAACTCATCCGGGCCATCAGGTTCCAGATTGCCGCGGAATATGAAGCCGTACAGCTCTATATGCAGCTTGCCGAGGCGACCGACAACGTTCTGGCCAAGGAAGTTCTGGTCGATATCGCCAACGAGGAAAGGGTCCACGCCGGAGAATTCCTGCGCCTGCTTTACCATTTGGCGCCCGACGAAGAAAAGTTCTATCAGGAAGGATTTTCCGAAGTCGAGGAAATCATGGCTGAATTGGGCATCCAATCCGGCAAGGCCGCATCTGGAAAATAAGTCGAAGGTGAATCAGCCCTCCCAGCAAACAAACGGCCGTCCTGATCCCTGTTTAGGGGAATGAGACGGCCGCCGTTCACTCGTCTCCAGGATCTTTTCAACCCATTCCTTTCCGCAACTCGCCCAACAAAAGGCTCCCCTTTTCCTTGAGGGATTTACTTAATCGTGCTATTTTGGCGGCGGTTTTTCTTATTAAAAACAAAATTGATGCTTTCGCAAGAAAGCAAAATTGTGAGTGGCTCCGCAAAAAGCGCCAAAAACAGGGTGATCAATTGGTCGCGGGATGAGGCATATTCCGGTCGTCGGCAGTGACGAGAGCAATTGTTTGCGACGCCATCACAGTTGTCAGGAGAGCAGATGAAGAGCGCAGAGCATTCCATGGTCCTCGGGACAGGCCATGCCGTTCCCGACAGGATTCTTACCAATGCAGATCTGGAGAAAATGGTTGACACTTCTGATGAATGGATCCTCGAGCGGTCCGGCATCCGTCAACGACACATTGCCGAAAAAGGTTCCGCCCTGTCCCAACTCGCCGCGGAGGCGGGACGCCGTGCGCTGGAGGATGCAGGGGTGGAAGCGAAAGACCTCGATCTGATCATTCTGGCCACGGTCACCGGCGACATGAAATTTCCGGCCACCGCCTGTTTTATTCAGGAGCTGCTCGGAGCCAAGAACGCTGCCGCTTTCGACATTTCCGCAGCTTGCTCCGGATTCATCTATGCCTTGCAGTTGGCTGACAGCCTGATCCGCAGCCAGGGGTATCGACGCGTTCTGGTACTGGGCGGGGAAATACTCACGTCCATCGTGGACTGGGAGGATCGCGGCACCTGCGTCCTGTTCGGCGACGGGGCCGGAGCGGTCGTCCTGGGGCCGGGACAGGGCGACAGGGGGATTCTGTCGACCTATATCCGCAGCGACGGCGGCTTCAGCAATCTGCTCTACAATGCCGGGTGCGGCTGCATCAATCCCCCCACGGTTGAAAACGTGAAGGACAAAATTCACACCCTGCGCATGGAAGGCAGGGAAGTATTCCGCCACGCCGTGGTTTCCATGACCACAGCCATGAAAAAAGCCCTGTCCCAGGCGGACCTGTCCATCGAACAGCTCGACCTGGTGATTTCCCATCAGGCGAATTTGCGCATCATCGAGGCTCTCGGCAAAAAGCTCAACCTGACCGAGGCACAGACCTATGTCAATGTCGATCGTTTCGGCAACACCTCGGCCGCTTCGATTCCGATCGCCCTGGACGAGGCGCGGCGCAACGGACGCATTTCGTCGGGGTCTCTGGTCGGTTTGGTCGCCTTCGGCGCCGGCTTCACCTGGGCGGCGGGCATTTTGCGTCTTTGAAAACCTTTATTTAACCGGGAGGGCCGAAATATTCAGGAAAAAATTCAAAATTTGAAGTTTCGACATCAGTCCCCTCTATCCTGAATATCCCTGGTTTTTGGATTTACACAGTCTCAGTGACGAAAAAGGGAGCCGGCGAATGCCGACTCCCTTTTTTGTTTTCCTTTTTGCCTCTTATCTTAGAAGGGCAGAGGCTTGCCGGCCAGCAGCATGAAGGCCGGATAGAGCAGACCGCAGGGAACCCAGATGATCAGGGACCAGGCCAGGGCCTTGGCGGAGAACTTGCCGTAAGCGTTCAGCCACACTTCGAGGGTCAGGACAGTGTAGCCGGCAGCGGCGAAGGTGAAGTAACCGTTCTTGATGACGGTGGCATAGAGAATCATGTAAACGAAGGAAATAATGGCAACGGTCAGGCTGACGTTGCCGACTGAAGCCAGGCTTTCCAAACCGGCCAACAGAGCGTAAGCGACCACACAGTACAGCAGACCGTGGGCAATCAGCAGACCGCCGGTGAAAGCATCCCCCTGAATGGCATTGACGAATGCACTTACAACAACGCAAATCCCTACAAATGCGGTAATGGCACCGGTACCCTTGGCTTCACCGAAGCCAAGGAAAAGAAGCGCAACAGGAAGCCACATCAAAGAGATCGCGATCAAAATTACCAGAGTCATTTCCTTCCTCCATTACGAGAAAAATGTTGATGGTGTGAAAACCAGGTTTGGTTTTGACGAAACACACGCAACTTTTCGCCACCGACGGATCTCATTGAGCATCAGCCGGCAGCCTCCCCATTCCGCCCGGCTTAACCTGCGACGACCGGGCAACATTTAAATAAACTGCCATTTTAAAGAACAATCCTAAAAAGAGGTGTCTCCCAAAAACCTGCACTGGCGACAGGATCCGTTCCCGTACCCGGTAGGGAACTTTTCCGAAACCGCCCGTACCTGCCTCGGGAGCTCCATCTTTAAAGGCTGCAGGCCTTACTGTCTGGCTCCGGACGAACAGAATGAAAAAAGAACACGAGCCTGCAACTTTTTCCTTCAGAATTTAGTCAAGGTGAAAACACGTGATGATTTTTCACTGGGTGCCGACTTCTGATGGCTCACCTCCTTTTCTACACCCCTTACCGCCCGGAATAAACTGTTGTTCTATTTGCACGCAATTTCAATGCCACAAAGACCTGGCTCCCGCAACCTCCAAGACAGCGAGAGTTTCCCCCTTTTTTATCAAAACCCGGAAAGGAGGTCCGTTGCCCGAAAGTCTTCTTATGGCACACATAGCTCCATTTCCTAACTATTCGTGTCTTTTCGTAACGTCCTTTCGTCTTCCTCTTTCCTGATACCGCTTGAGGGAAGTTTCTCTTTTCCGCTCCACGCTTCCCGCTTTTCTTCCGATGAGGTTTTTCAAACCGGAAAAGACACTGTTTCAAAAAATTGCGGCCTGCCCTTTTTGTTAACCGCCTCTATTCGACGGCCTGATGGTCCGCGTTGGCGGACAAATCGCGGGTTTTATCGCGGGGAAATTCACGTTTGCCTGGTCATGGACCTGTGCTATAGTTTTCCCGTTGAAATTACTTTTTGTGAATAGTTTTCAGGAGGTCAGCGCCTGCATGAAAATCGTCGTTATCGGGCTGATTGCAGCCATTCTGGGATTAGGTTGTGCCATGATAACCAGCTGGAAAGCCATACCGCCCCCCGGCGGTTGTGACCAGTGTCACTCCCTGCCCATCTCCGCCAACTGGGAGGTGGTCTATTCCCCACCGATCCTCAGTGAGGAAATGGGACGGTACACCTGGCAGCAGGAGACCTCGGTATCCTCTCCTGGACCTTCCCCCCTGGAGCAGCAGAAAGTTTCGGGAGAGCCCTGCTTCCGCTGCCATCGCGGCCCCAGCAAAGCGCACACCGAGCGGCTTGGCCGCTTTCACCATTGATTTAACCGAATCCGACCGGGGATTTGAAACTGCCCGGAGCAAGACCATGTTTATTTTAACAAAACCAAAAGGGTCCTGCCCGTCCGCGGGAAGGATCCTTTTCCGCTTAGGGTTTAAAAACCTTCTTTAAAAAAAAGGAAGAGGCGGATGAACAACCCCTTTCGCCATACGAAGATAATCGCCACGATCGGACCTGCGAGCCAGACCAGCGAAAAACTGGCGGCATTGATGGATGCCGGCACCGACCTGTTCAGGCTGAATTTTTCTCATGGCAACCATGCGGAAAAAGCGGCCGTAATCAGGGAAATCAGGTTCTTGTCCCGGCAGAGGCGCCAGGCCATGGCGATCGTGGGCGATCTGCAGGGACCGAAGATCCGGGTGGGGCAGATCCCCGGCGACACTGCGACCCTGATCCCCGGTCAACCCGTCAATCTGACGACCCGTCAGGATGCGGACGAGCCGCCAGGGAACATTCCCGTGGTTTTCCCTGCACTGCCCACAGTCAGTGCACCAGGGGATAAAATTCTTCTCGACGACGGCCTGCTGGAGCTGGAGGTGGTGCGGATTGCCGGTCCCAAGGTGGAATGCAAGGTTGTGACAGGCGGAGTTCTCGCCAGCCGCAAAGGGGTGAATCTTCCCGGAGCCGCCCTTTCGCTGCCGAGCATTACCGAGAAAGATTGGGAAGATGCCCTTTTCTGTATCCGGGAAGGGGTGGACTACCTGGCTCTGTCCTTCGTCCGCCAGGCTTCGGATATTGCCAAATTGAGGGACTTCCTCTCCTCCAACGGGGCCGACATCCCCATTCTGGCCAAAATCGAAAAACCCCAGGCGGTCGACAATTTCACGGAAATCCTGCATGTCGCCGACGGCATCATGGTTGCCCGGGGAGACCTGGGTGTGGAGATCGGTCCGGAACAGGTCCCGCTGATCCAGAAACGGATCATCCGTAAATGCCGGGAAGCAGGCAAGCCGGTGATCACAGCGACCCAGATGCTGGAAAGCATGGTGAGCCACCCGCGCCCGACGCGGGCGGAAACCTCCGACGTGGCCAATGCCATCATTGACGGCAGTGATGCCGTCATGCTTTCGGGAGAGACGGCCGTGGGCAGCTATCCGGTGGAAGCGGTCTCGCTCATGGCCGGGATCGCCCGCAGTGTCGAAGGGGATCCCATGCTTGCTTCCAGAATCTTCCACTACTATCCTGCTACCACCGGCCCCAGATCCCTGTCCGATGCCATTGGCGAAGCGGCCTGTCGCACGGCGGAAAATATCGGCGCGGCCGCCATCCTGGCCTTTACGCAAAGCGGCTCCACGGCTGCCCTGGTGGCCAGGAACCGCCCCCCGATCCCGATTTTCGCCGTCACCCCTTCCCGGGCTGTCCGTCGCCGCATGGCCCTTTATTCGGGGGTACGCTCCATCCAGGTCGACTTCCAGGGCAGCACCGAAGCCCAGATCCATTCCATGGAAGAATCGGTCATCGAAGCCGGGGTACTGCAGCGGGGCGACCTGGTCGTCATCACCATGGGCAGCCCTGTCGCGGCCAAGGGGACCACCAACCTGATGAAGGTGCACCGTCTGGGCACCGGCCCGTTGTATGAGATTGAGTGAGGAGTGAGGAGTGAGGAGTGAGGAGTGAGGAGTGAGGAGTGAGGCGATTTTGGATTTTCAGCCCTTGCCTGTCAATTCCCCTGTGACGCAGCCGGAGCGGAGTGGACGGTGGGCGAAAAAGGCGGAAAAACTGTCTGAGGGAGCGCAGCGAGCGAGTTTTTTTCCGCCCGCCCGACGTCTGCTCCGCGCAGGGAACCCGCCGCAGGCGGGCAAGGAGCCGGGGCGCGTTTTTCTGCTTACTCTTTTGACGCGCATCAAAAGAGTAAGGCGTCGTGCGGGGACGCAACCCCGCGGTGTTAGTCCGCCCCGCGGTATTGGTTTCTCTCTTTACCAACGAAAAAAGACCGGTATACGCCCGGTCCATGCAATCAAACGTGTGGACACCTTATCACGCCCCACCCAACCGAAGCAACCGCTACAACACCCCCCGATCCGCCAAACTGACATACCCCTCATCGCCGATGATGATGTGGTCCAGGACCCGGACCCCCATCAGCTCCCCAGCCTCCTTCAGTCGAATCGAAATCTCCCGATCCTCCCTGCTGGGGGTCGGGTCGCCGGAGGGATGATTGTGCACCAGCAGCACCGCCGCCGCCGAATCCCGCACCACTGCCGCAAAAACCTCGCGCGGGTGGACGATGCTCGCCGTCAGGCTGCCCTCGGAAATACAGACCTCCCTCAGTAAACGGTTCTTGCTGTCGAGCAGCAGGGCCAGAAATACCTCCCGCTTATAATCTCGCAACCGGGGCAGGAAGTGGCGGAACACCTCCTCCGGTGAGGTGTACCGGTCGCCGGGGCGCAAACGCTCCTCACTGAAGCGGCGGGCGATTTCAAACACTGCCTGGAGCTCGGCGGCTTTGGCCTGCCCGACCCCCTTGACCTTTTGCAATTCGGAGGCGGAGGCGGCGGACAGGGTGCGAAGAGAGCCGAACCGATGGAGCAACAACCTCGCCTGGTCGATGGCGGTCGTCTTGGAAGAGGCATCACCAGTGCGCAGCACGAGTGCCAGAAGCTCGGCGTCGCTCAAGGCCTGAGGGCCCTTCGCCAAAAGTTTTTCCCGCGGCCGCTCTTCGGCCGGCCATTGCTTGATGCCCCGCATGATCTCCTCAGGCTCTTTTTTAGGGTTTATTAAATTAAATGAAATTTATCACAGACGGCAGATCGAACCAATCAGAATTTAATGGCATAGAAGGAATCGATCTGATTTAATGTTCCCGTTATGAACGGGTAACCGGATCTGAGGGCTGTTTCTTGGGGGGCAGGAATCATGTTCGGCAGGTGTAAAATCGGACTCGCGCTGGGAGGAGGAGCGGCGCGGGGTTTATCGCACATCGGCGTGCTCGAAGCTTTTGAGCGGTACGGCATTCCCATCGATTGCATCGCCGGTACCAGCATGGGCGCCATCATCGGCGCCATGTATGCGATCGAGCCTGATGCGGCAGCGGTGAGACGGCGGTTCACGGCTTTTCTTGAAAGCAAAGCCTTTCGGGAATCCCGTTTCAATTACATGGTCGAAAAAGATCTCGCCGAAGCGAATCTGTTCGACCGGCTTTCCCAATTTGCAAAAAAAAGCATATTCTACACCCTGCTCATGACCCGCCGGTCGTTCATTGAACAGGCGGCCACCACAGAGAATTTCGCCTTTCTGATCGACGATATTCCTATCGAGAAAACCCGCATACCCTTCTGCACCTCGACCCTTGATCTCATTTCCGGAGAGGAGCACGTCATTCGGCAGGGCCCGCTGCAGCTTGCCGTGGCGGCCAGTTGTGCGATTCCGGGGGTTTTTCCCCCTGTTGAACTCGACGGACGACTGCTGGTGGACGGGGGCTGGATCGATGCCGTCCCGGTGCTTCCTGTCCGTAATCTGGGAGCCGATCTGGTCATTTCCGTCGACGTCAACAGCGACCTCGATCCTTTCCGATCTCCCGACAGCGCCTTCGACATTGTGGCCCGCGCCGAAACCATCACCCGATGGGCCCTGGGCACACGGGAAAGCCTGAAGGCCGATCTGCTCCTGAGACCGGAGACCGGAGGCAGCCACTGGGCCGATTTCTCTCTTTTCGAAGAGGCCATTGCCAATGGCCGGGAAGAGGTGGAACGGCATCTGCCCCAACTGCGGCGGCTGATCAGAAGGCGGCGCTGGCGGTCCTGGTTTTTGCCCTGACGATAAATGAGATCAGGCCCGGCGGGTTCGCTCACGGTCCTGCTCGTGTCCCATCAGCCTGACCAGATCGGTAAGCTGTTCGGCAATCAGATCGATCAGGTCGTCCACCGTCAGAATTCCGATCAGCAAACCGGCCTCATCCACCACCGGCAACCGGCGAATCCCCTTGTCCCGCATGCGCTTGATAGTGGGGAAAAGTTCGTCGTTTTCCCTGGCCGTGACCAGGTCGAAGGACATGCAGTCCCCAACGAGCATAAGGCCTACGTCCACCTCCTCGGCGATCAGTTCGACAACGATATCCCGATCGGTCAGGATCCCGATCGGATAGCGCCCTTCCGGTCGATCATCGACCACCACGACATCCCCGACATGCTTTTGGCGCATCAGCTTGGCGGTTTCCAGCAGAGTGGCGTTCCTGTCGGTGATCACCACCTCCCGGTTACAGACTTCTCCTACCCGCATCACCAACTCCTTTCCGGCAGATTCGTCGAGGTCTCGGGCTGGAATAATCTGCCTGTATAAATGCTAATCATTCCTTGCCTTGCGGTCAACGGCTCCGCCTGCCTTGACAGCATGAGCCAAAGAACCTACCCTGTTCGAAACCCTTCTTTTCACCAGAAAATGATTTGGGAAACTCTCATGCAATATCGCAAACTGGACCGCGCTGGAAATGAAGTCTCTATTCTCGGTCTTGGCTGCATGCGCCTGCCGGTCGTGAACGGGGATGAAGGACAGATCGACGAGCCACGCGCCACCCGTCTTCTGCATGCCGCCATTGAGAGGGGCATCAATTACCTCGATACCGCCTATCCCTACCACAAGGGAACCAGCGAAACCTTTCTCGGCAGGGCTTTACAGGGGGGGCTGCGACAGAAGGTGCGGATTGCCACCAAGCTGCCTTCCTGGGCGGTGGAAACGGCTGCCGATTTCGAGCGTTATCTCAACGATCAGCTCGAGCGACTGCAAACCGAGCACATCGACTTTTACCTTCTGCACGCCCTGAAATCGGACTGGTGGACAAAGCTCTACCACCTTGGCGTCCTCACCTTTCTGGATCGGGCCATTCGCGACGGCCGTATTGGTGCTGCCGGTTTCTCTTTTCATGACGAATTGCCCCTGTTCAAGCGCATTGTCGACGCATACGATTGGAGCTTTTGTCAGATCCAATACAACTATATGGACGAACAGATCCAGGCCGGCCGGGAAGGGCTGGACTATGCGGTTGCCAGAGGTCTTGGCGTAGTGGTCATGGAACCTTTGCGAGGCGGCCATCTGGCTCGGGAGAGTGCTGCGGACGTTCAGGCCTTGTGGAACAGCGCCCCGGTCAGGAGGAGCCCCGCCGAGTGGGCGCTGCGCTGGGTCTGGGATCACCCTGGGGTGACTTCGGTGCTGAGCGGCATGAACGATCTGGACCAGGTCGAGGAAAACTGCAGAATTGCCAATGAGGCGCTGCCAGAATCTCTTGCCCCGGAGGAGTTGCAGATTGTCGAACAGGTGAAGGACAAGCTGAGGCAGCGCATCAAGGTGCCCTGCACCTCCTGCGGCTACTGCCTGCCCTGCCCGGCAGGCGTCAACATCCCCCGCATTTTCGGCATCTACAACGACCGTTTCATTTATGGAGACGTCCGTTTTCCCCACCGCATTTACACCATCACGATGAATGCCACCGCATTGGCCTCCAACTGCATGCGGTGCGGCCTGTGCGAAAAACATTGTCCCCAGCAAATCCCGATCATGGATATGCTGGAGGAAAGCCACCGGGTTCTTTCAGAAAAACAGGAGGAATAAATATCGGTTTCACGATTCATCCTCATTCCTCACTCAAAAAGACTACTCCCTTGACATTCCTACTATTTTTCCACAGATGAAAACGAATTTCATTTTGGATTTATGGATAAGAGGGGGAAAGATGACGAATTCCGGGAAAGTGCGGCTCTGCCAGCTGAGGTTGATGATCCCTGCCGCTGCCTGATTCGTCAAGACCTCGAACACGCGGCGTAAAAAAGGGCCTGTCGCAGGACAGACCCTTCCAGTTATTTTCCACCTACCGCAGGTGCTTGCCGGCGGAATGAATACCGAGAGAATAGCGATGGGGCCCTGGAACTCCGGTGGAGATGAAGGCGACCTTGTCACCGGGATGGACGACTTCATCCAGCGATCGGGCGAAATTGTTGATGAATATCCCCTCGATCTTGTCCAACGGCAAGTCCAGCTCGTAAGCGATATCGAGCCCTGAACGGCCCTCCGGGGGAATGCACATCTCTTCGAAGGGGGGAAGACCCCGCTCTCGGCGGATCGTATGAAGGGCTCCGAACATGCGCACCGTGGTATTGGGCTGGCACTGGCAATTTTCCATAGGCATTTCTCCTCTTCCTTGACCTACCGGTGCTGCGGTAACGCCTGTTTCCGGACAGGATCAAAAGATCGAATGCGTTACCTGCGAATAGCGATGCGGCCCCGGTACGCCGGTGGAAATGATAGCGACCCGGTCGCCGGGACGAATCAGCGCCTCCAGCGAATAGACGAAATTGTTGATGAACACCCCCTCGATCTTGTCCAGCGGCAGACCCAGTTCCGCAGCGACGTCGAAACCGGTCCGCCCTTCCGGGGGAATACAAAGCTCGGCGACAGGGGCAAGACCCTGGTTTTTGCGCAGAGTGTGAAGGCTGCCGAACATGCGGACTCGGGTATTGGTTTCCTCTCTCATGGCTTTCTCCCTTACAATAAAAACAATGGCTCCTTCAAGTCAAATGATTTAAACTGATCGAAACTATCAACAAAAATGATATCGGAGCCCTTTATGGATGTTGGCAGTTTGCGCATTTTTATCGCAGTGCTGGAAGAAGGAAGCGTCTCCAGGGCTGCCGAACGACTGAACTATGTTCAGTCCAACGTGACCTCCCGCATCCGCAGCCTGGAGACTGAACTCGGCACCCCGCTCTTCATACGCACGGGCAGGGGCATGATTCCCACCAGTGCCGGAAAGACCCTGCAAAATTACGCCCGGCAGATTCTCAGAACAATCGATGAAGCCCGCCTGGCGGTCAAAGGGGAATCCCGGCCGAGCGGACCTCTGGCCGTCGGCACCATCGATACCGTGGCGGCAGTGCGCCTGCCTGCGATCCTCGCCCGCTACCACAGCCGCTATCCCGAGGTCGAGATCGGGATCGAAACCGGAGCCAGCCTGGAGCTGGTTCAGCAGGTTCTGAACCGAGAGCTGGAAGGGGCCATCGTCGGCGGCCCTGTTGCCAATGCCGAGATCGTGCAGGAGCAAATTTCCGAGGAGGAGATGGTTCTGGTCACCGCCCCGGGTGGTGCCATGCCGGAACCGGGAAACTTCAGCGCCATCCTTGTGTATCGCCCCGGGTGTTCCTGCCGGCGCAATCTGGAACACTGGCTGCGGGACCAGGGTATCACTCCGGTCAAGGTCATGGAATTCGGCACCTTCGATGCCATCCTTGGTTGTGTCGGTGCGGGCATGGGGATCACCATGCTGCCGCGCTCCTTTGTCGACCGCGAGCCTTTCCGCTCCATGGTCCGCATCCACACCCTGCCCGAGGTTTTTGCCCGGGTCCCGACCCTCTTCGTCCGCCGCAGGGAAATGAAGCCCTCGCCGGCCCTCAAGGCTTTTCTCGAACTCTTCGCAGCAGGGCAGGAGGCTTAACCCCGGGTGAGAAGTGAGGGGTATCCCCAGCAGGGGCGATTCATAAATCTCCCATACGCCTTTTCGTTGTCGTAGTCGTAATCGTAATCGTGCTCGCTTCAAGAGTGACTTTTTTCGATTACGACAACGACAACCGTTTCGCTATCGCTTCACTGACAACGAAGCTTCACTGACAACGAAAAGTAAGGCGCGCTGTGTGAGTCCCGGCAGTTTTGATTTTTTATTATGGTCAGATACTACTCTGGTGAGGCGGGCTGGGCATTGACGAGGATCAATTCCCAGCGGTCTTCGGAATTTTCGTAGCGAATGATATAGAGGATGCCGTCATCTCCCAGGAGTTTGAAATACCGGTGATCCGGCGCCAGCCAACGATCCAGGATCTCCGTCACTTCGACCTGCTTCCGGTCCAGGAAAAACCTGCGGGGCGTTTCCCGGCCCCGATAACCCTCGTAACATTCGACGCGGATCTCAATCAAGGCGCTTCAGTCCGGCGGCTTTCGCCCACCCGCGGGCGCGTTGAAACTCGGCTCCGGTCAAACGGCGATCCAAGGGAGGATGGCGTCCGGCACAATAGCAGGGCCGGTATTGATCCATCAGATTAAGGTAGGTTTCGGGGGATACTTCTTCGGCCAGAAAGGCGACGATGCGGTCGGTGCCGGCCAGGTTATCGGGGAGCACCAGGTGGCGCACCAGCAATCCGCGCACGGCGATACCCTGGTTCAGTACCAGGTCGCCGACCTGTCGATGCATTTCGAGCACCGCTGCCCGGTTGACCTCCGCATAGCCGGCCACGCCCGTGTATCGCCTGGCCGCCGTCGATTCGGCGAATTTCATGTCCGGCATGTAGATGTCGATCACCCCGTCGAGCAGGGCCAGGGTCGGCAGGCTGTCGTATCCTCCGCTGTTATAGACCAGCGGCAGTCTCAAACCCCGACGCGCAGCGATGGCCAGGGCTGCCAGCACCGGCGCCACCACATGGGTCGGGGAAACCAGGTTGATGTTGTGGCAGCCCTGCTCCTGCAAGGCGAGCATGATGGACGCCAGTCTTTCGACGGAAACCTCCTGGCCCCGGTCCTGCTGACTGATGTCCCAGTTCTGGCAAAAGACACAGGCCAGATTGCAGCCGCTGAAAAATATGGTGCCCGAACCGTTCCGACCGACGAGGGGGCGCTCTTCTCCGAAATGAGCACCGTAACTGGCGACCCTTGCCTGGCGGGAGGTCCGACAAGCTGCCCCCTGCCGGCCCATGATACGATTGGCCCGGCACCGATTCGGGCAGAGGTCGCAATTACCAAGATGCTGAAAGGTCTGCCTCACCCGGGAGGCCAGCTCCCCGGTGCGAAACAATTTCTGATATCCTGGAACAAAAATCTCCAAGATTCCCTTTCATTTCGACTGGATCAGTCCACCCGCACGAATTCATACCGCTCGGTCAGATTTTTGGTGATCCATCCGACTCCGCAGCGATCGCCGATGGTTTCGATGGCCACCACTACATCCGAATCCTCGAAATTTACCTGAGCGGAGTGGCCCATATCCGCCAATTCGTCAAGGATGAAGGCATCGAGGGCCTGTTCGACATCCGGAGAAACAATTTCTCCCTTCAATCCCCGCCGTTCCAACCGGACGTGGAAGCGGCGGTCCACCAATTGTTCCAGATGCGGTCGAATGACCTGACAAAGCTGGGGAAGGAAATCGTCAAGCTCGAAGGTGAAAACCGTTTCCAAGGGCACTATTCGGCCCAAATCCTGAAAGGCGATGAGTCGCTCCTGCCGTCTTTTGCGAATCGCCTCCAGAAACGGCTCAACCTCCTCCACTTGCCCCAAAATCACTCCATGAAACGTGGTCTTGTGAAACTCGCCCAGCTCGGACAGCTCATGCAGCAACTGGCCATATCGCCCTTGCTGGGCCATGGTCGCCAGGATATTGAATTTCCACATGGTTTCCTCCCCCGATGTGTCCTTTGAGTTTATCCAAGGGGGAGTGAAATGGCAACTTGGCGTCGCCTACCCGATCTCCTTGCCGATGGAAAAAGCCTGGCCGAGATAGTCTCCGATGCCGTGATAGGTCCGGATCACCGGGGTGAAGATCATCGGCCGCACCTTTTCGATATCGGGAAGACCCTTTTCCGTGAGGACCCCCGGATCGGCCTTGACGTCGACGATTTCGCCGATGAACTGTGTGTGGCCGCCGA
The DNA here is from genome assembly GCA_041390365.1 of Syntrophotaleaceae bacterium. Lineage (NCBI taxonomy): Bacteria > Pseudomonadati > Thermodesulfobacteriota > Desulfuromonadia > Desulfuromonadales > Syntrophotaleaceae > Syntrophotaleaceae bacterium. The sequence continues at coordinate 786,520 of JAWKQB010000003.1, read as the reverse complement.
CCTCGACCGTCTGCTGCAGCCTGCATTCGATGATCAGGGGAAACTCGTCGACATAGGGAGCATCCACCAGATCGCTTTTGACGGCGGTCAGGCCCGCAGCGGCGAATTTATCCACATCCCGGCCGGAAGAGATGCCGCAGTAATCGGCCTGTTTGGCAAAGGCCACTCCGGGCACATTGACGGTAAAGGCCTTGCGGGCCAGGATACTGGCGTGGGAATGGGTGGCGGGCCGCAGGGAAATGGTCACGCAGGGCGGCTTGGAACAGCAGATGCCGCCCCAGGCAACGGTGGCCAGATTCGGCTTGCCCTCAGAATCGTAGGAACCGACGAGCCAGACCGGACAGGGCTGGGCCAGGGTCTGCACGCCGAGAGATTTTTTCATGAATTCCTCCTTGAGAATGTTTCCAGCACACGTCTGCTCCGCTCACCAAAGCCCAAAGTTAGGCCATGATTTTCTCTGTGTCCTCGGTGTGCTCTGTGGTGAAAGCTTTTGATCTTGAAGTAAAAATTCAGGGAACCAGCTTGCTCAGCGGCACTCCCCCCACACCGATGTTTTCCCGCGGGGTTTCGTCGATGACCACGATGAATTTCTCGGCGGGGATCCCCGTCACCTCGGCGGCGGCAGCGGTCAGGCGGGCGATAAGCTGTTCTTTTTTCTCTGTCGTCTGCGGGGAAATCCCCAGGGTGATGATCGGCATGGCAGCCTCCTTTGCAAAAGGTTTTCATCGGTATCGAAATCGCTATCGAAATCGGGATCGGACTGTGAGGGTCTCGGGGCACCCGCTCCAAGGGGCCGCATAAACCCATCCTTGGGGCTTGACTGTCGCCATCCAGGCGACAGACACCCCTTTACGCGGGCACCCCGAGACCCGCGCGTAGCGCAAGAACCTTCATCTCCGCTCGGCCAGCAGCACCGCCCGCAAGGGAGCGGGATAGCCCTCGACCGTCCGCCGGGGATCGGCCGGGTCGAGAAAATCGCTCAGAGTTTCGGTCTGAATCCAGTCTGTCTTCCGCTGCTCCTGTTCCGTGGTCCAGGTTCGGTCGACACAGCGGATATTGACGAAACCGGCCCTGGCCAACCAACCGGCCAGGCAGGAGACCGTCGGCAGAAAAAAGACGTTGTTCATTTTGGCGTAGCGGCCTGAGGGCGAAAGAGCGGATTCCTCCTCCCCCTCGATGACCAAAGTTTCCAGCACGAGTTCGCCTCCGGGCCGCAGCAGCCCGGCCAACTGCTTCAGGGCATCGAGCGGCGACCGCTGGTGGTACAGGACTCCCATATGGAACAGTGTGTCGAAACAGTCCTCGATCGCCGGCATCTCTTCCAGCTTCAATGGCAGGCAGTGAACGTCCGGATGGCGGATCATGCGCTGCAGGAGAAGATACTGGCAGAAAAAAGGGGCATAGGGTTCGATGCCGAGAGCCAGTCGCGGACCATGGGCGGCCATGCGAAACAGATAATAGCCGCAACTGCTGCCGACATCGAGGATCCGGCGGCCGGCAAGGGGAGCGATATGGTCCTTGAACCGGTTCCATTTGAGATCGGAACGCCACTCACTGTCCAGCTCAATGCCGAAGATGTCGAAAGGACCCTTTCGCCAGGGCTGAAAGGCCAGCAGAAGGTTTCTCAGCTCTTCTCTCGCTCGGGTCGAAAGGTCCTCCGCCCGGCCGATGCAGATCCGGTCCTCTCCCAGTTCGATCCGGGACGGTACGATATCGCCCAATTCCTCCAACAGCCGGAGCCGACGTTTGGCATTGCCGTCCACTTCTTGAAGAAAGCGGGCCTTTTCCTCGAGAAGGGTACGGAAATCCCCTTCCCAGGCAGATAGCCCCAACTCTCTGCATCTCTCCATGAAGCGATGCATCAAGCCGGCTCCTTGCGGCAGATCAGGGCGGCGAAATTGAACCACTTGAACCAGACATCGATCTGCCGGAACCCGATCTTCTGCAGCCGCTGCAGGTGCCCTTCGAGGCTTTCCGGGATCAGCACCCTTTCCAGGGCCTCCCGTTTCCGGCTGATCTCCAGTTCGGAATAACCCCTTTCCTTTTTGAAGCGATAATAGAAATCCTGCTGCAGGGCGTTCAGATCGGCATTTTCATGGACCACCTTTTCCGTCAGCAGCAGAATCCCGCCGGGCAGCAGAGCATGAAAAACCCTGTTTAACAGGTCTTCCCGCCCCTCCACGGGCAGAAACTGGAGGGTCAGATTGATCACCACCACCGAAGCCGGCGACAGCTCCAGAAGACCCAGATCGCCTTCGACCAGGCGAATGGCCTTCCCGCATGGCATTGCCGCCAGGCGTTCCCGGTAGACTTGCAGCATGGCCGGGGAGTTGTCCACCGCAATCATGGAAAAATCCCTGTTCCCCATTTCCTGACAGAGGCGAAAGCCGAAATTACCGTTGGAACAGCCGAGGTCGTAAATCAGGCTGTCAACCTGATAGAACAGGGCTGTCAGCTGGGCCTGCCGCCGAAGAATTTCCTCGTAGCCGGGGACCGAGCGGTGAATCATATCGTCAAAAACCCGCACCACTCCCTCGTTGAATTCGAAAGGCGGAACGGGATCCTTCATTCGGGTGAAAATATCGTCTTTATCCATGGTTCCTTGCTGATTTTGCCTGATTGCGAAGTGGTGGGATTATAGCAGAAGCAAGCGCTCAGGGCACTTACAAATAGGGGGAGAAGAGCTTGGCCACCCCGTCCCTGACCTGACCCGCCAGACCTTGCCGGTTCAGCTCATCAAGGGAAACCAGGCTTGACCGCTCGCAGGCTTTGTCGAAGTAATCGGCCAGTGTCTGGTTGAGGCCCCGGTCGTAAACCTCCAGGTTGAACTCGAAATTGAGCCGCAGGCTGCGGGGGTCGAGATTTGCGCTTCCGATCAGCACATATTGTTCATCGATCAGCGCCAGCTTGCTGTGGACAAAGGGGGGCGGCTGCAGGTACAGGCGAACACCGTATTCGATCAGTTCCCGGTAATAGGCTCGCGAAGCCCAACTGACATAGGGCAAATTGCTTTTGGCGGGCAGCAGCAGGATGACTTCCGCACCGCGCAGAGCCGCGGCATTGAGAGCTGCCATCAAGGTTCGATCGGGAATGAAATAGGGGGTCATGATGCGGATTCGCCGAAGGGCGCAGTTGATGGCGCCAAGATAGATCCAGCGCAGCTTTTCGAAGTCCTCATTGGGTCCCGCGCTGATGCCCCGGCAGAGCGCCTCTCCTCCCGGAAGAGGCGGGCGATAGGGGATGGAGGGGAAAACGTCTCCCGTCACGAACTGCCAGTCTTCCATGAAGGCTTCCAGCATCTGCCCGACAACCGGACCTTCCACCTGAAAATGGATATCGAGGGCCTGACGGCGGCCACTCAGGCCGGCCAGATGCCGGTCGCCGATATTCATGCCGCCGGTGAATCCTTTCTGACTGTCCACGATCAGCAGTTTGCGATGGTTCCTCAGATTGAAGTGAAGGCCCCGGCCGGACAGAGAGGGAGGAAGAAAGCGTGCGAAATGCACCGGGCTGTGGCGAAACAGACTTCGGGCCAGGGGCAGGGAATAGAGCTCTCCCAGGCCGTCGATCAACACCCGCACATCGAGCCCGCGTTCGGCCGCCGCGATCAGGACGTAGGCCAGGGCCCGTCCGCTGCTGTCGGTATCGTAGATATAGGTTGAAAGGTAGACCGATTCCCGGGCCCCGCGAATGGCCTCCAGCATGGCCGGATAGACGTCTTCGCCATTATGCAGGAGCGCAACCCGGTTCCCGGCCTGCAGGGGCCTGCGGGTAACCTTGTCGGCCAGGGCCAGCAGCGAGGCGTAATTTTCGTCACGAAGGGTGATGGATTCCTGCCGGCGGGAGGACCAGGAACAGTAGCCGGCCGGGGCGACGGTGCGGCTATCCCGGAGTTGGGCCTGCCAGTCCCGGGCCCGGGTGCGGATCCGGTTGACGCCCAGCAGCCAGTAAAACAAAGGCCCGACGATCGGCAGGGCGAAACATACGGCAACCCAGCCCAGAGCCGATCGCGGGTCCCGTTTGTGCAACAGGGCATGGCCGGCGGAGAAAAAGGCTGCTGCAGTGACCAGAACCGTAAAAACGATTTTCAGCAAGGGCAGCATTCCTGGAAGGCACCCCTGTTTAATGAATGGTTAGGGAAGGCGGTGGATGAAAATCAGCGCTGCAGGGTGGTGCCGCAACGCGGGCAGGTCAGCATACTGGTTGCCGGGACCTTGTGGCCGCAGGTGGGGCAGTTGAACCAGTGCTTGCAATATTTGCACTGGATTTCGGAAAGACCCTGTTTTTTTCCACATTTGGGACACTGGCGATACATCTTGCGATTCTGAATATAGTCCCGGAACAACAGGCCGCAGCGGGGGCAGGATTCCGCGTCTCGATTACGGATGACCGCACCGCAATTGGTCATGGGGCAGACAAAGACCGTTTTGCAGGCACTGCACCAGTATTTTCCCTTTTTGACTTCCTTGCAAACAGGGCATTTTTCCATGATCGAGAAGTGACTCCGCTTTTTTTCCACCCCAAAAAGACTCCGGGAGGACCCTCAGGGTCCTCCCGGAGTCGGTGATTGCTATAGGTATCGATCAAACGATTTTTTTGAAAGCCTTGGGAGCGGCGCCGCAAACCTCGCAGGGTCCCTGAGGTTCGGCCTCCAGGGTATGCCCGCAGACGCTGCAGACAAAGTAATCGACCGGCTCGGCATTTTCCAGGTTGTCGAGCATCTTCTGATAGAGGCCGGCATGCACTTCCTCGACGGCATTGGCAAAGCGGAAGGTGCGCTCGGCCGCTGCAAAACCCTTGGCCGCAGCCTCCTCGATCATGGGAGGATACATTTCCTTGAATTCATGGGTTTCCCCGCCCACTGCTTCCTTGAGGTTGTCGATGGTCTTGCCGATCCCGCCCAGGGCTCGTAGATGGGCATGGGCATGAACCGTCTCCGCTTCGGCGGCAGCCCGGAACAGCTTGGCGGCCTGCGGGTATCCCTCCTTTTCCGCCTGCAGGGCGAAAGCAAGGTATTTGCGGTTGGCCTGGGATTCCCCGGCAAAGGCTTCCTTGAGATCTTTTTCCGTCTGGCTGTTCTTCAGATCAGGCATGTCAACATCCCCCTTTTTTCAATAAATAAACGTAGTTACCGGCACAATGCCGCCATTTATTGTAACGCTTCCTACGGCGATGTCAACCGTGGTCCTCTCCCCCCGAGTCACGGTCACTTTTCCCGGCAGGCTTTTTCCACGTCCTCGGCCTTGCCGATCAGAACCAGCAGATCACTGTCCTTGATAATGTGGGTGGGGGAAGGGAGGGTGATAAATTCCCCGGTCAATACATCCTTGATCCCGATGACTGTCACATGGAACTTCCGGCGCAGATCGAGAGTGATCAGGTTTTTGCCTATGAAGTGGGCCGGTGGGCCAACCTCGGTAATTGAATAGTCCTCAGCAACAGGGATGAATTCGAGGATGTTGGAACTCGACAGACCTTTCGCCGTCTTGATGGCCATATCCTTTTCCGGAAAGATGATGTCGGTGGCGCCGACTTTTTCCAGAATGCGGCCATGATCCTCGTCTACCGCCTTGACCAGGATCCGCTTGAGATTCATCTCCTTCAGGTGCAGGACGATTATGGTGGAAAGGTGGGAACGCTCCCCTGTGGAAATGACCACCGCATCCATTTCCCCGACCCCCTGGTTCTTGAGGAAATCCTTGCTCGAGGCATCGCCGATGATCGCCACGGAAGAATAGTTTTTGATCCGCTGAACCTTGTCCCGGTCGAGATCGATGGCAATGACTTCGTGACCCTCCTGGTAGAGGGTTTTGGCAACATGAAACCCGAAATTTCCCAAACCGATGACACAGAAACGTGACATGACGAATCTCCTTGAAGCGAGCCGCCGCAACCTTGGCCGGACCGCTATCTGAATGAGCAGACGGCTAACCGATCATGATGTTTTCTTCCGCATAGCGAACGGAATAATCCCTGGAGCGCCGCAACATGGTAAAAGCGACCGTCAGCAGACCGACCCTGCCAATGAACATGAGCAAAATAATCAGCAATTTGCCGGCGGGCACCAGCTTGGTCGTCGCTCCCAGAGACAAACCGACGGTCGCGAAAGCCGAAACCGCTTCGAAAGCGTATTCAATAAAAAGTCCGCGGCTCGATCCGGCGGACAACCCCTGCAACTGCACGGCAAGCAGAAGAAAAATCGAACCCACCAGCACCAGCAGGGCGGTCATCACCAGGGTCATCACCTTTGACGCTGCCGCTTCCGGCAGGGTACGGCGAAAGACGTTGGTATGGGGATTTCCCTTCAGCCAGCTGTGCAGTACGGCGATGACCAGGGCCAGGCTGGTGGTTTTGATCCCTCCTCCGGAGGAACCGGGGGAAGCGCCGACGAACATCAGGAACATGATCAGAAACAGGGTCGGCACCTCAAGCAGATTGAGATCGATGGTATTGAACCCGGCCGTCCTTGCCGTTACCGATTGGAAAAAGGCTGTCCACAGGCTTTCCGCGACCCCCATTTCGATAAAAGAGGTGCGCCATTCCAACAATCCGATCAGGCCGGCCCCCCCGAAAATGAGGATGACGGTGGTCAGAAAAACCAGCCGGGTGTGCAGCGACAGCCGGCGACGGCCCTGACCCGGCTTGAGCAGATCAAACACTTCCTTCATCACCAGAAAGCCGATGCCGCCCAGAATAATAAGACCCATGATTGTCAGGTTGACCAGCGGGTTGGACCGGTAGGTGATCAGGCTGTCGGGAAAAAGGGAAAACCCGGCGTTGCAGAAAGCGGAGACGGCATGAAAAACGGCGTAGTAGATGCCTTTCCCCCAACCAAGATCGGGGATGAAAGCGAAGGCCAGCACCCCGGCGCCGATACCCTCGATGATCAGGGTCAGAACGAAAACCGCACGGATCAGATCCCGCATCGATTCCACCTGGGTGTGTACCAGGGTTTCCTGGAGCATCCAACGATCACGGAGTCCCACTCCCAATCCCAGATAGAAAAAAAGATAGACCGAAAAAGTGGTTATTCCCAGGCCGCCGACCTGGATCAGCGCCAGCACCACCCACTGTCCGAACAGGGTCAGCTTGGTCCCGGTATCCACCACCACCAGGCCGGTGACGCATTGGGCGGAGGTGGCCGTAAAAAGAGCGTCGAGGAAGGAGAGGGGTTCGCCGTTGGCGGCAATCGGCAACGAAAGCAGGACACCGCCAATGAGAACGGCTGCGGCATAATACAGGATCAGAGCCTTGCCGGGTTCCAGGTTTTTCATGCGCTTGGCGATTCTGTTCATGGTCTACCTTTGGACAACGGGTAAAAAATCGACACGTCAGACAGGCTATAGTTTCAGGAGCGATCGCAAGTAGCGTCCGGTATGGGACGCAGTCACCCGGGCCACATCCTCCGGTGTGCCGACAGTCACAATTTCGCCGCCCCGGCTGCCCCCCTCCGGCCCCAGATCGATAATATGGTCGGCGGTCTTGATGACGTCGAGATTGTGCTCGATGATCAGGACCGTATTCCCGGTATCGACCAATCGGTGGAGGACATCGAGCAGTTTCCGGATGTCGGCGAAATGCAGGCCCGTGGTCGGTTCGTCCAGAATATAGATGGTGCGCCCGGTCGCCCGCTTGCCGAGCTCCTTGGCCAGTTTGACTCTCTGGGCCTCCCCTCCGGAGAGGGTGGTGGCGCTCTGCCCCAGATGAATGTATCCCAGGCCCACATCCCGCAGCATCTCCAGCTTGCCGCGGATCCGGGGAATGTTTTCGAAAAACTTCAGCGCCTGGTTGACCGTCAGGTCCAGCACCTCCGCAATGTTCATCCCCTTGTAGCGCACTTCCAGGGTCTCCCGGTTGTAGCGGGCACCCTTGCACACCTCGCATTGAACATAAACGTCGGGCAGAAAATGCATCTCGATCTTGAGGATTCCTTCCCCCTGGCAGGCCTCGCAGCGCCCCCCTTTGACGTTGAAGGAAAACCGCCCCGGCTGGTAACCGCGCATTTTGGCTTCCGGAAGCTGGGCGAACTGGTCCCGGATATCGGTAAAAACCCCGGTGTAGGTGGCCGGGTTGGAGCGGGGCGTGCGACCGATCGGGGACTGATCGATATCGATCACCTTGTCCAGCATCTCCACACCGACGATGTCTTCGACCTTGCCGGCCTTTTCCCGGGAACGGTAGAGGCGCTGGGACAGGGCGCGGAACAGGGTGTCGATGATCAGGGTCGACTTGCCCGAACCGGAGACCCCGGTGATGCAGGTCATGACCCCAAGGGGGATGGCGACGTCCACGTTCTTCAGATTGTTTTCCCGTGCTCCCCGGATCTGAATAAAGCGCTCCCCCGTGCGGCGTTCAGCCGGAAGCGGAATGGTCAGTTCCCCGGACAGATAGCGTCCGGTCAGGGACTGGGGAGAGGCCATGATCTCCGCCGGTGTCCCCTGGGCGACCACCTCTCCGCCATGGATGCCGGCCCCCGGCCCCATGTCGATGACATGGTCCGACTCGAGAATGGTCTCCTCATCGTGTTCCACCACCAGCACAGTATTGCCGAGGTCGCGCAGGCGCTTGAGGGTGTCGAGCAGGCGCCGGTTGTCCCGCTGATGCAGTCCGATGGAGGGTTCGTCGAGGATGTAGAGCACTCCGACCAGGGACGAACCCACCTGGGTGGCCAATCGGATGCGCTGCCCCTCGCCGCCCGACAGGGTTCCGGAGGTGCGATCGAGACTCAGGTAGTCGAGACCGACGTAGGTCAGAAAAGACAGCCGCTGGCGGATCTCCTTGAGAATCCGGCGGCCGATTTCCGCCTCCTTTTCCGTCAGTTCCAGATGGGCGAAGAACGCCTCCGCATCGCGGATCGACAGGGCACAGATCTCGCGGATATTCTTGCCTCCCACCCGCACGAACAGGACCTCCTTGCGCAGACGGGCGCCGTCACAGGTCGGACAGGGCATCACGTTCATGAACCGGCCGAGATTTTCCCGCACCCGGTCCGAGTCGGTTTCGTGATAGCGGCGTTCGAGGTTGGGGATCACTCCTTCAAATGTCTTTTCATAGAAATGCCGCCGGCCGCCCTGATCAAAAAAGAATTTCACCTTCTCCCGGCCGGACCCGTACAGAAGAACACTCCGCAGCTTGTCGGGCAGGCTTTTAAAGGGGGCGTTGATGTCGAACTGGAAATGATCGGCCAGGGCCTCGAGCAGCTGGTGATAATAAAAACCGGTGCGGGTCTCCCAGGGAACGATGGCCCCCTCCCGCAGGGACAGGTCGGGATTCGGCACCACCTCTTCCGGATCGAAGTACATGCGGGTGCCGAGGCCGGCGCAATCGGGGCAGGCGCCGTAGGGATTGTTGAAGGAGAACATTCGCGGGGTGATTTCCGGGTAGGAGATACCGCAGTCGGGACAGGCGTGCTGTTCGGAATAGAGCCGGCTCTCCCCGTCCACCTCCTCCACCCGCACCACTCCCGAAGCCAGCCGCAGAGCCGTTTCCAGGGAATCGGCCAGGCGTCCCTCGATGCCCGGCTTGATCACCAGACGGTCGACTACAACCTCGAGAGTATGCTGTTTGTTCTTGTCGAGGCTGATCTCCCCGCCCAGTTCGTGCAACTCCCCGTCGATCCGTATCCGGACGAAGCCGTCGGCCTGCAGCTGGCGCAATTCCTTGCGATATTCTCCCTTGCGCCCGCGCACGATCGGTGCCAGGACCAGCAGACGGGTCTTTTCCGGCAGGGTCATGATCCGGTCGACCATCTGCTGCACCGTCCAGGACGCGATCTCCTTGCCGCACTCGTAACAGTGGATGCGCCCGGTCCTGGCGAACAGCAGGCGCAGGTAGTCGTAGATTTCGGTGACGGTGCCAACGGTAGAGCGGGGGTTCTTCGAGGTGGTCTTCTGCTCGATGGAAATGGCCGGCGACAGACCCTCGATGCTTTCCACGTCGGGCTTGTCCATCTGCTCCAGAAACTGCCGGGCGTAGGCGGAAAGGCTCTCCACGTAGCGGCGCTGGCCCTCGGCGTACAGAGTGTCAAAGGCCAGGGTACTCTTGCCGGAACCGGACACCCCGGTAATGACCACCAGCTTGTCCCGGGGGATCTCCAGATCGATCCCCTTCAGGTTATGCTCTCTGGCGCCCTTGATAAAAATGCTTTTGCTCATAATAAGAAAATCCCGGGTCCCGGGTCCCGGGTCCCGAGTCCAAGGCTCACTCCTTACCCCTCACTCCTCACCCCTCACGCCTCACTGCCTTACAGCCATCCCCGCCGCCATTCTGACCGCCGCCACCAGGCTGGCACTATCGGCGCGGCCAGTGCCTGCCAGATCGTAGGCAGTGCCATGGTCCACGGAGGTGCGGATAATCGGCAGGCCCAGAGTCACATTGACCCCATCGCTGAAATGCAGCAGCTTGAGAGGAATCAGGCCCTGGTCATGGTACATACAGATCACCGCGTCGTAATCCCCCCTGGCGGCGAAATGAAACAGGGCATCGGCGCTGTGCGGACCGCTGGCAAGAATGCCCTCGCGGCGCGCCGTCTCGATGGCCGGTGCGATGATGCGGGTCTCTTCGTCGCCGAACCGCCCGCCTTCGCCGGCATGGGGATTGAGGGCCAGTACCGCCAGTCGAGGACGGGACAGGCCGAAGAACCGCCGCAGGGAGCTGTCGGTGATCCGGATGGTTTCCAGAATGTCCGGTGTATTCAGCGCTCCCGGCACATCCCTCAAGGCCAGATGGGTCGTCACCAGACAGACCCTGAGACGTTCCCCGGCCAGCATCATCACCACCTTGCCTGCCCCGCAGCGGCTGGCCAGCAGCTCGGTATGGCCCGGAGCCTCGCAACCGGCGGCGAGTATGGCCTGCTTGCTGATCGGCGCCGTCACCATGCCCGACGCCTCCTCCGCGAGGCAGCGATCGCAGGCCCACTCGATGTACTTCACCATGGCCGCGCCGCAGGCCGCGGTCGGGCGCCCCCAGGCCGGATTTTCGACTGATAGATCCGAAAGGGCCCGCAGAGCGAGAAATCGCTCCCCGGCGCGCATTTGATGTGTAGCCAGCCCCGCCTTGTTTTCTTCAACCCTGATTTCTGCCTTCAGCACTTCGGCTGCACGACTCAGCACAAAGGGGTCGCCGGCCACCAGCAGGGACCCGGCCCACGCATCCAGCTGTCCCGCCAGCCAGGCCTTGAGAATGATTTCGGGACCGACCCCGGCAGGATCGCCCATGGTCAGAATCAGGGATTTTTTCATGTCCGCCTCGCCAAATGCGCAGTATAACTCCAAATCCCGACAAGGCTCAATTGGAAAACAGCAGGGAGTGTAAACGGCAGGAGTTAGATTTTCATCCAAATCGAAATCGGGATCGGGATCGAAATCGGCCTTTGGCTTTTGACTTGGGTTCGGACACCAAAACCCAGCCAAAACGAAAAGGCTTACACCCGATTTCGATTTCGATAGCGATTTCGATTTGGAAAAACCTAATCCCTCACTCCTCACCCCTGAATAAAAAAACCCGCCGGGGGGCCGGCGGGCGGGAAACCGGCTGAAGCCGGTCATTACAGCTTGATTTCGATATGGGCTTCCTTTTTCAGGTTTTCGGCCCAGCCCTGCAGAGCCTCCTCCCGCTTGCGCTCGAGGATCATTTTGCTGAGCTGGTCCCGAACTTCCTCAAAATCGGGAACTCTGCCCGGATTTTTTTCCTCCACATAGAGGATATGGAAACCTGCAGGGGTCTCGATCACCTCGCTGACCTGCCTAACCTCCAGATTTCGCACTGCCCCGGCAAAGGGCTCGGTCAACTCTCCCTCGCCGAAAGTCCCCATGGCGCCGCCATCGCCGCCTTTGTCCCTGGTGAACTTTTCCAGCACATCCCCAAAGGGAGTCCCAAGGCGCAACTCCTGCCGGGCTTCCTGGCAAAGGCTGCGCAGGGCCGCGATCTGGTTGGCGTCGGCCCCGGACGGAAGGGGGAAACTGAGCCGGCTAAGCCGAATAAAAGGCGCTTCCCGGTATTCGTCGATGTTTTCCTGGAAATAATTCCGCAATTCCTGGTTGGTCACTTCGACTTCGCTGCGAATCTCGCGTCCCACAAGCTTGAAATTAAGCAGCTGCCTGGCCAGTTTGGCCCGGTACTCCGGGAAGGTCATTCCCTGGGCAGTGAGGGCGGCTTCGAGCTGCTCCCGGTCGATGCCGTTCTGCCGCTGGACATCGGCGATGGCTTTGTCGATCTCCTCTTCGGCAACCGCAATGCCTATCTTTTTGGCCCGCTGGTCGACCAGCAGGTCGTCAATCAGCCTGGAAAGCAGTTCCCGACGAAGTTCCTGGCGTTTTTCTTCAGTCAGGTCCTCCTGCGGGTTTTCGGCCAGCATCCGGTCCAGTTCGCGATCGAGCTGTCCGGTTGTGATGATTTCGTCATTGACAATAGCGGCGATGCGACTGACGACCTGAGCTTCGGCATACGGGACGGCCGTCAGCACGGCAATTATCGCCATCAGAACAATACGCTTCATGTTTGATTCCTTGTTTTTTCCAGAAATTCCCAAGACCCAGTGACGGTCTACAGTAATGACCAGTCGACCTCTATGGATGCCTGGCTGCGAAGAGCCTGCAACCAATCCTGATAGGCTTTTTCCTCCTTGGTCTCCCGCAGTCTGGCGATGATTTCGTCACGAACCTCGGCAAGCGACATGCGACGGGCGGGACGGCGCTCCTCGACCAGGAATATGTGGAATCCGTATTCGGAGTGGACCAGATCGCTGATCCGTCCCGGCGGCAGGGAGAAAACGACCTGATCGAATTCGACCGGCATTTCTCCACGACTGAAGAAACCGAGATCGCCGCCCTGCTCGGCATCGGGCGAACGGGAGAACTTCTGAGCGGCGTCGCCGAAATCCATTCCCTGATGCAGCAGGCCCAGCACCCGCTGCCCTTCGTCCTCGCTGCCAACGGCTATCTGCCGGGTCCGCACCTGCTCGGTGTGGTTAAACTCCTCCCGATGCTCCCGGTAATAGTCGGCTATCTCCTGTTCGGTGATCGTAATCCGGTCGTAGGCCAGGCGCCGGGCGGCCGCTTCGATACGCAGATTTTCCTCCAGCTGCCTGCGCCACTCTTCGATGGTCAGGTGCTGTTCCCTGAGCATCTGTTCGAAATCTCCGGCCGAGTATTCAGCCAGATTCTCCTCAACAACCGACTGCAGCTGTTCCACCGGAATCTGGATACCGGCCTGGTCCGCCTGTTCCAGGACGATTTCGCGGTCGATCTTCTGCGCCAGCAGCGATCGCTCCAGCTCCTTGCGTCGTTCCTTGGACATACCGTTTTCCGCTGACATAAGGCGGGATACTTCCCCCTGGAACTGATCGAGCGTGGTTATCCGCCCATTGACCCTGAGCAGGACCGAGGACTCCAGCTTATCGGGCTCCTGGCAGGCAGCAAGAAGCAGGGCGAACAGAACGAGAAGGATCAGATAGGGGTTTCTGCCGCGAGACATGGCGAGGGGGTTCCTTGATTGGACGTTGTTCATAATAACCAGCTCGTGCCTGAGCTTGAAAAGCCGGTAAAAAATTTTCCGCCGGTTGCATGGGAAGGGCAAAAGCCGGCGAAAAACAGTCGAAAATGGGCCGGACAACGGGTAGAAGCTATCACAGCTGAAGAAAACCATGCAATTCTTTTTTGGCCGTTTCCAAAACCCCTTCCCCGGCCAGACGACCGCTGCGGACCGTCAGACGATAGTCCGGGGTAAAACGGTAGCGCCCGTCCTGCGCCCGCATCAGCCCCAGAATCTGATCGGGCGTCACGGGGGTGTCGGCACGGAATCCGAAAATCAGGTTGTGACCGTCGTATTCGGCCAGTTCGATCCGCAGCCGCTTCATCAGAACCCGCAGTTTCATGACCTCGAGCAGCAGCATGGCCGGAGGAGGCAGCTCCCCGTAGCGGTCCCGCAATTCGTCGGCGGTTTCGTAAATCACCCGATCATCGACGGCAGCCGCCAGTTTCTTGTAAAAAACCAGGCGCTGATTGGGATCAGGCAGGTATTTTTCGGGCAGGAAAGCCGAGAGTCCGAGCCGGATTTCGGGATCGATTCGTTCTTCCTTGTGCTGTCCCTTGAGCTCGAGGATGGTCTCCTCCAGAAGCTCGGCATACATTTCGAATCCGATGGCGGCGATCTGCCCGGACTGCTTGGCGCCCAGCAGGTCCCCGGCACCCCGCAATTCCAGATCGTGGCTGGCGATACGGAAGCCCGCTCCCAGTTCGGTCAGTTCCTGCAGTACCCGCAGCCGCTCCCGGGCATCCCGGGTCAGGGTGCCTTCACCTGGAATCAGCAGATAGGCGTAGGCCCGCTGATGAGAGCGGCCGACCCGCCCGCGCAGCTGGTAGAGCTGGGCGAGGCCGAAACAGTCGGCCCGGTTGATGATGATCGTATTGGCCCGGGGGATGTCGAGACCGTTTTCGATGATGGTGCTGCAAACCAGCACGTTGCTGCGCCCCTCGATGAAATCCATCATCACGTCCTCGAGGGCCTTCTCTCCCATCTGACCGTGGCCTACGGCGATTTTTGCCTCAGGCACCAGGGTGCGCAGAAAGCCGGCCATCCCCTCGATCGACTGCACACGGTTGTGAACGAAAAAGACCTGTCCCCCCCGCTGCAGTTCCCGCAGAATCGCCTGACGGATCAGATCGTCATCGAACCGGGTCACATAGGTGCGGATCGCCTGGCGGTCCACCGGCGGGGTATCGATGACCGACAGATTGCGCAGGCCGAGCAGACTCATGTGCAGGGTGCGGGGGATGGGAGTCGCGGTGAGGGTCAGCATGTCGACCTCGGCCCGCAGCTTTTTCAGGCGTTCTTTGTGGGTCACCCCGAAACGCTGTTCCTCATCGACAATGACCAGCCCCAGGTCCTTGAAGCGCACGTCCCGCTGCAGCAGTCGATGAGTGCCGATGAGGATGTCGACCTTGCCCTCGGCGGTTTTCCTGAGGGTTTCCTTCTGCTCGGCGGCGGTGCGGAAGCGGGACATCATGTCAACGGTGACCGGATATCCCTGAAACCGTTCACTGAAGGTCTGCAGGTGCTGCCGGGCCAAAACCGTGGTCGGCACCAGCACAGCCACCTGCTTGCTGTCCAGCACCGCTTTGAAGGCTGCCCGGATGGCGACTTCGGTTTTGCCGTAGCCGACATCGCCGCAGACCAGACGATCCATCGGCCGTGCGGACTGCATGTCGGCCAGCGACTCGTTGATGGCCACCAGCTGATCGGGGGTTTCCTCATAGGGAAAAGCGGCCTCGAACTCCCGGAACAGGTTGTCGGGCGGAGAATAGGCGAAGGCCTCGCCCATCTCCCGCCGCGCATAAATGTTGAGCAGGTCCCGGGCCAGCTCCTCGACCACCATCCTGGCCCGAACCTTGGCCTTTTCCCAGGCGCCGCCCCCCATGCGGTCGAGACGCGGAGCGTGCCCCTCGCCGCCGACGTATTTCTGGACCTTTTCGATCCGCTCCACGGGCAGATAGAGCTTGTCCTCCCCGGCATATTCCAGATGCAGAAAGTCGCCCTCGGTCTCTCCCGCCCGTAAGTGCAGCAACCCCCTGTAGAGGCCGATCCCCTGGTCGGCGTGGACGATATAGTCCCCTTCCCGCAGTTCGGCCAGGGAAGAAAGCATGGCCCGGGCCCGGGCCTCCGAAACCCCCCGACGATGGGTCCGCCGTCCGAAGATCTCCTCCTCGCCAATCACCGCCAGGCGTTCGTCAGGCAGGCGGAAGCCGGCCGACAGTTCGCCCAGGGTCAGGGCAACCTGTCCGGGATTCAGATCCGAGGGACGCAATCCCGGTACCAGGGTCAGGGAGAGGCCATGCGGTTCGACCAGGTCGCGCAGGCGGTCGGCCTGCCCCTGCTGGTGACAGACCAGCAGGACGCGCCAGTCCTGCCGGCGCCAGTCCCGCAGGCGATTGGCCAGCTGCGCAGCCAGACTGCCCGCCGCGTCCTCCCCCCCCTCCCGAAGATCGCCGTTGCCATTCACCTGAAAGCGGAAATGAGGCCTTTCCTCGTCGATTCTGAAAACTTCAAGCGATGCAAAATCGGTGCGGGGCTGGCGGCTCAGTTCCTGCTCAATCGTTGCTGGATCGAGGAACAGATCGGCGGCAGCGACATGGATCTCCCCCTTGTCGGCCATCCGCCGCTCCCCTTCCCGAATTTCGGCCGAAAAACGGTCGATGGCCTCCTCGACAGCGGGGGGATCGAGCACGATCCAGTGCCCCTGTCCGG
This sequence comes from Syntrophotaleaceae bacterium, assembly GCA_041390365.1. NCBI lineage: Bacteria > Pseudomonadati > Thermodesulfobacteriota > Desulfuromonadia > Desulfuromonadales > Syntrophotaleaceae > Syntrophotaleaceae bacterium. The sequence goes on along the minus strand of JAWKQB010000003.1, from coordinate 770,278 downwards.
AATAATCGAAGAAACTGTCCAGACCGTCGTAATTCAAGGGCATGAGAAAAGAGTGTCCCGGAGACAGGATACCGTCCCGGGCCTCTTCGAGAACCGCCTCCCTCTGGGGCCGGGCGATGTCCAGGGCGTCACAGCGCTGTTTCAGACAGCGGGCGAAGGTGTCGAGACATTCACCCGCCAGAATCATCTCGCGGGCGGGCAGTAACTCGAGGGTTTTCAGGGGGGTGTCCGTAGAGCGCTGAGAGGCCGTATCGAAGGGACGTATCCGCTCGATCTGATCGCCGAAAAATTCGATGCGGACCGCCGCCGGCTGGTTGGGCGGATAGATGTCGAGGATGTCACCCCGGACGGAAAAGGTTCCCTGATCCTCCACCAGAGGTACGGCTTGATAGCCGAGCGACACCAGCTGCCGCAGAAGATCGTCCCGCGGGAATTCCCCGCCGGCGATCAGTCTTCGGCAAAGGCGGTCCAGCACGTTGCGCGGGATGACCCGCTGCATCAGACTGCGCACCGTCAGCACCACAGCTTTGGCCTTGCCGACCCTAAGGGCGGCAAGGGTCTTCAGACGATCGGCTTCGACGTCGGGATGGGGGGTCAGGGCCTGGTAGGGACCGACGTCCCAGTGGGGGAAAAAATGGATCTCTTCGGGACGACCGTGATAGAAAGCCAGGTCTGCTGCGAACTGCCGGCCCTGTTTCTGATCCGGGGCCAGGATCAGCAGAAGGTCCTCGCGCTGCGTCAGCAGGTTGGACAGCAAGAACGCGCCGCTCGAACCGATCAGACCGTACACCTCACTGTGATCCGCCGGGCGTCCGGAGACGAAGGAATGGACCGTGGCGTGCAGAATTTCGGTATCGTGCAGATTATGTTCCATGCATCGCAAAAGGCCGGGGCGAACAAACGCCCCGGCCGGAAGAGTTTCTGGAGAGTAGGGTCAATCGCGGGGAACGGCCAGCATCCGTTCGAGAGCGAGTCTGGCCCCCCGGGCAACCTCCTCCGGGACGGTCACCTGCGGGCTGAGGGTCTGCAGACATTTCAGAACGTCTTCAAGAGTAGCATATTTCATGCTCTGGCAGAACAGCAGGGAGTTCGGCATGATGAACTCCTTGTCCGGATTTTCCCTGCGCAGACGGAACAGGATGCCGACCTCGGTGCCGAGGATGAACTGTTTCGCCGGACTTTTGGCGACGTAGTCGATGATCCCGCTGGTGGAGGCGACGTGATCGGCCAGCTTGAGGATCTGCGGACGGCATTCGGGATGGGCCAGGAACAGAGCCTCGGGATACCGCTCCTTCGCCGCCAGCACGTCCTCTTCCGGCAGTTGGTCATGGTAGGGGCAGTAGCCTTCCCAGAAATGGCATTTCTTGTCGCTGTTGGCGGCGATGTAGCGCCCCAGGTTGCGGTCCGGCACCAGCAGAACCTCGTCGGCCTCGAGGGAATTGACCACCTTGACCGCGTTGGCGCTGGTACAGCAGATATCGCTTTCGGCCTTGACCGCGGCGCTCGAATTGACGTAGGTCACGACCGGCCGTCCGGGAAACCGGGATTTCATCTCCCGCAGCTTTTCCACGCTGACCATATCGGCCATGGGGCATCCGGCATCGGGCCGGGGCAGCAGCACGGTCTTTCCGGGGGCGAGAATGGCCGCGCTTTCGGCCATGAAATGGACCCCGCACAGAACGATGACCTTGCGCCCGGTGCGGGCGGCCTCGATCGCCATGGCCAGGGAATCCCCCGTGATATCGGCTATGTCCTGAATCTCGTCGCGCTGATAGAAATGGGCCATGATCAGAGCGTCGCGCTCCTCGGCCAGGCGGCGGATCTCTTTTTTGAGCTGTTCCGGATTCATCCTCAACCTTTCTCAGACAGGGTTCAGTCTCGACTGCCGAATCATAGAGTAAAAGTCCTTTTATGTCAAACCCTTATCGGCTCCGCCCGATCTTGACAGAAACTCCGATTGGGGCTATTGTCCTAGGACCCAATGCCGAATACAAAATTCTGTATCCGGTTTGTCGTTCATTCCCTTTCCAAGGATTCATTTCATGTTCAACATGGGTATGACCGAGCTGCTGGTGATCCTGGCCCTGGCCCTGATCGTCATCGGCCCGCGCAAACTGCCGGAACTGGCACGGTCCCTCGGCAAGGGACTGGCCGAGTTCAAACGGGCCACCCGCGACCTGCACGAAACCTTCGACCAGTCGTATCAGGACCGGGACGATCCCGCGGAAAAATTACCTCCCCGGCCAACGCCGGCAACCTCCCCCGACGACGAGATCGACGGCGCCCCCGGAGTCACCGGTGACAAAACCGATGGATGAGCTTCCGGTCACCTCCCATCTCGAAGAATTGAGGCGCCGGCTGATTATCTGCGTCTGCGCCTGGCTTGTCGCTTTTCTGGCCTGCTACGGCTTCGCCGAGCAGCTGTTCCAGTTCGTGGCGCAACCGGTCAGGGCCGTGCTCCCCGAGGGGAGCTCGCTGGTCTTCATCAACGCCACGGAACCCTTTTTCACCTATCTGAAGATCGCCGCCTTTGCCGGCCTGCTGCTGTCCCTGCCGGTCATCCTGTGGCAGGCCTGGGCCTTTGTCGCGCCGGGGCTCTACGGGCACGAAAAACGTCTCGCGCTGCCCTTCGTGCTCTCCAGCTGCGCCTGTTTCGCCACGGGCACCTGGTTCGGATTTCTCTACGTCTTTCCGCTGATCTTCCGCTTCCTGATCGGGTTCGGCACCGGCACCGGGGACATCGACGCGATGCTGTCGATGGCGGAATACCTGTCCCTGTCCAGCAAGCTGCTGCTCGCCTTCGGGGCGATCTTCGAGCTGCCGATCGTCATTTTCTTCCTGGCCCGCCTGGGGATCGTCGATCACCACTGGCTGGCCAAAAACCGCAAGTACGCCATTCTGGTCGCTTTCGTGGTCGGCGCCATCCTCACGCCCCCCGACGTCATCTCTCAGCTTGCCCTGGCCATACCCTTCATCGTGCTGTACGAGGTGGGCATCATCGTGGCCCGCCTGTTCGGAGCGCCGCCCGTCGATGCCGTGGATGGTTCTGAGCAGAGCACGGATTAAGGACCTTAAGCCAAAAACATATCGAACGCAGATAAAGGCGGATTCTCGCAGATAGAGTCAAACCATAAAGATACTATCCGCCTTTATCCGCAGTTATCTGCGTTCCCAATCAGGTTTTGGCTTTAGATTATATTCCTTGCCATGCGCAGCGTTGATCCTTGTCAATCCTGGCCCGGCGATTGATCTTTAGTCCTCGGGGGAGTATAGTTCCGGCCATGGAACCTGCACTGGAAATAATCGATCTCTGCAAAAGCTTCGGCGGAACGCCCGCGGTCGACAACCTCTCCCTGGCCATCCAGCCGGGTGAAATCTTCGGCCTGCTCGGGCCGAACGGCGCCGGCAAAAGCACCACCATCAACATGGTCAGCGGCGTCAGCCGCATCGACCGGGGAGAGGTGAAGATCTTCGGGCACGACAACCGCCGGGAATATCGCCTCACCCGGAGACTCACCGGTGTGATGCACCAGGAGATCGTCACCGATCATTTCTTCACTATCGACCGGGCGCTGAAAATCCATCCCGGCTACTATGGGGTGCCCCGGGACGAGGCCTGGCGCCGTCTGCTGATCGAGCGTCTGGGGCTTGGTCCACACCTGCAAAAACCGATGCACAAGCTCTCCGGCGGACTCAAACGCCGCTTCATGGTCGCCAAGGCCCTGATCCACAAGCCGAGCCTGCTGATCCTCGACGAACCGACGGCGGGCGTGGACGTGGAACTGCGGCGCACCCTCTGGCAGTTCGTCCGGGAAATCAACCGGGCCGGCACCACCGTCCTGCTGACCACCCACTACCTGGAAGAGGCCGAGCAGATGTGCGGCCGGATCGCGATCATGAATCACGGCCGGCTGATCGCCCTGGAAAAAACCGCCGATCTGCTGGCCCGACTGGAAAAACGGCAGATGATCATTCACCTCGAGCACCCCCTGGAGGAGCTGCCTGCCGCATTGGCTCCCTGGCAGGCCTGTCTGGAGGAAGGGGGCCTGCGGCTGAAACTGGCTTTTCCCGAACAGGCCGGCATGAAGGAGCTGCTGCAGATGCTCGGCAGGCTGGAACTCCCCATCCGCGATATGGAACTGCCCCGTCCCGGCCTGGAGGAGGTATTCATCGAGCTGACCGGCCTGCGCAGCGACGCCGGCAAGGAGGAAAGCCCATGATCGGCCGTTACCGCAGTCCCGACCGGTTTGTCGGCTGGCTCCCCTTCGCCACCCTGCTGCAGAAGGAGGTCCGGCGCTTCCTGCGGGTCTCCTTCCAGACCCTGCTGGCCCCCATCGTCACCGCCTCCCTCTATCTCTTCGTCTTCGGCGCCACCCTCGGCGAGAGGATTTCCGTCCTCGAAGGCTTCAGCTACGCCCAGTTCGTCATCCCGGGCCTGATCCTGATGGGGGTCATCAACAACAGTTTCGCCAACACCTCGTCCTCGCTGCTGATCTCCCGCTATCTGGGCAACATCGTCGACCTGCTGGTGACGCCGATCACCCCGGCCCAGTTCATCATGGCCTATACCCTCGCCGCCATGCTGCGCGGCCTGCTGGTCGGCGGGGCGGTACTGTTCATCTCCGTCTTCTTCTCGCCCCTGCCCTGGGTCAACCCCTGGGCCGCCTGCGCCATGGCCGCCCTGGCCAGCTTCCTGTTCGCCCAATTCGGCCTGATCGCCTCCATCTACGCCAACACCTTCGATTCCCTGTCGATGTTCAACAACTTCCTGATCCTGCCCCTGATCTACCTGGGTGGGGTCTTCTACCCCATCTCCATCCTGCCACCGGTCTGGGCCAACGTCTCCCGCTTCAACCCGATGCTCTATCTCATCGACGGCTTCCGCCACGCCATCCTCGGCGTCGGCGATATCCCTCTCACCGTCTCCTTCGCCATCAGCGGCGGCATGGCTGTCGTCCTCTTCTTCTGGGCCGCCCTTCTAATCGGCAACGGCTACAAAATGCGGACGTGAATTGCCGCGCAGAAGAGATAGAATATTTCTATAGAAGGTAGAAGGGGTCAAATCTGCCGTTGACCCACGACCGTGGCCTGCTTGGGCCTGGTTTCCCGAAAAATTAATCCAACCTTTCCCTTTCTTCCCTTATCTATATGAAGTACACTCTTTAAGTATTTACAAAGGCGGACAAAAAATGAAATCAGCGGACATGACTCGTGACATCGTCGTTATCGGCGGGTCCATGGGAGCCATCGAGGGTTTGAAATCCCTGCTGGCCGAATTGCCGCCCGATCTTCCCGCCGCCTTCTTTGCCGTCATTCATACCGCGGCTTCGAGTTCCGGCGACCTGGGGGCGGTCCTGAGTCGGCGAAGCCGGCTGCCGGTGCGGTCGGCTCGTACGGGAGACGTTTGGCAGCCGGGCACGCTGACGGTCGCCCCGCCCGATCACCATCTGCTGATCCGCAACGACACCGTGCTGCTGTCCCGCGGCCCCAGGGAGAACAGAACCCGTCCGGCCATCGACCCTCTGTTCCGGTCGGCGGCCGTGTGCTGCACCACGCGGGTGATCGGGGTAATCCTTTCCGGCTATCTGGACGACGGCGCCGCCGGCCTTGCGGCCATCAAGCGCTGCGGCGGTCTGACGGTGGTTCTGGAACCTTCGTCGACCCCCTATTCGGCAATGCCGCAAAGCGCCCTGCGGGCCGTGGACGCCGACCACTGTCTTCCCCTCGGAGGCATCGGCGAATTGCTGCCCCGACTAATCGGCCGGCCCGCTCCGCCGCCGCCGGAGGTTCCGGAGGAACTCAAACTCGAAAGCCGGATGATGGAGAGATCCATGGTTGGTTTCGGACGAAAGAAAGCCCCGGGCAAATCGACGGCCCTCAGCTGTCCCGAATGCGGCGGGCCGCTCTGGCAGATGGACGAAGAAGAAAAGATCGTGCGATTCCGCTGCACGGTCGGTCATGCCTACAGCGAGGAGAATTTGCTGGCGAGCCAAAGCGAAGCGGCCGAGCAGGCCTTGTGGGTCGCTCTGCGCACTCTTGACGAGCGGGCCCGCTTCCTGCGCGGGCTGGCCGAAAAGGCCCGGCTGCGGGACCAGTCTTGTGAGAACTGGGATGCCAAGGCCGCCGAAACCGAGCAGCATGTCGCGGCGATCCGCAAGGTTTTGCTGGGTAGCGACCCAACGTCTTTCGAAAGTTAACATTCAGGATGGACACAGAGATCTTGAAGCAACGGTTCCAGGAGTGAGTTCATGAAGGAAAAGGAAGAAAAACCCCAGTCCCCGGCGGAAGAGACCGAGGAGAAAAAGCCGAAAAAGGGCAAAAAGGCCGTGGAGGACAAGCAGGAAACATCCGAGGAGAGCTTTCCCGTCGTCGCCGTCGGCGCCTCGGCCGGGGGGCTGCACGCCCTGGAAGGATTCTTGCGCCACCTGCCCGAGTCACCGGGAATGGCTTTCATCATCCTGCAGCATCTCGACCCCCGGCGGGAGAGCATCATGGGGTCCCTTCTGCAGGAATACACCGATCTGCCGGTGGTGGAAATTAAGGAAAACCAGGAAGTCGAACCCGACCGGATCTACATCCGCCCGGCGAACCGATACCTCGAGGTCCGCGAGGGGAAACTGATATTAATCGAGATCGCCGGCCACCCGCTGCGGCTGATCGACAGGTTCTTCTTCAACATGGCCGAGGCCTTCGGAGAGAATTCCGTCTGCATCATCCTCTCCGGGGCCGGAAGCGACGGAGCCCAGGAACTGCGGGCGATCAATGCCGCCGGCGGCCTGGTAATGGCTCAGGAAGAGCAGCAGGCCCAATACGAAGGGATGCCTCACTCCGCCATAGAGACTGGCCTGGTGGACTTCATCCTGCCTGTGGAGGAGATGGGGCGCCAGCTGGTGGAGTTTCGCCTCCAATCGCGCAAGACCCGGCGGGAACTTATGCAGGCCCGGGCCGAAAATGCTCTGGAACAAGGGATCAATCAGATCCTCTACCTGGTGCAGAAAGCCACCGGCCACGATTTCTCCCGTTACAAGAAGAACACCCTGCGCCGCCGCATAGAGCGCCGCATGGCCCTGCACCGCTTCGAGCGCCTCGAAGACTACCTCAGCTTCCTGCGCCGCGACGGAGCCGAGGCCCAGGCCCTGTTCGTCGATCTGCTGATCAACGTCACCAGCTTTTTCCGCGATTTGGAGGCTTTCGCCACCTTGGAGAATGAACTGGAGGAGATGCTCAAGGAACATCCCGCCGACCGGCCGGTGCGGGTCTGGGTGCCGGGGTGTGCCACCGGCGAGGAGGCCTACTCCATCGCCATCGTGCTGCTGGAGCTGATGGACAGGATGGAGCGGCAGTTCCAGGTCAAGATCTTTGCCACCGATATCAACACCCAGAGCCTGCAGGTCGGGCGGGAGGGGGTCTACCCGGAGAGCATCGCCGGGGAGATGGATGAAACTCGCCTGCGCCGCTACTTCAGCCGCAGCTCCGGTTTGTACAAAATTTCCGGCCAACTGCGGGAAATGGTCATCTTCTCCCCCCACAACCTCGCCAGCGATCCCCCCTTCAGCAACCTCGATCTGGTGAGTTGCCGCAACCTGCTCATCTACATGGATCAGCAGCTGCAGAAAAAGGTTCTGCCCCTGCTGCACTACAGCCTCAGACAGGGGGGGCTTCTGTTTCTCGGCACCTCCGAGGACGTCGGCGAATTCCACGATCTGTTCAATGTCGTCCACCGAAAATGGAAGCTTTTTCGCGCCCGTCCCGCCAGTCCCGAACGGCACCACGAAGTCTTCACCATCCTCGGGCGCACCACCATCGCCTACCGCCCCGAAGAAAAACGGGAAGATTTTGTCCCGGGAAGGCCTGTTGAGGAAGAAAAGAAACAACGGGCTTCGGTGCGGGAACTGGTGGAAAAAGCGATCGTCGAGGAATACGCCCCTCCAGGGGGTCCTGGTCGACGGCGAAGGGCGCATCCTCTACTTCCACGGCGATACCGGCCGCTACCTGACCCCTCCCCGCGGGGAGGCGGTCTTCAACCTGGTGCGGATGGCCCGCAGCGAACTCGGCGGCGAACTGGAGACCCTGCTGGAGCAGGTCCGCAAGCGCAAAAACCGTGTCGCACGCAAGGGGGCGAGGGTCTTTCTCGACCACCGGCTGCTGCTCGTCGATCTGGCCGCCCGCCGGGTGCCCGGGGGTGCGGGAGAATTCTACCTGATCACCTTTCAGGAACAGGAGGCGGAGATCCTCCCCATCGGCGACGAGGAGTCCGACTCGAGGGTGGCCGCCCTGCAGCGCGAACTCTACTCCACCCGTCAGGATCTGCAGGCGACCATCGAGGAACTGGAGACCATCAACGAGGAGCTGCAGAGCACCAACGAGGAACTGCAGGCCAACAACGAGGAACTGCAGAGCACCAACGAGGAGATGGAGACCTCTCGGGAGGAACTGCAGAGCACCAACGAGAAGCTGGAGACGGTCAACTCCGAGCTGCAGCGCAAGAACGAGGAGATGGCCCGGGCCAACGACGACATCCACAACCTGTTCGCCGCTTCCGACATCTGCACCGTCATCCTCGACAGCCGGCTGCGTCTGCAGCGCTTCACCCCCGCCGCCACCCGCCTGTTCCGTTTCATGGAACGGGACTTGGGGCGCCCCATTACCGACATCTCTTCGGTCCTGAATTACGATGAGCTGACCCGGGATCTGGACGGGGTGCTCAAGACCCTGGAGCGGTGCAAACGGGAGGTGAGGTCGAAGGAGGGGCAGTGGTTCGAGGTGCGCATCCAGCCCTATCGCACGGCCAAAAACGTCATCGCCGGGGTGGTTATGAGCCTGGCCGAAATCACCCACAGCAAGGAGATGGAAGCCGAGGCCCAGGAAAGAAAAATTCTCGTCGAAAGCATCCTGGAGACCATGCGGGAACCGCTGCTGGTGCTGGAGGAGGACCTGACGGTGCGCGAAGCCAACCAGGCCTTCTACGATTTCTTCCAGGTTAAGAAAAAATCCACCGAAAAGATCAAGGTCTACGATCTCGGCGGCCGGCAGTGGGATATTCCGTCGCTGCGCAGCCTGCTGGAGGATGTGGTGCCGAAAAACACAGAAATTCGCGACTATAGGGTGGAGGCAGAATTTCCGGGCCTTGGCGTAAAAACCATGCTGGTCAATGCCCGCCGTATCGATCGGGGTGAAGAGAAGCGCAAGCTGATTCTCCTCTCCTTTGGCCAGACCCTGCAATCGACGGAGTGAAAGGCGTTATGAATAACCATGACGAGGGAACCAACCGCCGCCGGCGCATGCGCGAACTGGCCCGGCAGACGATTCGGACCCGGGAACCGGATCCCGCCGAACTGGCCGGCCTTTCTCCCCAGGGTTTGAAGGAACTGTTCCACGAATTCGGCGTCTACCAGGTGGAACTGGAAACCCAGAACGAAGAGCTGCGGGAGACCCGGGAGCGGCTGCGGGACACCGGCGACCGCTACCAGGCGCTGTACGATTTCGCTCCCATCGGCTATCTCACCCTCGACGGCGAGGGCTTCATCCGCCAAAGCAACCTGGCCGCCGCCCGTCTTTTCGGCATGCCCCGCTTGGAATTGATCGGCCGCCCGCTGCAGCGGCTGATCGAAAGTTCCGGTTCCGCCCGGCTGGCCGAGTTGCTGGAGAAGCGAATTCCCGGCACAGTGGAAGCCGGCGCCGCCGACCGCAAAACGCAACTGCGCTTCGACCTCGCGGTTGAACGGCAGCAGGCCAACGAGGGATTCTGGGTGACGATCATCGACATCACCGAGACCCGGCGGGCGGAAGAGGAAAGGAACCGCAGCCAGCGGCGTTTCCGCATTCTGGCCGAGGCGGCCCCTCTGGGGATTTTCGAAGCGGACCACGCTGGCCGTTTCTCCTTTGTGAACCGACAGTGGGAGAAGATCACCGGTCTTTCGGCGAAAAACTGTCTCCATTTCGGGTGGAGCTCCGCCATTCACCTCGAAGACCGCCGCCGGGTTATGCTCGAGTGGAGCGACAGGATCGGGGAAGGACCCTGGGCCCAGGAATTTCGCCTGAACCGCGGCAACGGGTCCGAAGCCTGGGCCAGAATGCTTTCGGCCCCCTCAGGAATGGAGGGGGAGCGTCCCACGGGGTATGTCGGAACCCTGGAGGACATCACCGCCCTGCGCCAGGCCGAAGAGGAGATGCTTCGTTCTAAAAGGGAGGCCGAGTCCGCCAACCGGGCCAAGAGCGAGTTTCTGGCCAACATGAGCCATGAGATCCGCACTCCGATGACGGTCTTCATGGCTGCCGTCGATCACCTGCTGGAGATCGACGGCGATGCCGAGCGCCGCAACCTGCTGGTCATGGCCGAGCAGTCCGCCCAGCGTCTTCAGGGGCTGATCGACGATTTGCTCGATTTCTCCCGCATCGAGGCCGGCAAAGTCGAGATCGAAAGGAAAACATTCGACCTGCGTTCCTGTGTCGCTTCGGCCGTGGACCTGTTCGCCCTCGCCGCCAGCAAGAAAAACCTCCGTCTCACAGTGGATGTGGACCCGGACACACCTGCCATGGTGGTCGGGGATCCCAACCGCCTCGGCCAGGTTCTGATCAATCTTATCGGCAATGCAGTCAAATTCACCGACGAGGGAGAAATAGCCGTCACCGTCCGGCCGCGGGGCCCCGTCCAGGAATTCCAGGTGGCCGATACCGGCATCGGCATCCCCGAGGAAAAGCGCCACCTGATGTTCCAGAGCTTCACCCAGGCCGACTCCTCTTTTGCCCGGCGTTACGGCGGGAGCGGTCTTGGCCTGGCGATCAGCAAAGGGTTGGTCGAACTCATGGGAGGGGAAATTTCATTTCGGAGCCGTAAGACGAAAGGAACCATCTTCACCTTCACCTTGCCCATGCAAACAACCGAGGAGTCATCAACAACCCCCGAAAGCTCCGAAAAGGATCAGAAAAGCAGGTCTCCGAAAGCCCGCATCCTGCTCGCGGATGATGACGCCATGATTCGGGAGATGCTCCAGTTGTTGCTGGAGCAAAAAGGTTGGCAGGTGGATATTGCCGAAACCGGAAAAGCAGCGCTCGAAAAATGGCAAAGCGGCCTCTTCGAGCTCATTTTCATGGACCTGCAGATGCCGGAAATGAATGGTCTGGAGGCCACCCGAATCATCCGGGAGCAGGAATCGGAAAAAAGCAGGCGAACCTGCGTGATCGGCCTGACGGCCCATGCGCGGCGAGAAATCCGCGAAGAATGCCTGCGGGCGGGGATGGATGGCGTGCTGACCAAACCGGTCAGAATGGGCGAACTATTCAAGGCCATCCAGACCTGCCTTTTCGAATAATCTCCTTCCCGTCTTTCGGCGAATCGAGACAGGGCAGACAGAGCCAATCGATGCTGCCGTCGATGCCATCAAGTGCCGCCGTTCGTATTTGCTGATGTTTTTTAGCGGTGTTTCTCTTCCATTTCAGGCCTGGTGTCCGCGGACACTTGCTCATTCTCTGCGCCAGGCGTGATAGCGCTCCAGCCATCCCAGCAACCGTTCCGGCACATGCTGTTTTTTCCAGGCTCCTGCCGCCATTTTGTTGGCTTCAGCCAGAGTGGGGTAGGCATGGATGGTTGCCAGGATCTTGTTCAGGCCGATACCATGCTTCATGGCCAGGACGAACTCGGCCAGCAGGTCCCCGGCATGGGCCCCGACGATGGTCACTCCGAGAATCTTGTCCTTTCCGGGCGGGGTCAGCACCTTGACCCAGCCTTCCTCTTCCCCTTCGGCAATAGCCCGATCGAGTTCCTCCAATTCGAAGCGTGCGATGTCGACATCGACCTTCTTCTCCCGGGCCTCGGCTTCGCTCAACCCCACCCGGGCCACCTCCGGATCGGTGAAGGTGCACCATGGAATGACGCTGTAATCGGCCCGAAATTTTTTGAACTGGCCGAACAGAGCGTTGACCGCCGCATACCAGGCCTCGTGGCTTGCGGTATGCGTAAATTGGTAGGGGGCGATCACATCCCCGGCGCAAAAGATATTGGGGATATTGGTGCGCAAAAAAGGGTCGGTCTCGACTGTGCCGCGCTTCTCCAGATGCACGCCCAGCTCCTCCAGGCCGAAACCTTTGGTATTCGCTTTCCGCCCCACGGCCACCAGAATGGCATCGAAGGCGATCTCTACCTGGCGGCCATCACTTTCACAGATCAGCACCTTCTGATCGCCTTCGAGCTTGATCCTCTTCGCCATATGTCCGGTCAGCACCCTCACCCCCTCGGCTTCGAAACGCTTGCGGATAAATTCGGAGACGTCTTCATCCTCCTTGCTCAAAATGCGAGGGCCCATTTCGACCTGGGTGACCGATGCGCCGAAGCGGGCAAAGGCCTGAGTCAACTCGCTCCCGATCGGACCGCCGCCGAGGACGACCAGCCTTTTGGGCAGCGTACGCAACTGCCAGAGGTTCTCCGAAGTCAGGTACTCAACCTGATCGAGCCCCTCGATGGGAGGGACCAGGGGGCTGGCGCCGGTGGCGACGACGATGGCACGGGTGGTGATCGCTTGCCCATTCAATTCGACGGTCCAGGGAGAGGTAATCTTCGCATCTCCCTTCAGGCATTCCACCCCCAGAGACGTGTAGCGCTCCACCGAGTCGTGGGGCGCGACCTTGCCGATCACGCGATGCACCCGGTCCATCACCCTGGCAAAATCGAAATCGGGTTCGGTCCTGCACAAGCCGAATTCCTCGGCCCGGCGGCCGTAAGCGAGCATCTTGGCGGATCGGATCAGCGCCTTGCTCGGTACACAGCCGGTGTTCAGGCAGTCACCCCCCATCTTGTGCTTTTCGATCAGCGCCACCCTGGCTTTCACTGCCGCCGCAATATAGGAGGCGACCAAACCGGCCGACCCTGCACCGATAACCACCAGGTTGTAGTCGAACCTGCTCGGCTTTTTGTAGGCTTTTAGCACGCGACGGGAGTTGTAAAAGTTCAATCCCTTCTTGGTGATCAGGGGAAAAAGCCCCAAAAGGGCGAAGGAGAGAATCAGATCGAGAGAAAGGATGCCCGAAAGGCTCTGGATTTCCCCGAGCTGGGTGCCGGCATTGACGTAAACCGCCGTACCCGGCAGCATTCCGACCTGGCTGACCCAGTAGAAGGTGAGAGTCGACATCGGCGTCATGCCCATGGCCAGATTGATGACGAAGAAGGGGAAAATCGGCACCAGGCGCAGGGTGAAGAGATAAAATGCCCCTTCCCTTTTCACCCCGGCGTTGATGGCCTGAAGACGCTTGCTGAAGCGCGCCTGCACCCAGTCGCGCAGCAGGAATCGGCTGACCAGGAAAGCCAGGGTGGCGCCGATACTGCTGGCGAAGGAGACGACGACGAGAGCGGGCAGAAAGCCGAACAGAGCTCCACCCGCCAGGGTCAGGACGGCCGCTCCGGGCAGGGAGAGGGCCGTGACCAGAACATAGAGGAGAAAGTAGGTGGAAAGGGCGATTGCTCTGTGAGCAGAGAAGAAGACCTGGAGGGTTTCCTGCCGGCTCTTCAGATATTCGAGGGTCAGAAAGCGATCGAAGTCCAGGGCGAAAAACAGACCGACCAAAATCAGTATCATCACAAGAAAAGAGATTTTCGTACTCAGCCTTTCCACGCTGCAGACTCCTTTTGAATGGGTGCGAAAGCTCATCAGATCGCTCCTTCATGCGGAAGAGCTAATTCTCAGCTCCAGAGTGGTTCTCAGGACATCCAGGCAGCGCGCCATCGGCTTCTCATCCTTGATCAGACGGGCTTGCATGATCCCTCCCTCGACGGCTGCCACGACGAATTCAGCCAACTCACGGGCCGGCAGGTCGCTCCGGACCTGACCCGTCTCCTGGGCCGATTCCACGACCTTCTGGATTCTGGAAATCCAGTCGGCAAAAATTCCGGCCACCAGCGCGGCAGCCTCGGGATCCGTGTCGCTGGCCTCAAGAGCGGTGTTGCCGAACAGGCAGCCGCCTATGAAACGGTTTTGACGGTGAAGTTCGAGAGCTTCGCGAAAGAAATGGTCGAGGCAGCCACCGGGGCTGTCACCGGAGAGGGTCCTGTCCAGAAAAGCCATGAATTGAAGGCCCGCCTGCCGCAACACTTCCAGACAGATATCCTGCTTGTTCGGAAAGTGAAAGTACAGGCTTCCCTTGCGCAATCCGGTGGCAGCCATCAGGTCATGAACTGTTGTGGCGGTGAGACCCTTGCAGAGAATGAGCCGGGAGGCCTCTGCGAGGATTCTTTCCCGCGTTCTGTCGCCTTTTGTCGCCACACCGCACCCCTTTTTGTTAAAAACCGACCGGCTGGTCAATTTTAAGGGATAGCTCTGCCTTGTCAAGCAGCCGGTCTCGTTGATTGAGCCGATGAGCAGACAGGAGGCTGCAACCTCTGCATCCATCGCTGCGGCGGCGGTTCGGAGCAGCCACAAGATCAGAACGGATCAACAGAATACAATTATCTTCGAAAAAGACTTGCACGCCGAGCGTCAATGTATTAATTCTTCCCTGCCGAGTTGCGCCTTCGTCAACCCGAACCTTTGAGAGCCGGAAAATGATCGAACCTTTCAAGATGGGCTACACAGTTCTGGGCGGATTGGGGATTTTCATCCTCGGGATGAAATTCCTGTCGGAAAGCCTGCAGATGCTTTCGGGAGGGCTGATCCGAAAAGCCATCTCTTCCGTCACCACCAACCGTATCCTGGCCGTGCTGGTCGGCCTGAGCGTCACCGCCTTTGTCCAATCCTCGTCGATCACCACAGTCATGGTCGTCGGCCTGGCCAATGCGGGCCTGATGCAGCTGAGCCAGGCGATCGGCGTCATTTTGGGTGCCAATATCGGCACCACCATCACCGGCTGGATTCTTGCGGTCAAGATCGGCAAGTACGGCCTGCTGCTGGTCGGCCTCGGCATCTTCCCGATGCTTTTCGTTAAAAACGAACGGGTTTCAGGCATCGCCAAGGTTCTCGTCGCCCTGGGAATGATCTTTTTCGGCCTGGAGATCATGAGCGACGCGTTCAAGCCGCTGCGCGACGCGGAAGGCTTCAGGAACCTGATGCTCCTTCTCGACGCCCGGACGCTGCCGAGTCTGCTCGGCTGCGTGGCCATCGGCTGTTTGATGACTATGGTCATCCAGAGCAGCTCGGCGATGCTCGGCATCACCATCGCCCTCGCTTCCACGGGGGCCATACCGATGCAGACCGCCGTCGCCCTGGTGCTGGGGGAGAATATCGGCACCACCATCACCGCCCAGCTCGCCGCCCTCGGCAGCACCGTTACCGCCCGGCGCGCGGCCATGGCCCACAGCATGTTCAACGTCCTGGGGGTCCTCATCATCATCTCGGTCTTTACCCCCTTCGTCCACATGGTCGAGGCCATGGTTCCCGGCGCGGCCGATTATGTAAACAGTTCCGGGGCCCGCCCCTACGTTGCCGCCCATATCGCCTTCGGTCACTCCTTTTTCAACATTGCGGCGACCCTGGTCATGCTGCCTTTTCTCCAGTATCTGGAAAAGGTGGTGGTCAGGATCGTGCCGGAAAACCTGAAGGGAGGAAAAGGGGCTTTCAAATACTTCGGCCCGCCCGGCAGCATGCCGGTCGCAATGGGTATTTCCATGGTCCATGAGGAACTCAAACGGATGCAGGGGGATGTCCACGAAGCCCTGACCCTTGTGGGCAACCTGATGCAGCGGGACATCAAAGGGCGGGAACGGTACTATCAGAAGATCAAAGCAATCGAAGATGAGACGGATATCATGCAGAAGGAGATCACCACCTTTACCGTCTCCCTGATGCAGGCCGGTCCTTCGGGGATGGACCAGTCGGATCGGGCCTATGCCTACATTCGCGCCGCCGACGAGCTCGAATCGATCGCCGACTATGCCCTGTCGATTACCAAATACATGAAGCGGCTGGAAAATAACGAACTCGATTTCAGTGAAGACGCATGGAATGATCTGGATAGATTCCACGCCAGAGTTCTTGCTTTTTTCACCCTGGTGGGAAAAACTCTCGAGAGCGAAGACAGCGACAGTACAAATGTCGTGCGGGAAGAGGCGGGCCGGCTCAACGAGTTGGCGGATACAATTCGCGACGCTCATCTCAGCCGGATAAAAGCGGGTTCCTGCGGCGCCCTGTCGGCTCTTATCTTCAGCGACATGGCCATCGCCCTGCGCCGGATCAAGAACCATTCCGTCAACCTGCAGGAGGCTCTGGCCGGCGAGGCCCGTTGAAAAAAGTTAGGCAGAAGCGACAAGGGGAACCGGTACCCGTCTGCAATTCCTCTTTATAGAAGAAGCCCCTGATTCGGCAATCAGGGGCTTCTTCTTTTCGGTCTCGATTCAAGCGGCGTTACGCGGTCCGCTGCATCGGTTCTTGCTGGCGTCCGGTCAGACCGGGCGCGAGGTCGAAGCGGTCGAGGTTCATGACCTTGTTCCATGCAGCGACAAAATCCTGCATGAATTTCTCCTGCGAATCCTGACAGCCATAGACTTCGGCGACGGCCCGAAGCTGGGAATTCGCTCCGAAGACCAGGTCGACCCGGGTGCCGGTCCACTTCAGCTCGCCGGTGACGCGGTCGCGCCCCTCGAATATGTCGGCGTCTTCGGCCGTTGCTTTCCAGGTGGTCCGCATGTCAAGCAGATTGATGAAGAAATCGTTGGTGAGCGCTCCCGGCCGCTTGGTGAAAACCCCGTGGGGGGACTGAGCGAAGTTGGCATTCAGAGCGCGCAGGCCGCCTATGAGAACCGTCATTTCGGGTGCGGTGAGATTCAACAGTTGAGCCCGATCGACCAGCAACTCCTCTGCCGATACCGAGTACTTGGCTTTTTGCCAGTTGCGGAAGCCATCGGCGACCGGTTCCAGCACCTCGAAGGCCTCGACATCGGTCTGCTCCTGGGAAGCGTCGGTGCGTCCAGGGGCGAAGGGGACCTGGACTTCGTTCCCGGCGTCCCGGGCCGCCTGCTCAATGCCTGCACAACCGCCCAGAACGATCAGATCGGCGAGGGAGACTTTCTTTCCGCCGGCCTGGCTGCCGTTGAATTCCTGCTGGATTTTCTCCAGGGCCTGCAGCACGGTCTGCAGTTGCGCCGGCTGGTTGACCTGCCAGTCCTTCTGCGGAGCCAGGCGGATGCGCGCCCCGTTGGCCCCGCCGCGCTTGTCGGAGCCGCGGAAGCTGGACGCCGAAGCCCAGGCGGTGGAGACCAGTTGCGGAATCGACAGGCCGGAGGCCAGGATCTTGGCCTTGAGCTCGGCAATATCGCTGTCATCGACAAGGTCGTGATCGACCGCTGGCAACGGGTCCTGCCAGATCAGGTCCTCTTTCGGAACCTCCGGACCGAGGTAGCGCGAACGCGGGCCCATGTCGCGGTGGGTCAGCTTGAACCAGGCACGGGCGAAAGCGTCGGCGAATTCCTCCGGATTCGCCAGATAGCGCCGCGCGATCGGCTCGTAGATCGGGTCGAAGCGCAGGGAGAGGTCAGCCGTTGTCATCATCGGCCGGCGTTTTTTCGACGGGTCGTGGGCGTCAACCACCATGTCCTCATCATCCACATCCTTGGCCAGCCACTGCTGCGCCCCGGCCGGGCTCTTGACCAGTTCCCATTCGTATTTGAAGAGGACCTTCAGATAGCCCATGTCCCACTGGGTCGGGTTAGGCTTCCAGGCGCCTTCCAGGCCGCTGCTGATCGTGTCGCCGCCTTTGCCGCTGCGGAAGCTGCTCTTCCAGCCGAGCCCCTGCTCTTCGATGGAAGCGGCTTCCGGTTCGGGACCGACATGGGTGGCCGATCCGGCACCATGGCATTTGCCGAAGGTATGGCCGCCAGCCACCAGAGCAACGGTCTCTTCGTCGTTCATGGCCATGCGGGCGAAGGTGATACGCACGTCCTTGCCCGACGCCACCGGGTCCGGGTTGCCGTCGGGGCCTTCCGGGTTGACATAGATCAGGCCCATCTGCACGGCCGCGAGGGGGTTTTCCAGATCCCGTTCCCCGGAATAGCGGCTCCCGGGCTTGTCGCTCGTCGCCAGCCACTCCGCTTCGGAACCCCAGTAAACGTCCTCTTCCGGTTCCCAGACGTCCTCGCGCCCCCCACCGAAGCCAAAGGTTCTGAAGCCCATCGATTCGAGGGCGCAGTTGCCGGCCAGGATCATGAGATCGGCCCAGGAGATCTTGCGGCCGTACTTCTGCTTGATCGGCCAGAGCAGACGGCGCGCCTTGTCGAGGTTGACGTTGTCCGGCCAGCTGTTGAGGGGCGCCAGGCGCTGAGAGCCGGATCCGGCGCCGCCGCGACCGTCGCCCATGCGATAGGTTCCGGCGCTGTGCCAGGCCATGCGGATCATAAGCCCGCCGTAGTGACCCCAGTCGGCCGGCCACCAGTCCTGCGAATCGGTCAGCAGGGCGTAGAGATCCTGCTTCACGGCCTTGAGGTCGAGGGTTTTGAACTCCTCGGCGTAGTTGAAATCCTGACCCATGGGATTGGACTTGGACGAATGCTGATGGAGGATGTTGAGCTTCAACTGGTTGGGCCACCAGTCCCGATTGGCGGTGCCTCTTCCGGTCATGGGCACTGCATGCTTGCCCAATACCGGGCTCTTGCTCTCTTCGCTCATTCTCATTCCCCTTTCTGGTTCGGGTTCTGCGCGGGAGTCCCCGGCAAAAACGTGAACTGCCTGATTCAGGTGCCGGTGGCTTTGCCTCGAAAGACAAATAGTAATATTTACTATTACCGTTTTTGGCCGAAAGTCAAGCGCATGCCTGAAGATTTTATCTCTTCTAATCTCCTGTCCTCTCGATGGTCACCTGCCCCAGATAGCCGTCGACCGTGACCCGGTCACCGGTTTTAATCCGTTCGGTGGCCGCTGGAACCCCGGTGACGCAGGGAATACCGTATTCCCGGGCGATGATCGCGCCGTGAATCAGCATCCCGCCGCGGCGTTCGACAATCCCTCCGGCCAGCGGCGCAACGAACGTCATGTTGGGATCAACGGCATCGCAAACCAAAATTTCACCTGTCCGAAAGGCGCGCAGATCGGTTCCACATAGGACGACCCGGGCCAGGCCCTGAGCCAGACCGGGGCCCGCCGGTTGCCCGACGATCTGACGGGCATAACGACGGGTTCCGGTCGGCCTATCCAGGTCCCTTGACCTGCGAGTGGCGAGATTTTCGGCAGAGGGCTTTTCGTTATTCCGCTCCCCACGCCGCCGGCCCGCTTCCCATTGGGCCGCTTCGAGCAGTGATACGAGTCGGCCGATAAACAGATTGTCGTTGTCGCGCAGCCGGTAAGCAGCCCGGCCTATCTCCAGTACTTCCCGTGCGAAGGGTTGTTCATCGACGGCAAAAGCCGCCAGATAATCCCCTTCGTCCACGTTCCTCGGCGCCGATGCGCGTCCTGCGACAGGAGTCCGACTCAGCTCAAAAAGCAGATCAACCCATTTTCCAAAGCTTTCGCCTGGCGCTCCCAGGACCGCTGACAGATCGCCAAATTCGGCTGTAAATCGCTTCAACTTCTGATAGAAGAGGCTCTCCGGGGAGGGCAGGTCACCGCCACGGAGCCGGGCTGCCAGCCGGGGATCATCCCGCAGCAGGCCGGCCAGATCAATCAGGGCCCGGTTGCGCTGCACAGCGACCAGTCTTTCGCTGGAAGCCAGCAGCTCCAGAAAAGCAAAGGGATCGGCGGGCCGCAGGCGGTCATTGTACAGTTGACCGAAAAGGCGGATGCCATGAGCCATCGGGATGCAGATCTCCCGATAGCGATCCTGCCACTCGGTCACGGCTGCAGCCCGTTCCCGGATGACCACCGCCAGAGATTCATCACTTAACTCCGTCGGATCGACCTTCTGCAACCGTTCTGCGTCCCGTTCCATCGCCGGGAGCAGTTCATCCTCGATGGTCTGCCGCAGCCCCTGAAGCGCCGCCAGGCTTTTGTGCAGGCTTAAATACCAGGCTCGATCCGTCCCACCTTCGCCACTGCCGGTTGTGATGGGGCGTGCCTGCAGCGCGAAAAGCTCGCCCCCCCGCATCGTCCACTCCAGGTCTTGCGGGGTGCCGAAGCATTCGTCCACCCGGCGGAGCAATGAAAAAACCCGAACGGCGGCATCATCGGACAGGGGCGGCACATCCTGTCTGTCAACCGGCAGCAGCTGTAAATCAACGCCTTCCCGAACTGCCCGGCAGAAGTGCTTCCGCTCGGGAACATACCTCTCGACGATCCGCCCCCGTTTGTCGAGAAGGTAACGATCCGGCTCCACATCACCGTCGACCAATCCCTGGTTGAGCCCCCACACGGCTTCGATGACAGCCAGTTCCGGTCGACCGGGGCAGCGGCTGAAGGCGACACCCGAGCAATCGCCGACGACCAGTTCCTGCACGATCACCGCCATGGTACTGGCGGCCGGATCCAGCCCCAGTTCCTGCCGGTAGAGCAGGGCCCGGTCGGACCAGAGGGAGGCCCAGACCAGTCGCAGACGATCAAGAATAGCCCTCTGGCCTTGAACGTTGACGAAGGAATCGTGCAGGCCGGCGAAAGAGGCGGTGGCCGAGTCCTCGGCTGGCGAAGAGGAGCGGACCGTCACCGGTCGGTCCGCAAACCGGGCCTCCAGGAACCGGGCCAATCGGGCGGCAAGACGATCAGGGATTGGGGTCTCCAGAAACAGGTGGCGAACCCGCAAGCCGAGGTCCCAGAGTTCCTCCCAGCGCATGTCACCGAAAGCTTTCCTTTCCAGCAGCAGCGGCAGCCGTTGCCGAATTCCGGTCCGATCGACATAATCATCATACAGTGTTGCGGTCAGACAGAGCCCGGGCGGAACCGGAACCCCTGTTTTTGCGAGGCGCCCCAGGGCCATGGCCTTCCCGCCCGCCCGGCTGCGATCGGCTTCGGTCAGTTCAATCAGACCGATGGCGAAATTCAGATCCTCATTCATGACGGGAAATGAAATTCGGTGACGTTCTGAAAACGGGTCACCAGGTAGATGCGCTCCACATCGACCCGAAAAAGAGTGCAGGTCGGAGCCGCAGAAAAATCGGCCAGGTGGGGATGGCGGGACAGAAAGACTTCCAGCCCCCGTTCCCGCTCTGTTCCTGTCAGTGCCTGGGCAACGCCGATGACCGTAGCTGCTGCAGCGCGGCTGAAATCGGCCACCTGGTTGCTGCGGTTGTCGAGGAGCAGGGCAATATGGCTGTTTTCGGAAAGGTTGGCCCATTTGCGGGTCGTACGAGGAGTGACGAAATACAGGCCCCTCAGATCCGAAGTGAAGGCGACGGCCACCAGACTGGCATAAGGCCAGCTGCCGGACTCAGTGGCCAGAACGGCAAGGTTCTGAAGTTGACAGAGTTCCTGCAGGATTTCCGATTCGACAGGGGATTTCATTTTCAGGGACTTCCTCCTCGACAGACTGTCCAACATCAGAATCGAAAGGGACCTTCACAGACGGTTCGGGCAACCGGCCTGCGATCGTTGGGCGATTCCTTGGCCCGCAGCATCTCCGGCAGCCATTCGATCGGTCCAGGAAGTCCGACGGCCGCCATTGCCTCAACATGGTAATCGACCGGCACACTAAGTTCCGTTCGGGCCCGGTCGTAATCGAAGCCCTGCATGCCGTGGGCGACGTAACCCCGCAGGGTGGCCTGCAGAGCCAGGTTTTCCCAGGCTGCGCCGGTATCGAAGGAGTGAGTGCGGGCCGGCTTGCCATTGTGATCGAAGGTGGTCTTGGAGATGAACAGCAGCAGTGCCGCCGCCTTGTCCGCCCAGGCCCGATTCGGCTCCACCAGCAAGCTGAGAAACAGCGGCCAGTGCTCACCGTCCCGGCGCGCATAAAGAATACGCCAGGGCTGGTTGTTGTAGGACGAAGGGGCCCAGCGGGCCGCCTCGAAAAGGACCATCAGATCCGATTCCGCTATTGGTTCTCCTGACATCGCCCGGGGCGACCAGCGGTCTGCGAACAGGCTGTCGATCGGGTGATCCACCCGTCTTGTTTCACTGCCTTTTACCATGTTCCCTCCTGGATTAATTCAGCAACTTCGGGTTTCATCAAATTATTACATACCGGAGGTTTTTTTCATTATGGGCATCCCGGTCAATCCTCAAGTGGCGCAAACGTCTGCAGAAATCTCCAACAGGACGAAAGGATAAAGAGCGGGAAACAGAAACGCACCGCTCGTCGCCTGGCCCTGATTTTGAGGCGGGGGCAGAAAGGTTCGTCACCTGGGTCAACAACGTCATTTAGGACTACTTTATTTTATTGGATGGCGGCGGCCCATTCTGTTAAAATTCTCATATTTTACAATTTCTCATCACGACTGATGCAGACCGTTCGACTTCTCATTTTGTTCACCAACAATAATCCTTTCGGAGTTTGCCGTGAATCGGTCAAGAACCGAGTCAAAAAACTCCAGCGCCCAAACGTCGCCGGGGCGGGAAACTGAACGCTGGCGTTCCATGGCCAAAATCACCCGCCCGAAAACATTGGGCGTTTATTACAGGGAGAGGCTTTTCAGGATCCTGGACGCGTGCCGGGAATCTCCCGTGATCTGGATTTCGGCTCCTGCCGGCTCGGGCAAAACCACACTGGCTTCGAGCTACCTCTCGGAAAGAAACCTGGAATCGATCTGGTACCGGGTCGATGAAGGCGATGGGGATATTGCCACCTTCTTCTATTACATGGGGCTGGCACTGAAAAAGACAAAGGGGAACGCTGATGCTACCCTCCCTCTTTTCACTCCGGAATATCTGCTTGGAATAACAACATTTACCCTGCGCTATTTCGAGAATCTTTACAGAGATCTCAAACCGCCTTTTGCCATCATCCTCGATAATTACCAGCATGTGCAGAGTCAATCCCAGTTTCACGAGGTTGTCAGCAAAGGGTTGGACATTACTCCTGAAGGAATAAACATCATCGTCATCAGCCGAGAAGAACCTCCACCCCCGTTTGCCCGTTTACGTGCCAACGGGAAAATCGCCTTTATGAAGAACGAGGATGTGAGTTTTGATCAGGAGGAGTGCCTGGAGCTGATCCGTTTGAAAGGAGGTGGACAGCTTACCGAATCCAGGGCTCGACGAATTTATCAAAGGACCCGTGGCTGGGCGGCCGGACTGGTCCTCATGGCGGAAAGCATGGCAGAAGACAATTTCCCGGAGGAAACCCTTTCCGGCCATAGTCGACAGGAAATCTTCGATTATTTCGCCACGGAAATCTTTTGCAAAGCCAACAGCGAAGTTCAGGAATTCCTGATGGAGACCTCGTTCCTCCCTTGGATGACTGTCCGCATGGCTGAAAGGTTGACCGGGAATGAGCACCCTGAACAGATTTTGGTGACCCTGCTCCGCAAACATTTTTTTATCGAACGGGATTCGGAACCGGATCATCCCATCTACCGGTACCATCCCCTGTTTAGCGAGTTCCTTATCTCCAGGGCCAAGGGGACACTGACCCCGGAGAGGATCGCCCGAATACAGCAGACCGCGGCCGAACTGTTCATGGAAGCCGGCCACCTGGACGAGGCGGTCTCGTTTTTATTGGACGCCGGGGACTGGAACACCTTTATCCCCTTTCTGCTCGACCATGCCCCGGCACTGATGGCTCAAGGGAGGGTCAAGACCCTCGGGGACTGGCTCGAGTCGGTGCCGAGGTCTCTGGTGGAAGACTCACCATGGCTGCTTTACTGGTTCGGTCATTGCGCGTTCGTTGTCGCTCCTGCCGAGGCCCGAACCTTCTGGGAAAAGGCTTTCGACCTGTTCAACGGATGCGGGGATGATACAGGAGCTCTTTTCACCTGGGCCTGCATCGCCAACACCTTTACCTATGATTTCGATAATTTTAAACCGCTCGACAGATGGATCGATTGGATGAATGAAAGGATCGGCAGGGATGAGTCGTTCCCTTCACCGGAAATCGAATCTGCCGTGGCATCCAGCATGATAGGGGCACTGATATGGAGACGCCCGGTCTACAGTGAGATACGGCAGTGGATAGCAAGGGCTCTTTCTTCTTCACGGGCGAGCGGAAACAGCGGGGTCCGCCTGCTGGCTTTGAGACGCGCCCTGCTTCATTACGTGTATGTTGGCGACCGGCCGGCCTGCCTTGCCGTTCTCAACGAGACGGGAAGGATCATAAAATCCCGATCGGCCCCGCTGATCGACCTGATTGCCGCCAGGATGATAAAGGCCCATTATCATTCCTGGATTGGCGACGACGCGGAACGGGCGCTCGAATTGGTTGAAGAGGGCTTTGCCATGGCCGAAAAGAACGGCATTCACGTGGTGGATTCCTTCCTCGCGGTTCAAGGGGCCTTTGCCGCCTTGAACAAGGGAGATGACACCGCGCTCCTCAGGTTTGTGGAAAAACTGGAGGCGATACTGCAAGCGGGCCGACGCTATGCCGTCTTCTATCACTTTATCCTGGCGCTCCGGTCTCTGTTCCTC
Organism: Syntrophotaleaceae bacterium; assembly: GCA_041390365.1. NCBI lineage: Bacteria > Pseudomonadati > Thermodesulfobacteriota > Desulfuromonadia > Desulfuromonadales > Syntrophotaleaceae > Syntrophotaleaceae bacterium. Next base: position 745,886 of record JAWKQB010000003.1, on the reverse strand, counting down.
GAGAAGCATGCCGAGGCCGAGGCGCACGCACTGAACATGCTGCAGCTGTCCGAAGACTCGGGGCTTCCCTTTCCCGAGGCTCGGGCTCGAACGTTGCTTTCCCAGGCGGCCTATGAAATCGGCGACCAGGAAAGGGCCGAGAAAGAGCTCGCCGCTTCGGAACTTTTTTATCGGCAGGCGGAAAGCCCTTACTTCCTCTTCTCGACCGGCCTGATACGGGCGTATTTCCTTTTTAAACAGGGGCTGAAAACCCCGGGACTGGAGATCCTCGGCGAAACATTGCAACTGGGACGAAAGAATGGGTATACGTTTTCCATTATGCTGTTACGGTCTTCTGTCTGGTCTCTGCTCTGTGCCAAGGCCATGGGGGCTGGGATCGAAATCGATTATGTTCGGGAACTTATAAACAGGAGAAAGCTTTCCCCTCCTTTGCCGACCGCTGAATACGAGTGCTGGCCCTGGCCGGTGAAGATTTATACCCTTGGCCGCTTTGAGATTCTGCTTGACGGAGAACATCTGGGATTCAGCGGCAAGGCCCCTCGCAGGCTCCTGTCGTTTCTGAAAGTCCTTGTCGCCTTCGGAACCAAAGGTACGAGCGAGGACCGTCTCGCGGACGTCCTCTGGCCGGACAGCGACGGCGACGCCGCCCACGTCTCCTTTTCCGTAACTCTGCATCGGCTCCGCCGGCTCCTCGGAAATGAGCAGGCGCTGCAGTTGAGGGATGGCCGTCTGCGACTGGATCCCGCTATCTGCTGGGTCGATGCCCTGGCCTTCGAAGAACTCCTTGCAAGTGCGGATCGGGAGACTCCCAGCCAATCTGGACGGCTCATGGAAGAGGCACTGAAACTCTATCAGGGCCAATTCCTGCCCGGACACGACGAATGGTGGGCGATCTCCTATCGGGAACGATTGCACACAATGTACCGCCAGGGCTTACGGTGCCATGGCAGGTTACAGGAGGACACCGGCCGTTTCAGGACAGTAGTCCCGGACGAAGAGGGACTGGATATCGATCCACCTGACTGATCATCCCTGTTGTCTCACCCACCGCAGTTCAAAAATTAATTTTTCTTTCCTGCAAAAAAAATCTCAATCCGTAAACAATCCGTAACCACCGATTTGGCAAACTGGTCTTGAAGATGGAGCAGACCCCGTTGCTGGCACATCGGCTGGCGGGAACAAACGCGCTTAGTTAAGCGTGCACATCAAACCGGACAACTCGAACAAAGGGGGTAGAATCATGACACAGTCAATCTTAACCGAGGTTCGCGAGGTCGTTTCGGCGGAGAACGAGAATTTCATGGAAGCCTTCAAGAGAGGCGATGCGGCTGGTCTGGCAGACCTGTATACGGAGAACGGACAGGTCTTGGCGCCCAACTGCGACTTGCTCACGGGCAAGAAGGCGATCCAGGCTTTTTGGCAGACCCTCTTTGATATGGGGATCAAAGGGATTAAGCTGAAAACCGTCGAAGTGGAGATCCATGGCGATACCGCCATCGAAGTATCGAATTACACGGTCCACGGCGAGGAAGGGCAGGAATTCGACAGGGGCAAATACATCGTCATTTGGAAGCAAGAGAAGGGGCGGTGGAAACTGCACCGCGATATCTACAACAGCAGCATGCCTGCACCCCAGAAGTAAGGCAGGAAGAGGTTCAGGGTCGGCGAAAGACTGAAGGACGATTGCTTTTTCTTAGCGATCCAGGTTATTCAACTCAGCCCGGGCTTGCGGTGAATTCCGTAAGCCCCTTGTAATTACGGATGAGGAAGAAAAACCAAGGCTAATGCCATGAAAAACGCTCAAATTTCGAGTCATTTTTCGGCCTTTTTGCTAAACCCGAAAGTCGGCAGCCTTTCGATTTCCACCAGGCGCAGGCCGAAGCTCTGCTGATTGATGATGGCCATGGTCTTGACCTGCGCTTTAATGGCCGTCTTTTCATGGAGCGGAGGCAGGGTCTCCATAGTGAAGACCAGGATTTCACCGCTGTCGTCCCGCAGGACGTATCCTTTTAGTTCCAGAAAGGGGATCTGGGTGACGTCCGTTACCTCGCCCCTGACTTTGATTGTTTTCCCTTCGAAACTGCCAGGGTTGCGAACGATTTCACCGATCGGGGTGAAGCCGAAGGGCAGATAATCGCATCCCGCCAGAAGGAACAGAAGACTGAAACAAAAAATCCACCCGATTCTGAATCGCATTGGAGAACCACTTTCTGCTGTCGGCTGAATGCCGCCTACCCGGTCAGACCCTGTAAATCTGGTCCTTGCTCAGGGTTTCCACTCCGGCATCGGTGAAAAGCTTCTGGGTGTGTTCGATATCCTCCACGTCGATGACCAGGATGGCGGTCTTCTGGTCGCCAAGGACGGTCCCGTAGGCATTCTGGACATTGATGCCGGCTTTGGCCAGCAGCACCAGCATGTCGTGCAGCGCCCCCGGGGCATCGGCCATCCGCACCACGACAATCTCCCGCAAGGCGGCCGGATGGCCGGTACCTTTCAGCACCTCGGCGGCTTCCTGTGGGCGATCCACCAGCAGGTTCAAAATCCCCCAGCCTGCGGAACTTGTGGACAGGGTCATGGCGCGGATGTTGATCCCCGCATCCTTCAGGACGGAGGTAATTCTTTCCAGCCGCCCCGGCTTGTTCTCGAGAAAAACCGAAACCTGATTGGCGATCATAGGGACTCCTGCCGGATTCTGCGATCTTCCACGCGGACCGCCTTGCCTTCGCTTTTCGGCAGGCTGCCCGGCTCGACCAGTCGGATGGTGGGGGTGACGAGTATTTCATCGCGAATCTCGTGGGCGATCTTCCTCGAGAGATTTTCCAGGTCGGCCATGTCGCCGGTAAACCCGTCCTTCTGCACCTCCACCTGGATGGTGATCTCGTCGCTCTCGTGGCGGGTTTCGAGAACGATCAGATAATCGGTGCCGACCTCGCGGAAACGCATCAGAACCTGCTCGATCTGCATCGGAAAGACATTGCACCCCTTGACGATGAACATGTCGTCGCTGCGGCCTGAAATCCGCGCCAGGCGGCGGTGAGTGCGCCCGCATGGGCAGGGTTCGGGCAGGATGCGGGTCAGATCCCGGGTGCGGTACCGGATCAGCGGCATGGCCCGGCGATCCAGGGTGGTCATGACCAGCTCCCCTTCCTCGCCGTCGGGTACCGGCTCCAGGGTGCGGGGGTCGATGATTTCCGCCACGAAACAGTCCTCCCAGACATGCAGACCGTTCTGCTCCTCGCATTCGAAGGCCACGCCGGGGCCGTTCATTTCGGACAGGCCATAGGAATTGTAGGCGCGGATGCCGAACAGCTCCTCGATCCGCCGCCGCTGGCCTTCGGTGTGGGGCTCGGCGCCGATGACGAACAGTCGGAGCTCGGTATCCTTTCGAGGATCGAGGCCGAGTTCGCCAAAGGCCGCATGCAGGCGGAACAGGTAACTGGGGATGGTGTGGACCACAGTAGTGCCGAAATCCTGCATCAGCTTGACCTGCCGCCGGGTGTTGCCGGCCGCCGCGGGGATCACCAGGGCCCCCAGCCGCTCGGCTCCGTTCTGGAAGCCGAGTCCGCCGGTAAACAGGCCGTAACCGCAGATATTCTGAAAAACGTCCGTGTCCCTCACCCCGGCGCAGTAGAGAGACCGGGCCACCAGATTGGCCCAGGAGGCCAGATCGTGACTGTCATGAAAGATCACCGTCGGATTGCCGGTGGTGCCGCTGGAGCAGTGCAGGCGGACCGCACCCTCTTTCGGGCAGGTAAGAAACCCGTAGGGGAAGTTGCCCCGCAGGTCGTCCTTGGTGGTAAAGGGCAGGCGGCGGATATCGTCGATATCCTTCAGCCCCTTTTGCATCAAACCGCTGTCAGCCAGCTGCCGGCGGTAGAAAGGCGCCCTCACGGCGAGTTCCATGGTTTCCCGCAACCTTTCGAGCTGCAGTCCCCGCAGCTCCTGCCGCGGCATCCCTTCAACTTCCGGTTCCCAGTACATATTTCTTTCCCTGGTCAAAGCATCGTCAATGCACACCATCTTCGCGCAAAGAAGATAGCAGATTCGATCAGGAATTGGTACCCGGATAAAGGATCCTGATTATTGATCCGACTCCTCTCGATCCAGCTTGCCCCGATGCTCCAGCCAGGTCGCCACCAGCCAGCAGAGCAGTGCCCAGACAGCTCCCATGGTCCAGCCGGCAAGGACGTCCGTCGGCCAGTGGACGCCCAGGTAAATCCGGCTGAGCCCCACGATAAGGGTCAGCAGGATGGCGACGCCCATCAAGTAGATTTTCAGGACCGCCTTGGGCTGGGTGCGGGCCAGGATGACCCCGATGATCAGGTAGGCGGCTGCGGCCTGCAGGGAGTGCCCGCTGGGAAAAGCGGAGAAAAGGGTTTCGGCCTGGGGAGCGACCAGATCCGGCCGGGGGCGATCGAAGCCGAGCTTGAGAAAAAAACTTAACAGGGAACCGCCGAGGATGGCCGTGACCATCAGCACAATGGTTCTTTTTTTGCCCACTAAAAACAGGTATCCGGCGGCCACAAGCAGAATGAAGGTGAGCACTCCCAGATCCCCAAAAGAGGTAAAATCCCGGACCATCTCTTCAAGCCAGGGCGGTCCGACGGGATCGTTCAGATCGCCGGGGGTCCGCAAGGCCAACAGGATCAGCCGGTCGAAAGTGCGCACTTCGCCTTCCATGACCTCATCGGCCAGTTCGGCGAAAGCCCAAAGCCCCGAGGCAATCAGCAGGATCACGACCAGAAACCAGAATTCGGGACGCCAGCGGACCAGGCTGTCCCGATCAACATTTCGCAAAAAGTCCCGAAGCCTCCCTGTCAAACGCATCCAGCACCTCTCCTTCTGCCTGATTCCAGGTCTCCTGCACCCGCTCTTCTATACTGCAGTCTATCATCAAAGCTGGATCCGGCCCCGCAACAGCCCTGCTGAAGAGAGGTTTTATGTTAGAGTAATTTCAGCAAAACCAGGACAACGACCGTTATTGGATGAGCGTTGCCGCTCGATGCCCTTATTCTTCTGGTGCCACCATGATTGCCTACCTTCTGCTGATCACTTCGATGACATGTCAGGCCGTGGCCGCATTTTATGCTTTGAGACTGGTGCCGGTGTCGCGGGCTCGCTGGCCCTGGATCCTTTTGACCGCCGCAATGGCGGTTCGTTTTTTCCGGGAAGGCATTTCCTTGTGGCTGGTTACGGCCCGGGATCACCCCCTGAGCATTCACGAGGAATCGACGGCCCTGGTTGTTTCCCTCCTGCTCCTGCTGGGTACGGCCCTGATGAAACCCCTCTTTCTGCAATTGAGAAACGCTTTGGCCGAACGGGAGCTGCTTCTCCAGGAAGCCCGCCAGGCCCGGCAACACTTGGAAGAGGAACATTTGCGCTTGAGGGCGGTCATCGACCATCTGCCAGTGGGGATCTTCATTATGGAAGAAGATGGCAGGATTGCCGAGGTCAACGAAGCGGGAAAACGCATCTGGGGAGGGGAAGCCCCTTTGGCTGCATCCATTGCCGAATACTCGGCCTACAAAGGCTGGTGGGTAGCGACCGGAGAACCGGTAAAACCCGATGAATGGGCGGCCGCCAAGGCCATCCGGTTAGGCCAGACAACATTGGGCGAGGCCATCGATATCGAACGGAGAAACGGCACCCGCGGGACGATTCTCAACTCAGCGGTCCCGATCCGCTCCCCAACGGGAAAAATTCTCGGCGCCGTCGTAGTCAACCAGGATGTCACCCAGCTTCGCCGGCTTCAGAAAGAGCTGGAGAGGGAGCACCTCGAGGCCCAACAGAAGGCGGCCGAACTCGAGGCGATCTTCCATGCCATGCCCGACGGTCTCATCATATACAACCGTGAGGGGCAAATTGTTCGAAGCAACCAGACCGCCGAACAGATCACCGGATTCAGTGCCATGAGCCACCACCTGTCGGTTCAGGAAAGATGGCAGCTGGTGACGATCGAAAAACTCGACGGAACCCCCTTGCATCTCTCGGACATACCCTTCATAAGAACCATGCAGGGGGAAGAGGTCAGGGGGAACTACCTTGTTTTCCGTCAGGAAGGGCGTCGGATATTTGTATCTCTGAGTGCCGCGCCCATTGTGATCGATGATCGAATGATCGGGGTAGCTGCAACCTTTACCGATATCACCCGCATTCAGGAGTTACAGGAACAGCAGCGCATGGTGGTGCAGATGATTTCCCACGATCTGCGCACCCCATTGGCAATAATTCAGGGATATGCGGAGATCCTGAAGGAAAGAAGCTCCTCCGAGGAGGATTTGAAATCTATCGCGGCCATCCTTTACGGCTGCGCTGCCATGACCCGAATGATGGAAAGTATTCTCGACATCGCCCGCCTGGAACACGGACATCTTGCCCTTGAAACCCGGCCCGTCGATCCGAGCGTTTTTCTGACCGATCTATTGCAAAGGCATACGATTACCATGGATGTCAGTCGGCTGCGGTTGGCATTGCCCGCGGGACTGCCTTTGATTCAGGCCGATCCAGGGGCACTGGAGCGGATTCTTGTCAATCTGCTGACCAATGCTCTTAAATATTCCACTCACAAAGTCAGGATCTCCGCCAGACGGATGGATGAGAAAGTCAGGTTTTCGATTGCCGACAGGGGGGGAGGTATCGAGGCCGCCGATCTGCCCAGGATTTTCGACCCCTTCTTCAGGGCCAATCTGGCTGCTGGGGAAAAGGGCCTTGGACTTGGCCTCTATATCAGCCGACTTTTGGTAGAAGCACAGAAGGGAAGGTTGTGGGCAGTCAGCAGGCTGGGCAAGGGGACCGTTTTCTTTTTCACCATTCCGATTGTTTCCCCAGGAACACCGTAAATTTGGCCCGCTCCTGCGAAATATATTGAAGACCATAACGCTTTCTGCAAAAATCGCTTCCATTGGAGCGGACAGGGACAATCAACTCCCCTGGAAGCATTGCTTTTACCCGGAAACCGAAGAAAGGATTGTGCAATGACCCGAGTTATCAACGCGGACCCCCATGGCAAAATTGCCCTGCAGGGCTATGATCCGGTGGCTTTCCACTCGGAAGGAAAAGCTCTGAAAGGCAATCCCGGCATCCTGGCGGAAAACAGCGGCTACAAGTTCGCTTTTGCATCCGAAGAAAACAAAGCGATTTTCGAAAAACAGCCGGAAAAGTACCTGCCCGCCTTTGGCGGCTACTGTGCCTTCGGCGTTTCCATCGGCGTGCTGTTCCCTGTTGAAATCGATACCTGGGAGATCATTGACGGCAGGCTGGTGCTGCAGTACACCAATGAAGTGAAAGGGATGTTCGAGGAGAAAAAGGCCGAAAACCTGCGCAAGGCCGATGAGAACTGGGCCCGAATGGAACCGGAACTGGCCGGTTGACAGGATTTTACTTGGTTGTTGGATAGAAAAAGGCTCCTCATACCGGGAGCCTTTAATTCAAACCGTCAATGTGGGTGCACGGCCAGAGGCACCGGTCAAAAGGCCACCAGGCACAACCCCTCCTGATGGCATACCATGCGGAAACCCTGGCAAGGAAGACCACCCCGACCATCGCGGCTTTTTCCCGCCCTGAGCCTCAAGGGCTGGCTATGCCTACCGCCCCCCCTTGGAATCTTTGCCCTTATTGGTTCTCACGATGCCCTTCTCATCAAGTGCCTGCTCCAGCCGGCCCAGGGCCTCGACAAGCTCTTGGATGGCGCCTCGCAGGGCCTCGGCCTCCTCCGCCGAGGCGGACAGCAGGGCGCCGGTTTGAACAGCGACGGCCAGTGAGTCGATCTGGTTTTCAAGCGACGCTTCGAATTCGGCCCGTTTCGAACTATTTTGGGCGACGGCCGACTCGAGCGGTTCAAGTCGGCTGTTCAAGTCGCCCAGAGCCTCGGTTTGGCGTTCAGAAAGCCGCTGTGCCTGGCGGTTCACCGTTTTTTCCAAGGCCGCCGTTCCTTCCTGAATCCGGACATTGATCCTGCGGTCAAACTCCTTGAGCTGCCGAGCCGTCGCCAGGGTCGCCAAACGATCCGCCATTTGAAGATCCAGAGACTTGAACCTGTCCTCAACCTGGAGAAAGCCATCCTGCAAAGCCGTATCTTTTTTCAGCAAATCTCCCCTGATCTCCTGTTGCGCGAGGAGGGCCGCCTCCAACTGGCGGCGGTGGCGAGGATTCACCAAGCACACCTGCCACAGGAGCAGCATGAGGAGGAAGATCGAAACCGCCAACGACAGCAGACGGGAAAGATTTCCAAAGCGCTGCCGGGTTCGGCGCAGTCGCTCCAATGCAGCCGCGTACCGGGGATTTTCCTTGTCCAGGTTACGGGCCTGACGCCAGCAGGCTTCGGCCTGCAGATACTGCCCTTGCTGGGCATGGATTCTGGCTTGCAGGTCAAGGGCCTCGATACCGGAACAGTCTCCGGCTTCCAATGCCGCCTTCAGCCGTTGCGCCGCCTCCTCGTAAGATCCCCTGCGTGCCAGGACAACGGCCTGAAGATAAAGAGAACCGTGTCCGAAAGGGGTGTCAGCCGCCTCCTGCCGAATTTCTTTAAAAAAAGTTGAATCGCTGTTTTCTCCCATGCTCGGCCCTGTTCAGTACAAAGTGCCGACGCGCCGGTCCACCTTGGCCTGCTCTACCTGCGGCAGCAGGGATCGCAACTGGCGGTTAACCGCCTTCAACGCGTCGATATCATTGTTGTTGATCGCCCGGTTGCCCTGCATCACAAGCTGCTCAGCCTGCCCGGAATTCTGCATGGTCGGGATCAATTCCTTCAGGTGGTTGAAACGGCCGACATGCCACCCGGGCTGCCTTTCGAGCACCTCAAACCAGAGACCGTCCAGGTCCGCGATTTTCCCCCGCAGCAGATCCGGGTCGCCGGAATCGATCGCTCCCTGCAGTTCTTTCATCAATGCGCCCAGACGGCTTTTGTCAGAAGAAGAACCGTATTCATTGACGACGGCCTGGGTATCGCTTTTGGACCCTTCCGCCCGCTCAAGCAGAAGCGGCCACTCCACCGAATCTTCCACTTCATCCACTGCGGCAGTCAGATCGCGCAGACGGCGGTCGAGCTGCTGTAAGGCATCGGGATCGTGCTGCGCCGATTCCATCAGATCGTCAACCTGATTGATCAGCTGATCGCTTTCGATGCGTGCCAGAGCGGCCTGTCCTTTGAGAGCGCCGGTCTGCTCGGTCTGCTGACGGGCATCGGCATAGCGTTTTTTCTGTTCCTCGACCTCCCGGTGCAGTTCTTCCAGGGAATCATTCTTCATGCGCATATCGAAATTGGCCTCGAAGTCCTCGTCCAGAATAGGTACGAAAACCTGGACGCGGACCTCCTGCGAGGGGTACATGATCATGGTGATCTCAAGCTGGCTGCCGGCCGGAAGGTCCCGTTTTACCTGGGACCCGTCAATAATCAACTCCCCGATGTAATGGTTCCTGGTCGCCCGGGAATGTTCACCTTCCAGAACCGGGATGCATATCTTGTCCCCGGCGTTGCCTGCCCTTAAGGAAACCGTTGTATGGTGATCGTGACCCCCACGCGTCCCATCAAATTTCAGCTTGCTTCCCTTTTTGATGTAGGTGCACATTTCGTCACTGGCCAGGCCGATGCCATAGCTGTGCGAAGCAGGCGGGTCGTCGGGCTTAACGCCGATGGTGTAAACAACGGAATCCGGTTGGGTCGGGATCAGCGTGCCGGTAGGGTCGCAAAGTTCTATGGCGTACCGGCATCTCCGCTTCTCCTCGGCGTACAGCTGGGTCATGAAGATACCATCGGTTCCGAGGGTGATCCTGCCGGAACGCCACTGGGTCTTGCTGTCGATAAACTCGATGGTATGTCTTTCCGGACTTTCCCCCTGGGGGGCGATGATCCGGCCGCCAACATCGGGCTCGGGGGTATTGTCGACGGGTTCGTGCTCGATCTGTATTTTCCAGGTTCCCTGCGAAAGATCCTTGCTCTCGTCGACGGGGATGGAGAGTTTCTGGGTGCTGGCGAAGATGGCGGCGCCTCGCGCCACCACAGTTACGGGATCGATGCTGAATTCCAGTTTGGCACCCAACTCCGCCGCCACCGCCTCCCGCACCCACGGATTCAAGGTGGTTCCGCCCACCATCAGGATACGTTCCAGATTGTCCCCGCTCAATCGTTTATCCTCGAGGGTTTTCCGGCAGAGATTCAGGGAGCGTTCGATATACGGCCTGCTGATCTCTTTCACATCCTCCGGCGTCAACAAATATGAGAAATCGACATCCTTGCCCTCCCCATCTTCACAAAGTTTCTCAATCCATATTTCAAATGGAGCCCTGGTGCGGCACACTTCGATCTTGGCCAGTTCGGCATGGTATTTCATTTTGCCGAAGGCCCCCTTCCAGCGGGGATTGTTCCGGTGGAAGTCGGGAAGATCAAGCTGCCGGGCAAGCGCTGGAAGCAGCCGCTTGGTGACGATATCCCAATCGATCAACTTGCCGCCCAGGTGGTTGTCGCCGTCGTGGTTGACCACCTGAATCAAGCCGTCCCGAACACGCATGACCGCCGCATCGAAGGTCCCCCCGCCGAAGTCGTATACCAGCCAGTAGACGTTTTCTCTTTCCGTCTGAAAGCCGTAGGCCAGGGACGCGGCGACCGGCTCCAGCAGCAGGATGCATTGCTCGAAACCGGCGCCATCGATTTTTTTTATTCCCAATTCCAATTCCCTCGCCGAGGTTCCGCAGCAAGCCCGGCGGGTCGCATTGGTCTGGGGCAGTTCGAAAGCGGCGGGCACCGTGACCACCGCAGTCCGCAGCACCTCTCCCATGTTAATCTGTACGTCGGTTTTCAGCGACTTCAGAACCTCGGCCGACAACTCCTCCGGCCACATCTCCATCCCACTGCGATTGAAGACCTTTTGCCCTTTTTCGTTCAAACCCATGCGCAGCTTGAACTCGACATCCGCATTATCCGGGTCCTCCATCAGAGCGCGAAGCTTGGCCTCATGTCCCACGTGGATGTTTCCCCGTTTATCCATCCAGACCGCGGAGGAGGTGATCCCGGAGCCGCCCTTGTTGAAAATCACTCGGGCTCCCGTATCATCAATCACGGCGATGGTGCTGTTGGTGGTCCCTAAATCGATTCCGAAATCTATGGTTGTCCGCTGCATCTGGAAACCCCTTTCATTTCAGCTAGTTAAATCACAATTTTTTTAATATTTCACGTTACCGGTCGACCATGTCATTCGTTGTATTACTGCTCTTCCCCGCCAGAGAACTCCTCGGCAGACCCGGTCAAATCAGCCGTTTCATGGTCGTGGCCTTCTTCGGGTCCCATCCCGGTATTTCCAGATGCCCGCGACTTCCGGGATCCGGATGCTTTGAACGACTCTCTGTTTCCCTTTTTCTCCTCGCTCTCTTCTGTCCCGGTTTTCAACACTTCGGGGGTTGAAACAAAAACCTCGCCACGCTGGATTAGCCGGTTGTCGCGATAGATAATCGGAAGAACTGTTTCCGAAACCCTCTCGAAGGTCAATCCGGGCGTGGGCTGCAATTGAATCGGTTTCATCATGTGCTCCCCCCCTTGGGGATAGCGCTTACCGGTAGGGTCCTGAATCTCCACATTTCCATGTCTTAGAGCATCGATCCCCTTCATCAGCCGGCCCAGCGCCCTTCGTACCCGCGGATCGTCATCGCTGGTATCGTCGCTGTCCCACTTCTGTTTAAAAAACCTGGTTTTGAGATACCACAAACAGGTACCGATCTCGGCAACGAGCCGGTCGGGAAGAATTTCGGGCGAGCCCTGAGCTGACGACGGTGAAACAGGATCCTGAACAGTCTTCGCGACCGGTCCGCATTGCTCCGGGATAATCACCGGCAACTCAATGCGAAACTCGGAAAAATGAAGCGCCTGCCTGAGATCCTCGGAAAAAGTCGATTTGAGAAAATCACTATCGGGTTTCTGCTTCAATCTGCCTTTGGTCTTTCGTTTCGGTTGCTTCATAGGCAAGTTCCTCTTCCACTCTGAAATATTTATCTGCTTTTCAGACTCCGGTCTTATGGTTATTGTCATAGTGGCGGATCATGTTTTTGGCCTTTTTTCGGACTTTACAGACAGGGCATTCGATAAATTCATCGTCATCCGTTTGCCGTATCAATTCAAGAAGCCGCTTTCTTTCCGTATCGGGTGCCGGGCTGGATTTTTTGACTGATGCCCTGGTGAGCCCACCTACCTCAACCGGGAGATCTTTTTCTTCGGCAGGACTACGCCCGAACTTCCACCCCTTTTCCCTGAATTCACAAATCCGGCGAAATTGCAGAAAATCGTTTTCAGACCGGATATTCGCAAGCAGTAACGGACGTGCATGGCTTCTTTCGAATTCCTCAATCGCCTTTTGTTTGACATGTTGAAGTTTCTGTTTCAAATCCCTAAGGGCGCTCGCGGCGGCCTGTTCTTCCTGACAGGCTTTTTCTATCTCTTTTTCCATTTGAGCTTTTTCCCGGTCCTTTTGCCGGATTTGAAGCTGCCGCTCCTGCTCCCACAAGCGGCGCCGCAATTTCCATTGCGGCCATTTCATCATCAGGAAAAGGATGCCGGCAGGAAGAACGGTGATGGCGGCACGCAAACCGCCCGGTTTGAAACTCGAAGTGTCCAGAAAGGGCAAATTCCATAACAGCAAATCAGCAGCGACGAAACAAAATGCCGCCAACGCGAGAAACCTTTTGTAATACCCGGGATGAAAAGCCTTGGGATGGCATTGGCGGCAGACCTGCCCTTTCCAAAATTTTTGGGAGCCGCATTTTTCGCATTTCGATTTAGGTTCAAAGGACGATTTGGAAGATTGCAGGGCTTCCAGTTTTTCCCGTAATGCCTTAACCGACCGCTGCTTCGCGGCGTGAATATTTTCAGCGGAACTCATCTGACTGTGCAGCGAGGGAAAGTGGCAGTCGTCGGCCGCAGCCAACCGGTCCTGTTCCCATTGCCGAACGCGTTCCGGGTATTGCCGGTGCTCGTCGCAGCAGCTCTGACAACGGGGCACGATCACATCGGCATAATGATATTCGTATCCCTCCTGGAAAATCAGATCCACAAGCTTTTTGTCGCCGCACATGGGAACAGTCAGCCGGCAGGCCGGCTCGGCCGGGTTATCACTACAGAAAAAGCAGATATTGTCTTCAGGAACGGTTTCGATTTCCAAAAGGCGTTCCCGATATTTTGCAGCGCACAATCTTTCTTTGAGATTCTTGGTTGCTGGAGAGCTGCAATTGAAGTTTCTCCCGGTTTCAGTGATGATTTTGAGATTTCTTTGGATACCCGGATCATGAGGATCGATTTCCTGGGCCAGAAGCAGGTATTCCAATGCCTTATGGATACTCCCTCTCAATGCTTTCTTCTGCTGTTCGATCTGCCGTTCATTCTTGGCGGAACACGCACTGCACATAAAAAGCGGGATGTCCTTGTACTTGAAATTCACCCAACTGTTGTAATAGGACCCGCCGCAGGATAAACAGGGAGGCAGCATATGCATGGAGGTTTCCGGCGTCGGACGGCGCATCAGCGTGAAACCCAAAGTTGTTTCATTCATTGAACGAAGTCTGTTCATAATTGCTTTTAATACATCGGTTTCGGTGTTGTACTCGCTGATGGCCTCGTTAAACAGCCGGATTCCTTTGATGCTGAGACAATGGGCCAGGCAGCGTTTCAAGGGCTGCCCTATCCCGGGATCGAGAACCGCCAGCGATTCAATCGCTTTGTCGAAATCTCCGCTTGCGGAAATCCGGCGGATGGATTCCAAACGTTCGAGAATCTCCGGGGGCAGATCCCAGTACCCCGGGCTGCACCAGTCGTTGGCGCTCTCCTGGTTTTCATTCAGAACTTTAATATTCTCTTCAAATTGCGCTCGAACCGATTCCCCTATCCCCAAACCGAGTGCCAGATTGAGCAGATCGATACATTCCGTCCAATCATTGGTCTTTTTCCCAAAAGCGACTTGGCCATCCAGCATGGCATTCGCGACCATCTCGTGCAAACCGGTACGAACGGAATGTCCCTCCGTCAATACCCGGTCCATTACCACCAGTTGAGCAAGGGCTTGGGAATGCAACTCACGAACATAACGGTTGCCGTGTACGGGATCATGAGACCAGCGGCTTTTGGCGTGGTCGATCATCGCCTTGATATGGTCACGGCTCGGTCTGAGAGCCTCCAAAAGGGCTTCCTCAACCAGGTCACTCCCCCAGGGACCGCTCTGCATTTGCCCGAGGCAGCGCTGAACCATGGCCAAATCACCCCGGTCGGCAGCGCTGCAGGCCATCCTGGCATTGATCATGAGCAGGGCTTTCGGCAGTGTCTTTCGGATGCGCCTCACGAATCCCGTTGTCAGACGGGCGTCATTAAGTTCTCTAACCCGCACTTTGACCCGATCCCAGAACTCCTCTCCTTCACAAACCCCTTGCCACTGTTGGAAAAGGTGCATCCAGCGCTGGTCCAGCGATTCCGCAAGATCCTTTTCCCGTTCGCAAGTTCCGAGTTCGTTTTCTTTATCCAGGATTTGCAAATGTTCCAGTACAGCTAGATTATGAACGGCGATCCGGGCATTTTGCTCTTGTTTCACCTGGTTGGTCCAAAGCGATCTGGCCTCCTCGATCCGTCCCTGCTCGATGGCCTCCAGGGCAGCATCCGGGCCATCGTTTTGAGCCGGCCAGAACCAGAAAATTTCGTCCAGCAAGCGGGTCTGCGGTTCATTCATGCGATCCAGCGCAGCATTGATCTCTTCTTTTGCAGGGGGGGGATTTAAAGCCAGAGGATGCTCTTTCCCCGGTCCGGAGTCGATTCCCAATTTGCGCTGCATCTCCTGACGCTTTTGCCGGCGCCGGACATCGGCGGCGGTCGCCGTAATGGACAATTCCAGGATGCGGAAAAGATTCCGCCGATAAAGGGAAGGAAACGCCAGGTCCACCAGTACCCTGCGCTCCTTATCGATCAGGTCCTGGTGGCTGTCGGCGGCACGTTTCAGCTTTTTACGAAGCGATTCGATCGCTTCACTGAGGTCGGACTCTTCCATCGGCCAATAATCCGTCTGCCGAAGCGAATCCAGCAAACCCTGCCATTCATCATGGGTCCAGCCGGCCACATGATCCTGCACCCATTTTTCCGCCTCGCCGCTTTTTTGCCACCGTTTGAGATTGTCCATACTCATAATTTGCCTCACCTTTTCGGTCCGCTATTATTCTCCTCACAACCTACTACTTCTTGCCACAGCGGATGTTGCGCGAATGATGATAAATTTTATGTCCTCGGAGATTTCTTCTCCGCAGTGCCGGTTTTATTGAAGAAACGCCCCAAGTCGGCAGTCGAGACGTGCATGATCCCCTTGCGCCATAGTTGCAGTTGCGATTCAAAGCGATCCCGCAGGGCCGGATCCTTGCTGATCGCCTCCTCAAGAAGATCCGCCGCGGACATCAGCATGGTGGGATCGCGGGCTATGTTCATAGCCTCTTTAAGGGCCTCTTGGGCCTCCTTTTTCAGGTCATGGCGGGAACGTGCAGAGATGGCGGATTTCTCCCCCGATGTTGTTTGACTGATTGAGGCAAAATAGGACTTGTAGCCGGGCTTCCATTTTTCCAGATCCTTCAGAAGCTCGGAGGCATTGGCATAGCGGTCGCCAGGCGCTGCTGCAAGGCAACGATAAATCAAGGACTCGAGGCCTGCGTCGACACTGACATTGTAAAGGCTCGGCGGACGGATCGGCCGCAGGAAGCGGCCGGCATCATCAATGTCCCGGTCATCAAGCAGGGGAAAGGGCATTTGGTCCGTCAGCAGCAGATAAAGTGTCGTTCCGATGGCCCAGATGTCCGCCGAGCAGGAATCGACGTTTTCCAGTGCCTCCGGCGGCTTGAATCCCAATGTCCCCTTTGCGCTGACCAGTAAGGTCAAAGGATTAACGGTCCTGGCCAGACCGAAATCGCTTAATCGGACATGAAGCCCGTCGCTGTTGAAACCAATCAGAATGTTCTGAGGCTTGATGTCCCGATGCACGACGGGAGGGGAACACGCGTGCGCCACAGCCAGCCCCCGGCAAACCTGTTTGACAATTTCCACGGCGTGGTTGACCGGCATCAAATCGCGGTCAAAAGATCGCCAATAGCGTTCCAGGGTTCCCCCGGGAACGTATGTCATGGTGAAATAAGCGAACTGCCCCCGCAGGGTAGTGAGGACATTGGCATCATAGACCTCGATAATGTTGGGATGTTTGATACCGGAAAGGAGCTGAGCTTCGGCGATATCGCGTTCGATGTCTTCGGCAGTGGCCCCTGGGAGCTTGAAAACCTTCAGGGCCTGACGCCCCATGAAGCGGTGCTTGACTCGATAAACCTCGGCAAAGGCGCCTTCTCCCAGGAGGCGCTCCACTTCATAGGTGTCCCGAATAATTTGTCCCTGCAATAGAATCTTTCTCATTGGGTTCTCGCAACATAACCGGCTTTCAGCACAAACATCGGAGGGAATCACGGATCAATTTCTGAATTCCGTCAGGCAACCAGGGGAAAGTCAGGCTGCGGTAAGCTTCGTTTTTAATCTCGAGGGGAGGCATTGTGGTAATGCAGGCTCTGTGGGTTGCCTGGGCTCTCAATATGGCAAGGATATAGAGCACCCTCCCGACCTCTTTGGGGAGATCGGAATCGTTTTTAACCGCGGCTTTGGCAAAATCCTTTATCCATTGCAGAACTTCAACGGATGGGGAGGGGTGCTGTAAAATATCCTGAAAGGTCCGGCAGGACAAAACGGAGAGCCGGCCGGCAACCCGCTCCGCCGGTTGCCGGCTTATTTCGCCGAACCGCTCGCTTTCCGAAATTAAAGGGGTGTGAAGCTGGTGTTCCAGGATGGCCTTGAAATCCCCTGCGGCCCAGGGAATGTTCGCATCGTGCTCGACATCAAGCAAAGCATACAGCAAGTCTTTGCTTGTTGCCGGCTCTTTGGTTTGTTTTTGACCCATGATGACTTCCTATATTCATTCGTAAAGAACTACTCCAGGAAACACATGATGTTGCGTCTCAACGTTGAATAATTTTTCTGAGGTCCGCTATCTCGTCCTCGATATCTATTCCCTTGCCGGCGTATTTCCCGACGGCCAGGCGAAGATTCCTGGTGAATGTGCGTTTGGCGGTGGCCAGAAGATTTATGGCCTGGCGAGGGGTGGAAATCCCGAAACGGGAGACAATCTCCCGGTAGTCCATGGGTTCTATGCCGTACAACATCGGATCGACAACACGCCGACTGAAAATTTCCCATATTTCCGTGCGATTACGGCAACGGCACTCTTCTTCCGTAAGTCTAACCGCGTCGCGCACTACCTGTTTAATCCACTCGAGGTCAAACAGATCCACCACCTCTGCTCCGGGGATTAAGGTATGTACCGACTCGTCGAACTCCAGTTCGTTATTTTCACGAGAGGCTCTCCGCGATAGCTTAGTCGCCGTATAATTATTAAGGGATTTAAGGATGAAATTTCGGAATTTGCCGCGTCCCTGATCCGCATATCGGGCAAGATCGCTTTTTAATACCTTATCGGCTATAAACCCCTGCAGGAGGTCTTCCGCGAAATCCGCCGGTAATCCGCGTGCCTTTATCAAAAAATTGAGAAGCCCGGGCCGATAGGTATGAAGAAGTTCGGAAAGCGCCTCTTGCCTTATGATTTCATCAGACCCTCCCGCCCTCTTTACCAGAGACCACTGTGTTTCAGGAAACCTTGTTTTTTTGTCCCTACCCATACAAAACCTGTTTAAACAAAAAAGCGGGCGGTCAATTCACCGGCCAGACCTCTCCCTGGAAGACATTTAATTAAACTTGTTTTTAACCTTTCAAATCCCCACCGTCAATCCATTTTATGGGATTAAGCTAAGATTTTTCACTTTCTCCAAAAGGGACAAACCACTGTCCGCCATTTCCCAAAAGAGACCTGAAAACACTCCTTCCATCCCTGCCGGGAATAATGGTAGCATTCCATCCGATTCTGACGTCGAGCCTTCCAAACAATTTTCCGGTGACATGATTCCATGAAAAGACAATTGCCTCCTTTCCTGCAATCCTACGGATTTTCCCTGCTTCTGGTCCTCTCCATGATTATCGGCGCTTCCCTAGGCATCTTCCTGGGGAAGGATGCCGAAGCCTTCAAGCCGCTGGGCGATATATTCCTGAATCTGCTCTTTACCGTCATCGTACCTCTGGTTTTCTTTTCCATTGCGTCCGCCGTTGCCGGAATGTCCAACCCCAAACGGCTGGGCAGGATCCTCTCGCTGATGCTCCTGCTGTTTGTGGCAACCGGCCTTGTCGCCTCGGCGGTCATGATTGCCGTCGTCGTCCTCTTTCCCCCCGCTGCCGGGATCGGCATCCCCTTGCCGGCAACGGTGGATGTGGACAATCTCAAGGTATCCGAGCAGATCGTCCGGGCCTTTACCGTCACCGATTTTCCTCAGCTGGTTTCGAAAAACAACATGCTGGCGCTGATCGTATTTTCGATGCTGACCGGCCTGGCCACCTCCGCCGTGGGCGAAAAGGGAAAAACCTTTGCCAAGCTTCTCGCCTCCGCCAACGAGGTGATGCTGAAACTGGTTTCCTTCATCATGTATTACGCTCCGATCGGCCTGGGAGCCTATTTCGCCTATCTGGTCGGGGTATTCGGTCCGGAGATGCTCGGCTCCTACGCCCGCGCCATGGCCGTCTACTATCCGACCGCCCTGCTCTATTTCGTCGTCGCCTTTACCCTTTACGCCTTCCTCGCCGGTAGAATCAAAGGCATGAAAAGGTTCTGGTGGTACATCATTCCGCCCTCTCTGACCGCGCTGGCCACCGGCAGTTCCATGGCGACCATCCCCGCCAATCTGCAGGCGGCGGACAAGATCGGCGTGCCCCGGGAGATCAGCGAAGTGATCATACCCGTCGGCGCAAGCATCCACATGGAAGGGTCCTGTCTCGCCGCCGTTCTGAAAATCGCTTTTCTCTTCGGGGTCTTTCAGATCCCCTTTACCGGACTCGAACCGATTCTCACCGCCCTGGGCATCGCGCTTCTGACGGGCGCGGTGGTCAGCGGCATTCCCGGCGGCGGCACCATCGGCGAGCTTTTGATTTTGTCCCTGTACGGATTTCCCCCCGAAGCCTTCCCGCTGATCACGATGATCGGCACCCTGGTGGATGCCCCCGCGACCATGATCAACGCCACGGGGGACAACGTCACCAGCATGCTGGCCGCCCGGATACTGGGGGGAAAGGGATGGATGGAATCACAAGGATGAGGGGGAAGGGCAAGAAAAGATGAAACAAAAAATTGGAAAACTCCCGGTTTGGGCGGCCCTCCTGCTGATCTGCCTGGTTTCCGCGTCCTGCGCTTTGCCGAAGCAGAAAGCCGCGCCGCAATGGACCCAGTCCTCTCTGGCAAACCTGCCGACCGAGACAAGCCAGGTCCTGCTGGTGACGAACGAAAATGCTGCCGGAACCCGGGGTCGGATGCATGTTTTGGAAAAGTCAGGCAACCTCTGGCAGGAGGTTTCTCCGCCGCTGCCCGTACTGATCGGCAGGAAGGGCTTTGCTCCTCCCGGAGAGAAAAAGGAGGGGGACGGCAGGACGCCATCGGGCGTTTTCCCCCTGAAACGCACCTTCGGTTATGCTCCGCAGGTCGACACCCGAATGCCTTACCGCCAGGCCGGAGTCGAGGATGTCTGGGTGGACGACGACGCCGCCCCCGACTACAACCGCTGGGTTCGCAGAGGGGAGACCGCGGCGGCTTCCTATGAACTGATGAAACGGGAGGACGACTGCTACAAGGTCGGCATCATCATCGAGTACAACACTGACCCTGTCGTTCCGGGAGCCGGAAGCGCCATCTTCATTCACGTGCGGCGGGGTGAGGACATCCCCACGGCGGGTTGCGTAGCCTTGGCTGAAAAGGACTTGCTGAAGCTGCTCGGCTGGCTGGACCCGGCGGCTGAACCGCTGGTCGTCCTGGGTTCGATGGGGGCGCTGCCGCATATCACTCCATAATGATACCTCTTTGCGGCTTTTCTCGTCGTTCGCTCCTAGGCGCCATCTCGGCTTGTATGCCCTTCAAGTTGGCCCAATCGCCGTGGCCATCATGAACTTCCCTTGACTTGCTTTACCTGTCAGCGGACCCCATGACCTTCATCGTTGGCCCTTTTGCCAGGGCGTTCGTATATTGCGGCAAGTTCGTCCTGCCTAAGTTCGAGCGTTGACATGCTTGATCGGTGAAGGTATGTTAAGTTCTCAATTTAATTGATGCCCAGAGGGTGAGATGTGGGGTTGGCAAATAAGCAGAAAGGATCGATGAGCCCGCTCGACGCCGATGAGGTGTGGGCGGCTTTTTTTGTAGAATGGGCAAAATCAAAAAATACGTCCCTTCGCCTCCTTGACGCGCAAGAGCTTACCTCTACCGCTTATCTCTCACCTCTCGCCTAATCACAACGCCGCGCCTTGCTGCCCGATGCAAACGGTGAAGATGAAATTGCCGACCGCTCGACAAAGCCCGGGCCGGCGTCCCTCTCAATTACATATTTAATGGGTGGAAGATTTTACTTGGCACGTCCTCAGCTTAGGTCGAGCAAAGCCTGATCAATTTCCAGCGGGGAAAACTCTCGCGACTATGCCTAATTATGACCAGAATCCGAAGCCTGTTTTTAGGAGTCACATAAATGGTTGACTTTAAAGCAATGGCCAACAAAATCTGGAGTGTCGCGGATTTGTTGCGCGGTGATTATAAGCAGTCCGACTATGGCAAGGTCATTTTGCCGATGACCGTTCTCAGGCGTCTGGACTGTGTTCTTGCCCCCACCAAGCAGGCGGTGCTGGATTACCTGCCGAAGGTTGAAAAGCTCTCCGACAGTGCCAAAGACCTGACCCTGAACAGGGTCGCCAAACTCAACTTTCACAACCGCAGCAAATTCGATTTCGCCAAGATCAAAGCCGACCCGGCCAATGTGGCGGCCAATCTGCGCAACTACATCAACGGTTTTTCCGCCGGCGCCCGTGAGATCGTCGAGTATTTCAGCTTTGACGACCACATCTCACGCATGGACGATCCGCACACCGACTTGCTGTTCAAGGTGGTGGAAGAGTTTGCCAAGATCGACCTGAAGAACATCTCAACCATGGAGATGGGCTACGTATTCGAGGAATTGATCCGGAGGTTCGCTGAGGCTTCCAATGAAACCGCAGGCGAGCACTTTACCCCTCGCGAAGTCATCAAGCTGATGGTGAACCTGCTGTTCAAGAGCGATAACGACATCCTCACCAGGGAAGGGATCGTCAAGACCTTGTACGACCCGGCATGCGGCACGGGCGGGATGCTCTCCGTTGCCGAAGAGTACCTGTTGAAGCTGAACCCCAAGGCCAAACTTGAGGTGTTCGGGCAGGAAATCAATCCGGAATCCTACGCCATCTGCAAATCGGACATGCTGATCAAGGGACAGAACCCGGCCAACGTAAAGATCGGCAATACTTTTACGGTCGATGGTCTGGAGGGTGAGCGATTCGACTACATGCTCTCCAACCCCCCCTTCGGCGTGGACTGGAAGAAGGCGGAAAAGATCATCAAGGCCGAGGCCGAGAAAAAGGGGTTCGCCGGACGGTTCGGGGCCGGTCTGCCGCGCATCAATGACGGGTCGCTCCTCTTTCTGCAGCACATGATCTCCAAGATGAAGCCGGACGGCAGCCGGATCGGCATCGTCTTCAACGGCTCGCCCCTTTTTACCGGACAAGCCGGGGGCGGCGAAAGCGAGATCCGCAAATGGATCATCGAAAACGACTGGCTGGAGGCGATCATCGCCCTGCCGGACCAGCTTTTCTACAACACCGGCATCTCCACCTATATCTGGATACTGACCAACCACAAGGAAAAGGAGCGCAAGGGAAAAATCCACCTGGTCAACGCCACTGGAACCAAGGACGAGGAGAATCCTGCCATCACGGAAAACCGCTTCTGGCGAAAGATGCCGCGCAGTCTGGGAAACAAGCGGAAGGAAATTCCGGAAAACGGCACCGGTAGGGGGATTGGATTTATCACCAACATCTACTGTGACTTTCAGGAAAACGAGTTCAGCAGGATTTATCCCAACGACTTCTTCGGCTTCTGGCGTGTGACCGTGGAGCGCCCGGAGCGGGACGCCAAGGGGAAGATCGTCAAGGGGCGCAACGGCCAGCCGAAGGCCGATTCGAGCTTGCGGGATTTTGAGAACATTCCTTTTTTGCGCAAGGATGCTAACGGCAAGCTGGTGAAGCAAACCATTGAGGAATACTTCGAGCGGGAAGTGAAACCCCATGTTCCCGATGCCTGGATTGACGAGAGTAAGACCAAGGTGGGTTATGAGATCAATTTCACCAAGTATTTTTACGAGTTCAAGCCGCTCCGATCGCTGGATGCCATCAAGGCCGATATCCTGAAGCTGGAAGAAGAGACGCTGGAGCTTGAAAAGCAGGTGCTGCTGTGATCCGGCGATACGAGAGGTACAAGGATTCCGGGGTGGAATGGATTGGGGAGATTCCGGAGGGGTGGGATGTAAAGAGGCTGAAGCTTGTAGTTTCAAAGGTCGGCAGCGGCGTGACACCCAAAGGCGGAGCCAATGCTTATCAACTTGATGGCATCCCGCTACTGAGAAGCCAAAACATTCATTTCAATGGACTTAAATTGGACGATGTTGCTTATATTTCGCAAGAAATCCATGACGAAATGCAAAATAGCAAGGTCATGGATGGTGATGTGCTCTTGAATATTACAGGCGCGTCAATCGGACGTTGCTATTTTTCTGATGGTTCTTTAGAGGAAGCAAACGTCAATCAGCATGTATGCATCATACGTCCAGCTTCCGCAATAGGCACAAAGTATTTGTATTATCTGCTTCGGTCCGATGTGGGGCAGAAGCAAATTGATGTCGACCAGACAGGGAGCGGTAGAGAAGGTCTTAATTTTGAGGTCCTGAAAAATTTCTTATTCCCATTAGCAGATACTGCCGAACAAACCGCCATCGCCACATTCCTCGACCGCAAAACTGCCGAGATCGACCAGCTTATAGCCAATAAGGAAAAGCTGATTGCGCTCTACGAGGAAGAGAAAGCCACGATCATCAACCATGCGGTTACCAAGGGGCTTGATCCAAAGGTAAAGACCAAACCTTCCGGCGTTGACTGGCTTGGGGATATTCCCGAGCATTGGGAGGTGAAGCGGTTGAAGTATGTAAAAGCTGAGGTTAAAAATTCTTTCGTTGATGGGCCGTTCGGTTCCAATTTGAAGACAGAGCATTTTGTCAACAATGGCGGTGTTTATGTTATTGACAGTGGCTACATCACCTCTGGCTGTTTTAATCAACACAAAGAATTCAAAACAATTACAGAAGAACATTTTGAGACCATAAAACGAAGTGAATGTGTTGAAAATGACATTGTTATTGCGAAAATAGGGGCAAATTTTGGCATGTCTGGAATTTTGCCGAAGCTGGACAAGCCATCTGTCGTGTCTGGCAACTCCCTGAAATTAACAATCGGCAATGGTTATAATCTGAAATTCATACATTATCAGTTGTTAAATCTTAAACAAAACGGTGTCATAGACATTGAAGTAAAAGGCTCTGCACAGCCCGCATTGTCAATGCAGCTGATGAGTGAAATGCCTTTTTTAAAAACAAATGAAGCAGAACAAACCTCTATCGGCGCTCACATAGAAGCCGAATGCGCACGGTTGACCACCATTATCGATAAATTTAAAAAACAGGTCGAATTATTCAAGGAATACCGGACCACCCTGATTTCTGAAGTTGTGACAGGAAAGATTGACGTTCGTGACGAGGTGGCAACATGACGCTTTGCACCGCATGGGTACGGCAGATCAACAACACGGATGAGCTTGTCTTCGCCACCGACAGCACCCTGACCGGCGGCGAAAAATGGGACCACGGCATCAAGCTATTTGAACTCCCCCGCAAGGATTGCCTGCTCTGCTTTGCCGGGGAGACCGGACGAGCTTACCCCTTGATCCTCAATCTCGTTTCGTCCTTGCAGTTCAACAAACAGCTGGAAAATCCTGAAACAAGCATTTCCGAGATTCTCAACCACGTTTCCGAACTCTTCACTAGCCTCATCAAAACGGTCGTCTCCGAAATCCGAAGCAACAACATCCACGAACTGCGCGGCAGCGCCCGATTCCTGTTTGGCGGCTGGTGCTGGCAGTCGAACTCTTTCCGCATCTGGAAGTTGTATTATTCACAGGATGCGGAAGGCTTTCTCTTTGATGAGCTTACCAATGATGCCAACAAAACCCGCTTCTATACTTTTATGGGAGGTGCGGCGATCGACATCGAGGAGGAGGCAAGGAAAAGATTCAAGTCGATCCTGCTGGACGAGGATCTTGTTGACTCAAAACTCGACATGGAACCATTACGGGTCCTGCGGGATGTCGCTCTCGATTCGTCCATTCGGGAAGTAGGCGGCAGCTTGCAAATCGCCAAGGTGTACAAGTCCGGGAAGTCGGAGTTCTTCGGAATCTACTGGCCATCCATCAAGGGGCATCCCTGTTTCCAGGGGCGAGAGCACAACGAATACAACAAACCTTCGGTCCGCTATTTCAGCCCGGACACTTTTGAAATAACCGATCTCGAACTTCCCGAAAGGCTGGCAGAGATCGCCGAAGAGACCTTCAAGCGCGACACGGAGTTTATGCGTGAATGCTATCCTGCAGGAGAAATCAGAGGCGAGCTCACCGACCGAGACAAGCAGAAAGTGAAAGCAATACTGAAGGAAATCGCTTACGCCAGGTATCTGCGGGAGCTGAAAACTGCTGGTGAGGTTGGCGAATGAAAACTGGCGCTCTCATCAACAAACTTCATGAACTCAGTAGCATGACGTCCGAAAATGAAGTCGTCGAGTTCAAGGAAGCCAGAAACGACTACTCCTTCGAAAAAATCGGCAAATATTTCAGCGCCCTTGCCAACGAAGCCAATCTGAAAGCAATCAAGCATGCCTGGCTTGTCTTTGGCATTCATGACAAGACCCGCCGAATTGTCGGCAGCAACTACAGGGCAGACGGCAGAGCCCTTGAATCCCTGAAAAAGGAGATTGCCGACAAGACGACGAACCGCATTACCTTCGTGGAGATCCACGAGTTGAAACTCCCCGAGGGCCGGGTGCTCATGTTCCAGATTCCGGCCGCACCCAAGGGAATCCCCATCGCCTGGGATGGCCATTACTACGGCCGCGACGGCGAATCCCTCTCGCCCCTCAACCTGGAAGAGATCGAACGCATCCGCAGCCACGGTCCGGATAGGGACTGGAGTGCCGTCATCTGTCATGGCGCAACGCTGGACGACCTGTCACCGGATGGCATCCTTAAAGCCCGGTCGGCGTACAAGACAAAGAACCCCAAATTAGCCGAAGAGATAGACGGCTGGGATGATCTGACTTTCTTGAACAAAGCAAAGGTCTGCATCAAAGGCAAGATAACCCGCGCGGCCATAATCCTGCTGGGCAAAGAGGAAGCGGAGCATTTTATCAGTCCGGCGACCTGCAAGATTACCTGGATCTTGAAGGACCGGGACAACATCGAAAAGGACTACCAGCATTTCAGCTGTCCGCTGATTCTCTCTACGGAGGCCGTGTACGGTAAAATCCGCAACCTGAAGTATCGCTATCTTCCCGACGGTACCCTTTTCCCGGATGAAGTGGATCAATACGAGCCGTATATCATCCGAGAGGCGCTGAACAATTGCATCGCCCACCAGGACTACTCTCTCGGCGGGAAAATAACCGTCGTTGAACGGGAGGATGGCTACCTGACCTTCAGCAATCCCGGCGCCTTCATTCCGCATAGCATCAACGAAGTCCTTTTCTCAGACGCTCCGTCGCCGTACTATCGCAACAAGTTTCTCGCCGATGCAATGGTGAACCTCAACATGATCGATACCATTGGCAGCGGCATCAAGAGGATGTTCCTGTTGCAGCGGAAGAAGTATTTTCCCCTGCCGGAATACGAGCTCAAGCCGGACCAGGTGAAAGTTACCATTGTCGGCAAAGTGCTCGACATGAGCTATGCACGAAAACTCGCGAACCTTCCGGATTTGCGCCTGGAAGAGATCATTCTCCTCGACAAGGTGGCAAAGAACCGTCCCCTGACCCATGACGAAATCAAGCTGTTGAAGGGAAAGGGACTGATCGAGGGAAGAAAGCCAAACTTCCACATCTCCGCGACCGTGGCCAAGGCGACAGGCGACCGAAGCGCCTACATCAGGCAGCGCGGCATTGATGACGATTATTGCAGGAAGGTTATTATCGATTATCTGAACGAGTTCGGAGAGGGGAAAAAAGTCGATTTTGAAAGGGTTCTGTTAGACAAACTTCCCGATGTTTTGGACGAAGAGCAGAAAAAGAATAAAATCAAGAACATTCTGCAACAGCTTAAAAACAAAGGGCTTATCCATCCAGAGGGCAAGGTTTGGAAAATGTCTAAGGCCAACTAGCTAGACATTTTTAGACATTTTTAGACATCCGCATAACGCGCTTCATCGACAAGGAACCCACGCGCATGAGCGATATCCGCACGGAAAAGACCTTTGAAACCGCCATCGTCGAAAGTCTGGTTGCCCGGGGGGGCTATGCCCAGGGGTGCGCCGGTGACTACAGCGTTGAACTGGGGATGTTCAAGGCCGACGTGATCGACTTCATCCGGTCAACCCAGGCGGAAAAGTGGACGAAGCTTGAAGCCGTGCATGGCGCCGACTGCCCGCACCGCATCATCCAGCGCCTGTACAAGGAACTTGATCTGCGCGGTGCACTGGATGTGCTGCGTAACGGCTTTGTGGATTACGGCATCCGTTTCCAGATGGCTTTTTTCAAGCCGGAGTCTGGCCTGAACCCGGATACTTTGAAGCTCTATGGCCAAAACAGCCTGAAGATAACCCGCCAGCTCTACTACAGCGACAAGAGCCGGAATTCGGTCGATCTGGCGCTGTCGCTCAACGGCCTGCCTGTTGCCACATTGGAACTGAAGAACCATTTCACCGGCCAGACAGCCGGCAACGCCAAGCGACAGTATGCTCGGGACCGGGACAACCGGGAGTTGTTGTTTGCGTTCAAGAAGAGAGCCCTGGTCCACTTCGCCGTCGATCCCGACGAAGTGTACATGACGACCCGGCTGGATGGGAACAGAACCTATTGGCTACCGTTCAACAAGGGGTGCGGCAACGGCAAAGGGAATCCTGCAAATCCAAGTGGTTACAAGACCTCCTACCTTTGGGAAGAAGTATTGACCAGGGATAGCTGGCTGGACATCATCCAGCGCTTCATTCATCTGCAAACCGAGGCGTATGAATTCGACGGGGTAGTGAAGAAGAGCGAGAAGATGATCTTCCCCCGCTATCATCAGCTTGATTCCGTCCGGAAGCTGACCAGCGACGCCAAGGCCACTGGTGCCGGCAAGAACTACCTGATTCAGCACTCCGCCGGCTCCGGCAAGAGCAACTCAATCGCCTGGCTGGCC
The DNA here is from genome assembly GCA_041390365.1 of Syntrophotaleaceae bacterium. NCBI lineage: Bacteria > Pseudomonadati > Thermodesulfobacteriota > Desulfuromonadia > Desulfuromonadales > Syntrophotaleaceae > Syntrophotaleaceae bacterium. Next base: position 718,416 of record JAWKQB010000003.1, on the reverse strand, counting down.
TACCGACTTTCCAGTCTGCACAACGAAAGGGATGAGCGGATTTTCGATAGCCTCATCGTGGTGACCGATAGGAAAGTGCTTGATAACCAGCTCCAGAACACCATCTACCAGTTCGAGCATAAAACCGGGGTAGTGCAGAAAGTTGACAAGGACAGTTCTCAGCTTGCCGCTGCGATCGGCTACGGAACGCACATCATCATCACCACCCTGCAGAAGTTTCCTTTTGTAATTGAGAAGGTGGAGGATTTGCCGGACAGGAAGTATGCCGTCATCATTGATGAAGCCCACAGTTCGCAAGGGGGCGAGGCAAGCAAGAAAATGAAGGAGGTGCTTTCTTCCAGATCGCTTGATGCAGCGGTTGAGGATGAGCAGGACGATTTTGACGATGAAGACGCAATCAACGCCGAAGTAGAAAAATCATGCGCCGCCAGGGGCAGGCAACGGAATATCTCTTTTTTTGCTTTTACCGCCACACCAAAACACAAGACCCTCGCCGTGTTCGGCACTCCGGGCACCGAGGACAAACCGCAGCCCTTTCACCTTTACTCCATGCGCCAGGCGATTGAGGAGGGGTTCATTCTCGATGTCCTGAAAAACTATACGACCTATGACCTGTACTTCAAACTGACCAAGGCCATTGAGGACGACCCCCTGCTCAACAAAAAGAAGGCGGCGCAGGCGATAGGCAAATATGTGTCGCTGCATCCGCATAATCTTGCCCAAAAGACCGAGGTTATCGTTGAGCATTTCCGCCAGGTTGTTGCCAAGAAAATCGGCGGCAGAGCCAAGGCCATGCTGGTGACCGGTTCGAGGCTCCACGCCAAGCGATACTATGACGAGTTCAACCGATATATCAAAGCCAGGGAATACACAGACATCAAGGTGCTGGTAGCTTTTTCCGGAAGGGTTGTTGACGATGACTTCCCCGAGGGCGTTGCCGAGCCATCTCTGACAGGGTACGGCGAACGGGAGCTGCCGGAAATTTTTGCGAAGGATGAATACAAAATCCTGATTGTCGCGGACAAATATCAGACCGGATTCGATCAACCCCTGTTGCACACCATGTATGTGGACAAAAAGCTGTCCGGTGTAAAGGCTGTCCAGACGCTATCCCGGCTGAATCGAACCTGTCCCGGCAAGGATGACACCTTTGTTCTGGATTTCGTCAACGACCGGGAAACTATTCTCTCTTCATTCCAGCCGTACTATGAAATAACCACGGTTGCGTCCGAGCCCGACCCGAATCACCTTTACGATCTGAAAGGAAAACTGGACGAAAAGCAGATCTACTGGCAGTCGGAAATTGAAGCTTTTGCAAGGGTTTATTTCAAGGATAGTCGAAGGCTGACGGCCAAGGATCAGTCCTACTTGTATGCGTACATTGACCCTGCGGTTGATAGATTCAGGGCTATTGAGAAGGAGGACGAAAAGGACGAATTTAAGAAAAGTCTTCGAACCTGGACCAATCTCTATTCTTTCCTGGCCCAGATAATGCCCTTTACTGAGCCGGATTTTGAGAAGTTTTACGCCTATGCAAAACTGCTTCAAACCAAACTGCCGAAAAAGGATTTGGCGGAAACCTTGCGGCTCGATGATGAGGTTGCCCTGGAGTATTACCGCCTCCAGAAGATCTCAGATGGCAGCATTGAGCTGCAGAAGGATGAAGTTGGTGAACTTGATGGGCTATCAGAAGCAGGGATCAAGAGGTCAATGGAAGAGAAGGCCGTGCTGTCTGAAATTATCGACATTTTGAACGAAAGGTTCGGCACCAATTTCGAGCAAGCTGACAAACTCTTTTTCGATCAGATTGAAGCCGAACTTGTACTGGACGAAACCTTGAAAACACAGGCACAAGCCAATAAAATCGACACCTTTAAGTATGCATTCGAAGACCAATTCTTAAGCAAGCTGATTGAAAGAATGGATCAAAATCAGGAAATATTTGAAAAAATTGTCGAAGACAATGCATTTGGCGGACTTGTAAAGGAGTGGATGCTGAAAAAGGTTTATATTAAACTTAAAGATATTACTTCTTGATTCTTCAAGCCGCAGCCTATTATAAGGTCATTCAAACGCTTTTTCTCGCGGCTGTCAGCCCCGCAGCGCCAGTTCCTGCTTCTCCAGCACCAGCATCCGGTCGCGCAGTTCGGCGGCCTTTTCGAATTCCAATGCGGCGGCTGCTTGCAGCATCTCGGTCTTGAGGCGGGCGATCTGTTCATGCAACTGGCGGGGGGTCAAATACTCCTCCTGCTCCTCGGCCGCCAACGGCAACTCCACGTAATCCTTCTCGGCAATATCCTCCAGGATCGACCGCAGCGATTTCTTCACCGTCTGCGGCGTGATGCCGTGCTTTTCATTGTACTCCAGCTGGGCTGCGCGGCGCCTTTCGGTCTCCTCGATGCAGGCCCGCATCGATCGGGTGATCTGATCGCCATACATGATCACCCGCCCGTCGACATTCCGCGCGGCCCGGCCGCAGGTCTGGATCAGCGACCGTTCCGAACGGAGAAAGCCTTCCTTGTCGGCGTCCAGAATTGCCACCAGGCTCACTTCCGGGATATCGAGGCCCTCCCGCAGCAGGTTGATACCAACCAGCACGTCGAACACCCCCTGACGCAAGTCGCGAATGATCTCCATGCGCTGCACGGTATCGATATCCGAGTGGAGGTAGCGTACGCGGATGCGCAGCTCCTCAAGGTATTTTGTCAGTTCCTCGGCCATGCGCTTGGTCAGGGTGGTGACCAGAATCCTGTAGCCCCTCTTGACCTCCGCTCGAATTTCATGGATCAGGTCGTCGACCTGGTCCCGGGCAGACCGCACCTCGATGGGAGGGTCGACCAGGCCCGTGGGGCGCACGATCTGCTCGACCACCACCCCTTCGGCCCTGGTCAGTTCATAGTCCGCCGGCGTGGCCGAAACGTAGACGGTCTGGATCCCTTTGGCCTCGAATTCCTCGAATTTCATGGGTCTGTTGTCAAGGGCCGACGGCAGGCGGAAGCCGTAATTGACGAGTGTCTCCTTACGCGAGCGGTCGCCCCGGTACATGGCCCCGACCTGACTGACGGAGACATGGCTTTCGTCGATGAACATCAGGGCGTCTTCCGGGAAATAGTCGAACAGGGTGGCCGGCGGCTGTCCGGGCAGACGGCCGTCCAGAAAACGGGAATAATTCTCGATCCCCTGGCAATAGCCCATCTCCTCCATCATCTCGATGTCGAACAGGGTCCGCTGTTCGAGACGCTGGGCCTCGAGCAGCATGTTCCGTTCGCGAAACCAGACCAGCCGCTCCCTCAATTCTTCCTGAATCTCCTTGATCGCCCGGTCGAGGGTCGGTCGGGTGGCGACATAGTGACTTGCGGGAAAAATCGCCGTCCGTTCGATGCGATCGACGACCCGCCCCCGGATCGGATCGATTTCGCTGATCGTCTCGATCTCGTCGCCGAAAAACTCGATGCGCAGGGCGCGTTTCTCCTCATAGGCAGGAAAAACCTCCACCGTATCGCCCCTCACCCGGAAGGAGCCGCGGTGGAAATCGACGTCGTTGCGGGTGTACTGGATCTCCACCAGCCGCTTGAGCAGGTCGTTCCGCTCCAGTTCCTGCCCCTCCTCAAGGCGGATCAGCATGCCGTAGTAGGCTTCCGGCGAACCGAGGCCGTAGATGCAGGAAACCGAAGCGACGATCAGCACGTCCCGCCGGGAGAGCAGGCTGCGGGTGGCACTGTGACGCAGCTTGTCGATCTCCTCGTTGATGGAGGAGTCTTTTTCGATGTAGGTGTCCGTGGTGGGAACGTAGGCTTCGGGCTGGTAGTAGTCGTAGTAGGAAACGAAGTACTCAACGGCGTTGTGGGGAAAGAGCTCCTTGAATTCACCATAGAGCTGGGCGGCCAGGGTCTTGTTGTGGGCCAGCACCAGGGTCGGACGCTGCACCCGCGCCACCACATTGGCCATGGTAAAGGTCTTGCCGCTGCCGGTGACTCCGAGCAGCACCTGGTGGGTGTCCCCTCGCTGAATTCCGGCCACGAGTTCGTCGATGGCCTGGGGCTGGTCGCCGCGGGGAAAATAATCGGATTTGATTTCGAATCTGGCCATGGGACTTATTGTAGGGCAGACGGCCGCTGCCAGGCAATGCGTGGAATGGCAGGAGAGAGTTTTTATTGACAGGCGGACTCTAATGAATTAAAAACTCATGGAAATAGCGCCTTATGCAGCAGGTTAATGATTTTTACTCACGGGTAAACCCTGAGACCGGGAAACGGCAGAAAAGCAAGAAAGGGAATCATTTGAAAAGGGTCGCCTTTTTTTCCCTGCCCCATCATTGGCCTATCGTTCGGCCGGTATACGAAATAGCCCAAAAAAAATTCGATTGTTGGGCAAGCGATCAGGAAAAAGAAGTCATAGACTTCAAACCTCATGCCGTGGTCGCCGCAAGTGCCTGTCCGAAATCTATCCGAAAATCCATGCCTGAATCCTATGTCATATGGCTTCGCCATGGCTTCTCCGATAAAAATTATGCCAAAGTTTCCCTGGGACGTACGGATTTTGCCTGCGTCTCTTCTCAGTGGGCCATCGATGATTTTACTGCTAAAGGATATAAGCCCTTCCTGGGATATTGGATAACGGGCTTTTCGGCAATGGATCAGGTATACCACCGCATCGCTGCCTTGAGCAGTCAACCCAAAAAAGAAAAAGGGTTAAGTGTTCTTTATGCCCCAACCTACAATCCTGAACTTTCAGCCCAGGAGCAGTTGGGTGAGGGCTGGATCGAAAACTTTACGTTCATGTTCAAGGATTTCAATTTACTGATAAAACCTCATCCGCTGACGCAAAACTTTTCCCCTGAACATATCCGCTATTATAAAAAAATGGCCATTACTTTCCCCCGTGTCAAAATACTCGACCCCAATTCCGATTTTTATGAAGTCATTGATAAAGCTGATATGCTCATCTCCGACGCATCATCCGTAATCTTCTATTATCTGGCTCTCGACAGGCCTGTAATCCTGGTGGATAACGAAAAACGGTTCGAATGCAAAAATTTCAATCCCAATGGACCTGAATGGTCCTGGCGCGAAATAGGTGAGAGGGTATCGACCCAGCAGGATCTGTTGAGAGCGGTAAAAGAGGCTGTCGAAGCACCGCAGAAAGGTAGCTCCCTACGCTCAAAATATAGGTCCAAGGTCCTGGGAGATACCTTTGACGGGCGGGCATGCGAAAGAATTGTATCGAATATTCAGCAACTTCTCTCCCCTTCACCGCCACCGGATATTCTTTCAAGAACAATGCGCTGCAAGAAGATGCTGCACCCCTTGCGGATTAAAAAAACCATTCGTCCTTTGCTGCCAAAGGTCATATGAAAACAGTTGCGCTCATACCCGCAGCAGGATATGGCACGAGATTGGGCCGTGGACCGAAGGGGCTGCTTGAAATCGGCGGCAAAAAACTGCTGGTTCATCTTCTGGAGAAGGTTGTTCCGCTGGTGAACAACGTTTTGATAGGTGTCCCCGGGGAATTCCGCGAGGACTTCAAGCACCTCGAGCGTCACAATGTGGCAATTATGGTCGGCGGCCAGACCCGTCAGGAAACAGTTGAGATTCTACTTAAGCACACAGCCGGAGAGATTGTCCTGATACAGGATGCAGCGAGGCCTTTTACCAAACCTGCGTCGATTGCTGCGGTTATAGAAGCGGCGGGTATGCATGGAGCGGCCGGACTTTTCCTCGATCCGACGGTACCTGTAGCAATCATTGAAGGCGGCTTTGCCGTGAAATCCTACTCCCGCAATAATACGGGGGTCTTTCAAGCTCCCCAAGCTTTCAGGCGGGAAATTCTGTCCAAAGCGATTCAAAAAACCCAGGGTCTCCACTTCCAATCCACTGCGGAAATGGTTCTTGCGGCCGGGTATAAGATAAAATGTATTGAAGGAGATCCTTACAATATCAAAATAACAGACCAGTTCGATTTATCAGTCGCTGAGAAAGTTATAATGCAATCCGTCGGGATTCAATAAGGAGGATCTATGGCTACAGAAATATTGTCACATGACGACAGGAATTTTTTTGTTTGGAAAGATGATCTAGACAGGAATAGCTATATTTTTGTTTCTTACACGGTCTACACTTCTCATGATGCGGAAGCTGCTGCAATTGGTATTGCAAAAGAGCAGAGCTGCTCGACAACAAGGTTTTTTTCTCATCCCCCCATCGAGGGAATAAACGCGTTTACCGCAAGAGTTGTGAACGTATCTGTAAAAAATGAAAACCTGGAACCTTACATAGCCCCTTATTACCTGAATACTCCGGTGTACAAAAGTCAGACTTCCAGGGAAATGATCCAGGAACTGGAAATAACAATTGCGTATCCGAGAGCGATCTTTGAATCCGGAATGACTCGGATATGGAATGTTGTTTTTGGGGAAATAGCCCGATTGGGTTATCTGACCGGTTTCAGATGCAACGACATCAGTTTCCCCGAAGACTTGCTGGCCCGGTTTCCGGGGCCCCGCTTCGGAGTCAAGGGCATCAGGGAAAAACTCCGGGTTTTCGACCGACCCCTGTTCTGCAGGTCGATGCGACCCGCTGTCGGACTTGCCACCAAAGAGATGATTGCCATAAACAGAACTGTATTGACCGGCGGCTTTGACATCGTCAAGGATGACGAACTGACCTACGATACGGACTGCTCGGAATTCCTTGGCAGAATCCGTAAAATGGTCGATATGAAAAAATCGGTGGAAGATGCCACCGGCGAGAAAAAGATGTATGTCGCAAACATCATCGATGATCATTCCCGCTCCTTTCGCTATGCGGAACTGGCAGCGAAAGCGGGGGTGGACGCCCTTCTTGTCAGTGTCCACCTTCAGGGCATGTCGATTATAAGCGAAGTCTCCAATATCTCCGGATTGCCTGTTCTTTCTCATAACGCCTGTGGAGATATCTTGACGCGTTTGCCCTTCTGGGGGGTAAGCGATGAACTGATGATCAAGATTCAGCGTATGATGGGAGCGGATTTTGTCGTCACGCCCGGAGAATTTTCAACCCCTTATATTGCTCATGAAAAAACGAGACGTGTCATTTCGGCATGCCGGAACGACGAAGTGCCGTACAGAGCAGTCCTACCCATCCTTCAGGGCGGAAAGGTCTCCTCTCAACTTTACGATTATTTTGAGTCGGTGGGGTCCGCAGATTTCATGCTGATCGTTGCAGCCGCTGTAGACAATGCACCTCAGGGGCAGTTTGCGGGTGCCAAAGCGTTTCGCGAGGCTTGGGAGAATGAGTGCGGCTATGCCAAGCGCCAGTCCGCCTGCTCTTAGTGTAATTTCCACCCGGAGTTTACCGATGGCGGTTCGATTCGAACCGCCATCTATTTTTGTTTACTCTCGATTTTGCGGACCTCGAAGCCATCGAAGGTCACGACATAATAAACTCCACTGCCGAAGTCGTAAATCCAGTGTTCCTCGCCGCCGTCTATAATTTCCTCGTCGCCGATGGTCAAACCCTCTCCAAATTTTTCCAACGGTTCGCCGCACGACGCAAGCACCTCGAACTTGTTGCTTTGCTCACTGATCAGATCCGTTCCGCAGCGCATGCCACCGGTTGCCGGTCCCACTGGCACCGTTGAAAGCAGAATGATGACCCCTGCGGTCAACAGCTTTTTCATATTTTTTCCTCCCCCTCTCCTCTCCTGATGCCGGATCATCGCAATCTGCAAAATTGAATAGGGTGAGGTCGCGAAATAGGCTCGCTTCGATCTACTTTCACTTATTTTATAGTTTAGGCCAGGCAGCAGGGGCTGGAAAGCATCGGCGGGAATTTATGTGGCGAGCGTCAAATCAAACGCCGGCAGAGGACTGCCGGCGTTTGCCGTAAATCTTGAGTAGCATACTAAATCGACTTGACCTTCCAGTCCGTCCCCTGAGGCGTATCGAGCAGTTCGATTCCCCGGGCATCGAGCTTGTCGCGGATTTCGTCGGCGCGGGCGAAGTCCTTCTGCTGACGGGCCTCCCGGCGGGCTGCAATGAATTGCTCGATTTCGTCGGCGGTGATATCCAGATTGGCCAGAGCGGCCAACTTCTGCTTCTGCAGCCAGGCCGCCGGTTCAGATTGAAAGAGGCCGAGCACTTCGCCAAGGCGGATCACGGTCTGCCTGATGTCGCGCACCTGGGCCACCAGATCGGCCTTCTTGCGAAACTTCTTCTCGCCCGTCAGCCGGTTCATGGTCCTCACCCCGTCGAACAGATGGCCGATGGCGAGGGCGGTATTGAAGTCGTCATCCATTGCCTCACGGAACTTCTCTTCCAGGGCGGCCCCTTCGTTGGAAGTCCCCTCCGTCTCCGGTACCCCTTCAACCGCCGCTGCCGCAGCCTGCAGCGCTTCATAAAAGCGGCTCAGACCGGATCGGGCGTCCTGCAGGTTCAGGTCGGAAAAATCGATGGGGGAGCGGTAATGGGCGGTAAGGATGAAAAACCGCACCACCTCGGGATCATAGCTCTGCAGGATGTCCCTGATGGTGAAGAAATTGCCCAGAGATTTGCTCATCTTCTCCTGATTCACATTGACGAAACCGTTGTGCACCCAGTATTTGGCAAAAGGCTTGCCGGAAGCGCCCTCGCTCTGGGCGATCTCGTTTTCGTGATGGGGGAAGACCAGATCCTTGCCGCCGCCATGAATGTCGAAGGTTTCTCCGAGGTAGGTCATGCTCATAGCCGAGCATTCGATGTGCCAGCCCGGACGCCCCTTGCCCCAGGGCGAATCCCAGGAGGGTTCCCCGGGCTTGGCTCCTTTCCACAAGGCGAAATCCATCGGGTTGCGCTTCCGCTCGCCCGGCTGGATGCGGGCGCCCGCAAGCATTTCGTCCATGTTGCGCTTGCTCAGTTTCAGATAATCGGGGAATTTTTCCACGGCATAGTAGACATCCCCCTCGGATTCGTAGGCAAGACCGCGCTCCACCAGGCGCTGAATAATGTCGACGATCTGCCCGATGTGCTCGGTGGCCTTGGGCTGGCAGGTCGGCGATTTCAGGCCGAGATTCGCCATGTCCTCGTCGAAGGCGCGGATGAACTCCTCAGCCAGGGCGCCGCTTTCGATGCCCCTTTCGTTGGCCCGGTTGATGATCTTGTCGTCGACGTCGGTATAGTTGCGCACGTAGTTGACGTCGTAACCGGCGAACTGCAGGTAGCGATAGATGATATCGAACACGATGTTGGCTCGGGCATGGCCGATATGGCAGTAGTCGTAGACGGTGACGCCACAGACATACATCCCCACCTTGCCGGGCTGCACGGGTTCGAATACCTCTTTGCGGCCGGTCATGGTGTTGTAGACACGCAAGCTCATGAAAAAGCTTCTCCTCTATTTAAACGCAAATTCTTTGATGCCTTTGCAATATGCGTCGACCTGATGGTCTCGCAAAAACCACTCGTCATGCCCGAGTGCCTCGATCGGGCATCCATGATTTTAAGGACTTAATGTCTGGATTCCCGAACAAAATCGTCTCGAAAATGACTTTTTACGAAACTGCCAAACATGGCTGCGCCATCAGTCTTTATCTTCCATTTTGGCCCAGGAATCACGCAAGGTCGCCGTGCGGTTGAAGACCAGCCGATCCGGTCGTGAATCGACTCGGTCGACGCAAAAATAGCCCTGGCGCTCGAACTGGAACCGGCTCTCCGGCTCGGCTGCGGCCAGCCCCGGCTCCACCCTGCAGCCGGTCAGGATCTGCAGCGAATCTGGATTGAGGTGGTCCTTGAAGTCAACCTCCTTGTCGGCGGAGGGATTGGGGACCTGGAACAGCCGATCGTAGAGCCGCACCTCAGCCTCCAGGGCGTGGGCGGCGGAAACCCAGTGCAGGGTGCCCTTGACCTTGCGCCCGTCCGGCGCCGATCCGCCCCGACTATCCGGGTCGTAGCTGCAGCGCAGCTCGACGATCTGACCGGAGTCCGGGTCCTTGATTACCTCATCACAGCGGATGAAGTAGGCGCAGCGCAGCCTTACTTCCCGTCCCGGCCCCAGGCGGAAGAACTTTTTCGGAGGGTCCTCCATGAAATCGTCCCGCTCGATGTACACAACCCGGGAGAAGGGGACCAGACGGGTGCCCATGGAGGGATCGTTGGGATGCACCGGGGCTTCGAACTCTTCCACCAGATCCTCGGGATAGTTGGTGATCACAACCCGCAACGGGTCGAGGACGGCCATGGCCCGTGGAGCCGTGCGGTCGAGATCCTCACGCACGCAGCTCTCGAGAAATCCCATATCGACGCAGCTCTCCTTTTTGGAGACGCCGATCCGCTCGCAGAAACTGCGGATGGCGGCCGGGGTGAAGCCTCGCCGGCGCAGCCCCGACAGGGTCGGCAGGCGGGGATCGTCCCAGCCGTCCACATACCCGTCCTCGACCAGTTCCAGCAGTTTGCGCTTGCTCATCACCGTGTAGTTGATGTTGAGCCGGGCGAATTCGATCTGCTGCGGATGATGGATGTCCAACTGCTCGATGAACCAGTCGTAGAGGGGCCGGTGGTCCTCGAACTCCAGGGTGCAGATCGAATGGGTGATCCCTTCCAGGGAATCGGACTGTCCATGGGTAAAGTCGTACATCGGATAGATGCACCAGGTGTCGCCGGTCCTGTGATGGGCGGCATGCAGGATGCGGTACATGACCGGATCGCGCAGGTTGAGGTTCGGCGAGGCCATGTCGATCTTGGCCCGCAGCACCTTGCTGCCATCCTTGTAGTCACCATTTTTCATGGCTTCGAACAGGGCCAGATTCTCCTCGATCGAGCGATCGCGGAAGGGACTGTTTTTACCGGGTTCGGTCAAAGTACCGCGGTAGGCGCGAATCTTTTCCGCCGAAAGATCGTCCACGTACGCCTTGCCGGCCTTGATCAACTGCACGGCCCAGGCGTAGAGCTGATCGAAATAGTCGGAGGCGTAATACTCGTGCTTGCCCCAGTCGAAACCGAGCCAGCGGACGTTCTCCTTGATCGAATCGATATATTCCTGCTCTTCCTTCACAGGATTGGTGTCGTCGAAACGCAGATGGCAGCGGCTGCCGCCGGGCGCTCCGGCATAGTCACGGGCCAGGCCGAAGTTGAGGCAGATGCTTTTGGCATGGCCGATGTGCAGGTAACCGTTCGGTTCGGGAGGGAAACGGGTGACGACCGCGCCGCCGTTTTTGCTGGAAGCCAGATCGCGGTCTATAATCGTGCGGATGAAGTTTCCCGGCCCTGTGGGAGCAGCAGACTCGCTGTTTATGTCCTGTTTGTTATCCATTTCGCTGACATCCTGTAACGGGAGGATATGACTCGAAAAGAGGGCGCAAAAGCCGCTTTTTCAAGTGAAGAGACGTTGGCAGATTTTTTCAAGAAATGCAACCGGGAATTCCGCCCGGGAAAGCCGGAAAGCCGGGGTTACATCTCTTCCGGTTCGTGCTTCTGCAGCAGGACCACGGCGTGGGCGGAAATTCCCTCCTCGCGGCCTTCGAATCCGAGTTTTTCGGTCGTGGTGGCTTTGACATTGACGCGGCCGATGTCGGCGGCACAGGCCTCGGCGATATTCTCCACCATGGCCCTGATGTAGGGGGCCAGCTTGGGGCGCTGAGCGATGACCGTGGCATCGAGATTGCCGATGCCGTACCCCCTGGCATCGGCCAGAGCCATGACCTCCCGCAGCAGCTTGAGGCTGGAAATGCCACGATAGGCCGGATCGGTATCGGGGAAGTGGCGGCCGATATCGCCCTCGCCGATCGCCCCCAGAATGGCATCGCAGATGGCATGCAGCAGAACATCGGCGTCGGAGTGTCCGAGCAGCCCCAGGTGATAGGGGATGGTTACACCGCCAATAATGAGGGAACGTTCCGAAACCAGGCGATGAACATCGTAGCCGTGGCCGATTCTTATCATTTTTGCAGTTCTCCGCGATTTTCCAGAAAAGCCCTGGCCAGTATCATGTCCTCGGGCGTAGTGATCTTGATGTTCCGGTAACACCCCTCGACAATGGCGACCGGCTGCCCGAGGCGTTCGACCAGGGAGGCGTCGTCGGAGCCGGCAAATCCATCCCGGGCCGCCTGCTCGTAGGCATCCAGAAGCAGACCGTAGCGAAAGGCCTGGGGGGTCTGGGCCTGCCAAAGGAGACGTCGCTCCGGTGTCCGGACAATTGTCCCGTCGGCCACCTCCTTGATGGTGTCCTTGACCGGCACCGCAACCACACAGGCAGCGACCTCCTCCAAACGATCCAGCACCCGGTCGATGGCGTCGTTCGGCAGCAGCGGGCGAACACCGTCATGAACGAGAACAATATCTTCAGGTGCCGCCGGACAGGCGCGCAGCCCGTTGCGGACCGAATCCTGCCGCTCCGCCCCGCCCGCCACAACATCGCGAACCTTGGCGAATCCGAAAGGCTCCAGAACGTCCTTCCGGCAAAGAGGAATTTCGTCAAGAGGGGTGATCACGTAAATATGATCCACCCGCGGGTGGCGATCGAAAAGACCGATGGTATGAGCGAGAATGGGACGGTCCAGCAAGGGAAGGTACTGTTTGTTGATCGAGGCCTTCATACGCCGGCCCATGCCGGCGGCGGGAATCAGGACAAAAACACTCATGGCATTGAATTTATAGACTTATAGGTCAATATGGCGTCCCCCGTTCAGGTCTACCCCATACAGGATGATTATGCGGGAGGTCGATCGAGGCGGCAATAAAAATCAAGACCCGCTGGAAACGGGTCTTGGAGGTACCGGAAAACGACCGGCTTCAGTGAAAAAGGCTTTCAACCCTTTCCACTACCCGATCTTCGTCGGTTCCGGCGACCAGAGCCACTTCTTTGACCAGCAGCTTGCGGGCCAGTTCCAGAACCTTCTTTTCACCATAGGACAGTTCTTTTTCTTCCTTGATCAGATAAAGGTCCCGCAGCACTTCCGCCACCTCGAAAAGATCCCCAGATTTGATCTTTTCGTTGTAACCCCGTTGCCGACGGCTCCAGGAAGCCAATGAGTGGCCGTCTTCGGGCTTATCCCCCAGGATGTCGTATATGCTTGCTACCCGATCTTTTTCAATCAGGGTGCGCATGCCCACGGCTCCGGCGTTGTCAACCGGAATCATGATGGTCATATCGCTGTCCATGATCCTCAATACATAGAATTCGTGCCGTTCCCCGACGAATTCCCGGGACTCAATGGCCTCGATGATGCCTACTCCCTGAGCCGGATAGACAGCCAGATCACCTACCTTGAACATGTTTTCCTCCTTTGTCCAACTTACACAGATTAACATAATATCAGCCAATCCGTCAAGGCAGGGGGTGTTTTTAGAGGCTCCATAATGTTTGGTTTCCAAGGCTGGCCTATGGTAAATTCACGTCCTCAGGCTCAGCTTGTCGGGCCAATTGGCGAGATGTGGAGGAGGGTGAGAATATGCGAATTGCGGTTGTCGGGTCAGGTGCACTGGGCCTGTATTATGGCGCCATGCTGCAGCGGGCCGGTCATGATGTACGTTTCCTGCTGCGCAGGGATTACCAGGCCATCACTGAAAGAGGGCTGCAGGTGACTTCCCCGGCCGGCGACTTTCACCTGAAGGATATCAAAGCCTTCCGGAAAACGGATGAAATGGGACCTGTTGACCTGGTCCTGGTCGGACTCAAGACCTTCGCCAACAACCGCCTGATCGAACTGCTCGAACCCTTGATGGAGGGAAGCACCCCCGTGCTCACCCTGCAGAACGGGCTGGGCAATGAAGAGCTGCTCGCCGAAGCCTTCGGCCCTTCCCGGGTCCTTGGCGGCATCGCCTTTCTCTGTTCGAATCGGGGCGAGCCGGGGACGGTTCATCATCTGGGGGAAGGCCGCATTCGCCTCGGAGAGTTTGAACAGGTCCTTTCCGAGCGGGCCGTCACCATCGCATCCATGTTTCGAGAGGCCGGAGTTCCCTGCGAAGCGGTGGCCGATCTGCGCAGGGCGCGCTGGGAAAAACTGGTCTGGAACATCCCTTTCAACGGGCTCTGCGCTCTTACGGGGAGAGACGTGACAGGGCTGCTGACCCATGCACCGAGTCGCGACGAAATCGCGGCCATCATGCACGAAGTGATCGCCGCCGCCAATCGTCAGGACCTGAGCGCACCGATCGAGGCCGACTTCTTCATCTCTAGAATGATCACCGCGACCGAGGCCATGCATCATTACCGTCCGAGTATGATGATCGACCGGATCGAGGGCCGTCCTCTGGAACTGGAAGCCATCTACAAAGTTCCACTGCAAAGAGCGGCTGAAAAGGGTATGGACTTGCCGCGGGTCGCCATGCTTTACGCACTGCTCGATCTGGGAGAGCAGATCTGATTTTCGATCCACATCGAAATCGAAATCGGGTTTTGGCTTGGCCCTGAAGCGGTCATCATGGCTCCTGAGAAACCTCCGGCCAAAAACACGCACACCTCTAAAAAAATCCTTATACGACGAAGAGTTAAGACACAGAACGATTGACACAAGAGTGCCGGATGATAAAATTTCAGTCAACCGGCACTCAAGCAGGAGAACAGAAATGCCCCGCCCCATCTGGAAAGGCAGCATCTCTTTCGGCCTGGTCAATATCCCCATTACCCTCCTCCCTGCGGAAAAATCATCGGACCTGCACTTTCAAATGATCGACAGCCGCAACAAGGCCCGGGTCCGCTATCAAAGGGTCAACGAGGCCACCGGTGAGGAGGTGCCCTGGAACGACATTGTCAAAGGTTACGAATACCAGGAGGGGAATTACGTCCTGCTGAGCGACGAGGATTTCAAGCGCGCCGACCAGGAAGCCACCAAAACCATCGAGATCGAGGATTTCGTCGAATTCTCCGCCATCGACCATACCTACTTCGACAAGCCCTACTACCTGGTTCCCGGCAAGGGCGGGGAAAAGGGCTATGTCCTTCTGCGGGAAGCCCTGCAACGCACCGGACGGGTGGGCATTGCCCGTGTCGTCATCCGCACCAAGGAATACCTGACCGCACTGATTCCGCAAGGCGACGCCCTGATCCTCGAACTCCTCCGCTACCAGCGCGAACTGCGCAACCTTGAAGAGTACAATATCCCCCACGGCAGCCTGAAGGACTACAAGATCTCCGAGCGGGAACTCGATCTGGCGGAGACCCTGGTCGATTCCATGAAGGCCGAATGGCAGCCGGAGAAGTACCACGACGAATACCGCGATGCGCTCATGAAATGGATCGAGAAAAAGGTCAGCGAAGGACAGGTCGAAGCCCTGCCCGAGGAAAAAGAGAAAGAAGTTGCAGCCGAAGGAGGCAAGGTGGTCGACATGATGGCCCTGCTGAAAAGGAGCCTGGAAGAAAAAGGGGGCGGAGAAAGGAAGGGGGGAGGAAGAAAAACTTCGGGCGAGAGCCGCCGTCGTTCGGATAAGAGCAAGGCCGGCAAAAAGTAACCCTTATCATGGTTAAAAAACCCTCCCAACTGGAAATTTACAGGAAAAAAAGGGATTTCTCCCGCACTTCGGAACCCGCAGGAGAAGTTTCGGCAAGCGTCGATGGCCGCCTTTTCCTGATTCAGAAACATGCCGCCAGTCACCTTCATTACGACCTGCGGCTGGAGCTCGACGGGGTGCTCAAGAGCTGGGCCGTGCCCAAGGGTCCGAGCCTCGATCCCGAGCAGAAACGGCTGGCGGTCCAGGTGGAGGACCACCCCCTGGAGTATGCATCCTTCGAAGGGATCATCCCCAAGGGTGAATACGGAGGCGGCACGGTCATGATGTGGGACCGCGGGGAGTGGGAGCCCCGGGGAGATCCGGACAAGGGGTTGCGAAAAGGGCACCTGAGCTTCAAATTGCGGGGCAGAAAGCTGCAGGGGAGCTGGACTCTGGCCCGGATAGGGGGCCGGGAAGAGAACGGAGAAAAGAACTGGCTCCTGATCAAGAAACAGGACGAACAGGCCCGGCCCGAGGCGGAATTCGACGTCACCGCCCTGGATCTCAGTGTGATGAGCGGCCGCAGCATGGAGCAGATCACCCAGGCCGGGGATCTGGCCTGGCAAAACGGCGCGGCTGTTCCCACCGGCGATTCACCTGCAAAAGCCCCCTCCCTCGACGTCGATCCCGCCTCCCTGACCGGCGCCCGGCGCTCGGAAATGCCGAAAAACTTCCTTCCCCAGCTCGCAGTGAGTGTGGGCACGCCCCCCTCCGGCAAGGACTGGCTGCACGAGATCAAGTACGACGGCTATCGCATGCTCTGCTTCATCGATCGGGGCAAGGTGATTTTTCGCACGCGCCGCGGCCAGGACTGGACGGACAGATTTGCCGGAGTGGTACCGGCCGCAGCCTCCCTGCCGGTGGAACAGGCGATCCTCGATGGTGAAATGGTGGTCCTGGAACCGGGGGGAACCACCGATTTCCAGGCTCTGCAGAACCTTCTCCACCGGCGGGAGAACAAGGGGCTGGTCTTTTTCGTCTTCGATCTCCCCTACCTGAACGGCTTCGACCTGACCCGTGTGCCGCTGGTGGAGCGAAAAAAAATCCTGCAGGGATTCATTCCCGGCGCCGCTGCCAATGCCCCCCTCCGCTACAGTGAGCATCTGACCGGCCAGGGTGAGCGTTTCTTTCAGCATGCCTGCCGTTTCGCCCTTGAAGGGATTCTCAGCAAGCGGGCCGGCAGCATTTACCAGCAGAAGCGGTCCAACCATTGGCGCAAGGTCAAGTGCCTGAACCGGCAGGAATTCGTGGTCGCTGGCTTCACCCGGCCGGGAGGCGAACGGAAAGGCTTCGGGGCCCTGGTTCTGGGATATTTCAATGAATCAGGGCAGCTCGTTCATGCCGGCCGGGTGGGGACCGGGTTCAGCGAAGAGCTGCTGCTGGATCTCCATCAGACGCTTGCCGGGCTGAAGATGTCCGAATCGCCCTTCGCCGAACCCCCTCCGGCCAGCGAAGCACGGGATGTGACCTGGGTCAGGCCGGACATGGTGGTGGAGGTGGAATTTACCTCCTGGACCCGGGACGGACGGCTGCGCCACCCGTCCTTCAAGGGAGTGCGGGAAGACAAGGAAGCCGGCGAGATCCGCCGGGAGGTGACCAAGGAATTGCCCGGCAGCGACACCCGTAGGGGCGGACCCAGGTGTCCGCCCGTGACACCACCTCCATCCTCGGCGATTCGGCCCGCCACAGCCGAGGTGGCCGGGGTGCAGCTGAGCAATCCCGAGCGCATCCTTTACCCCGGACAGGGGGTCACCAAACGCGCGCTGGCCGAATTCTACCAGCAGGTCGCGGACCTGATGGTGCCCCATCTGGCCGGCCGGCCGCTGACCCTGTTTCGCTGCCCCCGCGGCCGGGGCGAGGACTGCTTCTTCCAAAAGCATTTTGCCGACACCCAGCCTGAGTTCACCCGCGCCGTTCCCATCCAGGAAAAAGAGGAAGTACAAAACTATCTGGTGGTGGACGACTTGCCGGGGATCATATCCCTGGTGCAGCTCGGCGTGCTGGAGATTCACCCCTGGCCAAGCCGGGAGGACAACCTGGAACGCCCGGACCGAATGGTCTTCGACCTCGATCCCGCCGAAAACGTCGGCTGGCAGGAGGTCATCGAGGGGGCGCTGGCGGTGCGGGAGCTGCTCGGGGACCTGGGGCTCGAAAGCTTCGTCAAGACCAGCGGCGGCAAAGGACTGCATGTGGTGGTTCCGCTGGCCCGCCGCTCCTCCTGGGACGAACTGAAGGATTTTTCCCGGGCCGTGGTCGAGAAACTCGTCCGCCGGGAACCGGGCAAATTCGTCGCGACCATGAGCAAGAGCAAGCGCCGGGGGAAGATCTTCATCGACCATTTCCGCAACAGCCGCGGTGCCACCAGCATCGCCACCTATTCTACCCGGGCCCGGGCGGGTGCTCCTGTTTCCACGCCCCTGCATTGGGATGAAATCGACGCCATACCGGGAGCTGATCATTTTACCGTCGAAAACCTGCCCCGGCGACTGGCCCGTCTGGGTGGAGATCCCTGGGAAGGCTTCTTTGAGATTAGCCAGTCATTGACCCGCAAGATGAAGGACCGACTCCTATAAAATAGGGGCGACCGCAGCTCCGGCCGCCCCCGTGGGTTTTTCCCCATGCAGCGGCGGGGATGGCCTTCCTGCCCCGCCGCCGGTCTCAACTCAATAGATGAGCGACCGTTGTTGGATCTCCTTCTTTCGGCGCAGATATTCATCTTGGTTGATCCGCCCCGCTTCAAGGTCATTTTCCAGGTCATCGAGGGCTTTCTTGTTCTGATATTCATAGGCCGCGCCGGCACCACCAGCGCCAATGGCCGCCCCGCCGACAAAACTGCGGCTGCAGCCGCTGGTGACCGCCAACATCAGAGCCAGGCTTAGCGTCAGCCAGATTCTATTCATGTTCGTCTCCTTACCATTTTCAATTTTTGGTCCTGAAGCTTTACTGAATTCCCTGCTTTTGTTCAGCAGGAGACGAAGGAGCGGATATTCTGGTCGCTCGCTTCAGCCCCTGTGAATCTCATTAACAAGTTTACCACTGTTCAGGGTACTTTCCCTGGGCGCTTAATGAAGAAATGGAAGATGGGGCAGGTTTGTTGGCCAATCGCAAACAGGGCTTCTTCCTTCTGTTCAGTCATTGATCTGCAGGAGGAAGGACTTCGATAAAAAAAGGGGCGACCGTAATTCCGGCTGCCCCGCTTTGGTTCTTTCTATTCATGCAGTCGGCTAGTGATGCCGAAGGGCGTCGATCAGTTCTTCCTTGCTCATCGAGGAACGCCCAGCGATGCCGACCTGCTTGGCCTTTTCATAAAGGTCGTCCTTGTTCCACTCCTCGTATTTCGGAGACTTTCCGCCCCTTTTGCCAGCCTCTTCACGAGGAGTGTTGGCGATGCGGGCGGCTTTTTCCTTGCTCATCCCTTTTTTGCGCAGCTTTTCGTATTGTTCATCATCCTTGATCTGCGGTCCATGGTCCTTGGTCATAGCCTGATTCCTCTCTCCCCCCGTTTTTCAACTGGACAGGAAATCGCCTCCATTGGGGTGCAGAACCTGCCCTGTCATGTAGGACCCGTCCTCGCAGGCCAGAAAAACGTAGCAGGGGCCGACCTCGGCCGGTTGTCCGGCCCGGCCCAGGAGGGTCGATTTCCCGAAATCCTCGACGGCCTCGGCGGGAAAACTGGCGGGGATCAGAGGGGTCCAGATCGGACCGGGAGCGACGCCGTTCACCCGAATGCCTTTCGACGCCAGGGTTTTGGCCAGGCTGCGGGTAAAGGCCACGATGGCACCTTTTGTGGCCGAGTAATCGACCAGATGACTGCTGCCCCGATAGGCGGTGACCGAAGTGGTATTGAGGATCACTCCTCCCTCCCGCAGATGCTCCAGGGCAGCGAGAGTGGTGTAGAAATAGCCGAAAAAATTGGTGCGGAAGGTTTTTTCCATCTGTTCGCCGGTCATCTCCCCAATTTCATCGGCCAGGTGCTGCTCCCCGGCATTGTTCACCAGTATATCAAGGCGCCCGAAATGACTGATGGTGGCATTCACGACATCACGGCAGAAATCCTCTTCACCCAGGTCGCCGGCCAGAAGCACACAACGCCGGGATTCCTGCTCCACCAGTTTCTTGGTTTCCTCGGCATCCTGATGCTCTTCCAGATACACAACCACCACGTCGGCCCCCTCGCGGGCAAAATGAATCGCCACCGAACGGCCGATGCCGCTGTCCCCCCCGGTTATCAGAGCGACCTTTCCCTCCAGCTTTCTGCTGCCGCGATAATCCTTTCGGATATACACCGGCTGGGGAATCATCTCCTCCTCCCGGCCCGGCTGCCTGTCCTGCTGCTGGGGCGGTCGCTCCTCCTGCAGCCTGCGATAATCGTCCTTCCCTTTTTCGGCCATGCCTCACCTCCCTAGAACCAACATATCCCCCTGAGGGGGTTTGTCAATGCCGGAAGTCGGTCCTTTTCCACCTGAGCAAAGAACGAAATAATGTGGTAAAATGTTGAAAAATAACAAGAAAGGAGCCAGAGATGAACTCTGACGAAATGAAAGGCCAATGGAAACAGATCAAGGGAGAAATCAGGAAACAATGGGGAAAACTGACTGACGACGAAGTCGATATGATCAGCGGAGAAAGGGACAAACTCGTCGGCAAGCTTCAGGAGAAATACGGCTACTCAAAAGAGGAAGCGCAAAGGCAGGTGGATGATTTCCGTCGGCATTAAGACCGGACAGGAAATCATTTTTTGCGACCCGGCCCCGTTGGGGCCGGTTTTCCTCCGGCACGGCATCGATCCCGCTAGTCTTCCCCGGGATCCAGTTTTTTCAGATTCTCATCGTAAAGAGCCACCAACAGCAGTTCCCCTTTGTCATCTACCCGAAAAAGCCCGTATTTGGCTGGTTCATAGATGTTTCCGTGGCCCTCCTGGAAGAAAAAAGCATTGGTGGCCAGCTTGACCAGGCCATTGCGAACCCGAAAACGGATGAGCAATTCATCTTCGGCCAGATCCTGATCCTCATAAAGACGTTCGAAGGAACCGACCTTCCGTTCATCCAGTTTCACAACCGCCCGGCCGTCAAATACTATCTCCTCATTCCGCCTCGATTCGGCCTCCTCCTTCTGCAGCAAGGCCCTGTAGACTTCGTCGGCCAGCCGAAAACGCAGGGCCATGTAGTCGCCCTGCATGAGCGAGCGCGGGTCCACGGGCGCCAGCTCCAGATAGACCGTGCCACCCGCGGCCAACTGCCTTTCCTTATGAAAAATGGACCAGTTCACCAGAAACAGGATGAGCACCAGGGAAACGATCGCAATGATTTTAGACATGGCCGTCCTCCTTCGCCATCGGCAGCAGAAGCGACATCAGCCATCGCAGAAGGAGGAGGACAAGGCCGACGACGAGAAGGTTGAGCGACTTGATCAGCAGGGTAGCATCGAGCAGGTAATAGTAGGTGGAAATGTAAAACAGCAGCGACAGGATGCCCAAACCCTGCAGCACGCGGTTGGAGCCGGCGAAGCCCAGCAGCAGCACCACCAGGCCGACGGAAAGGCCCTGGGCCTTCATCGATACGATGCAAAACAGGAGGGTTCCGGAGAGCGCAAAGATCGAAACCGGCTCGGATATCCGATGTCCATGACGGTGCAACAGTCGTCCGACAACGAAGAGGACCACGACGCCGGTCAACAGTTCTCCCAACCAGGGACCGGCCGAAAACCGAGCCTCCCGGACGTGCCAACCTGTCATTTCATAGCCGAAAATGGCTGTCCCCTTCAACAGAATCAGGGCCAGCACCAGGCCATAGCCGAAAGCCCTCCTCCTCTCCATCCAGCGGGGATTGCGGAATTCGTCGAGCCAGCAGACGGCGGCCGGGAACATGACCAGCCCGCCGACCAGTTGAGACCAACCCCAGCTTGTCAGGGCCATGCCGAAAGCGACGGCCGCAACCAGCGAAGAGAAGACCCGGTGAACGAAACTGGGCATAACGAAAGCCAGCAACGCCTGCAGCAGGGCCAGCAGAATCCAGACGATCTCCTCGTTGCCGTCTGCGGCTTTCACCAGGGCAAAAACGACCAGACCCTGTCCCGCCAGGCTGACCGCCAGGGAGAGGTGTTCGAGAAATTCGTTCTTCGGCGTACGCAAAACCGCAAAGGCTCCGCCGATCAACAGGCCGCCAGCGACGGAGGCAAGGAGGCTGCTGTCGAGTACGAACTGCAGGCCGACAGAGAAAAAACCGAGGAAAAACAGAGCCGCCAGCCAGCCGGAGAAGGCCAGCAGAAGCTTCACATACCAGGGAGACTCGGAATCGGTTTTTTCGGGCGGCGTTCCCCTGACCACACCCGCCTCGACCAGCCTGAACCAAAGCTGTTCGTTGCTGCCGCTCATGATTGGAAGTCCCGATGAACCTGTTTGAGCCAGACGGCCGCCCCGGCGCCCAT
Source organism: Syntrophotaleaceae bacterium (assembly GCA_041390365.1). Taxonomy (NCBI): domain Bacteria; kingdom Pseudomonadati; phylum Thermodesulfobacteriota; class Desulfuromonadia; order Desulfuromonadales; family Syntrophotaleaceae; species Syntrophotaleaceae bacterium. The sequence goes on along the minus strand of JAWKQB010000003.1, from coordinate 696,554 downwards.
GCCGATCACTGCAAGAGCGAGAAGAAGGAAGCCGCCACCGGAAGAATCGTCCAAAATAAATCTGCCCAGAAAAGTGATCGAAACCGTTATCCCGGCCAGACAGCAGCCGGCCAGCATGAAAAGATCCGGGATGATCCTGCGATAGAGATAGAGCATCGTTGCGAGCCATGCGGTCCAGATCAGAGCCGAAAGAAAATATTTGCCCATTCCCTCGAAAATGGCATGCAGGACCAGCCAGGTCAGAGGCACGCCGGCACCGATGGCCAGCAAACGGATGGCCCAACGCTCTGCCAGCCAGGGGCGCAACCGGGCCAGAAACTCCCAGGCGAGGTGAGCGAGCATGTTAAAAATAAACAGCAACCAAAGAAGCTCGATTTCAGAATCGAAACCAGCCAGGAAAACCCCCCGAAAGGTCTGGTGGTAAAGGATCAGGGAGATGTTCAGAAGAGCGACCCAGACGATCCAGACGGCGGGAAAACGGGCGATGATTGCCCAGGGCAGCATGAGAAGGGCCCAGGTGAAGAACAGTTGCCAGGGATCGGCGCCGGTTTGATAGGTTTGTCCGAAAAAGGCCAGCAGAACGCCGAGACAGATGGTGGCGGCGAGCAAAGCCGCCTTGCCCGGCATCGAATCGCCGAATCTGCAATAGGCTGCGATGCAAAGGACGATGGCGGCTTCAATCATCCCGAATTTGGCAAACCGCCCGATTTCACTCCAATTATAAGCGATGAAGAACAGGAGCGAAAAAGCCAGGGCCAGGCTGCCGAGCCACAGCAGCAGCTGATCGATGAATCTGCGCCAGGCCGGGCTGTCAGGGAAAACCTTCATCACTGTGAGGGCCTGGTCGATTTTTTCAACCGGGATCGCCCCCTGTTCGAAAAGTTCAATCAATTTTTTGCGATGGGAGGTCAATGGTCGAGTCCTTGAAGCAGGCTGGTTAAAGAAGGCGAACCATGGTCTCGAAATTAGCACCCTCTCGTTATCAACTCAAGACAAATGGCGTAAACAATTGAGAGTGATAAAGTGTGATGGGCTGTTCTGAAGACAGGAGGCTTCCATGAAAGAAATTCTTCCCGGAATTTTCCACTGGTCGAACTTCCACGAGGGGATCGGCCAGAGAGTCCATTCTTGTTATCTCGCAGGGGTCACCCCCCCGGTGCTGATCGATCCGAGGGTTCCGGAAGAAGGGCTGGACTGGTTTCAAAACCGGCCGAAACCGGAACATATCTATCTCACCAACCGCCTTCACTACCGGCACAGCGACCAGTTTGAAAAGGCTTTCCAGGCCCGGGTATGGTGCCACCGGGCGGGAATGCATCATTTCGGTGTCGGGAAAAAAGTTCACCCGTTTGATTTTGGCCAGGAACTTCCGGGGGGTCTTATAGCTCTTGAGGTGGCGTCGCTTTGCCCGGAGGAAACCGCACTTTATTCGGCCCTTTCCGGCGGCCTTCTCTTTATCGGCGACGCCATTATTCGAGAGGGCGACGATCTCGCTTTCGTGCCAGACGAACTGATGGGCGAGGCTCCTGAAGAAGTGAAAAGGGGACTGAAAAAAGCCTTTCTCGGTCATCTGAAACGAGATTTCAACCACCTGTTCTTCGCCCACGGGAAACCCTGGATCGGCGGGGCGAAGGAAGGGCTGCGGCAATACCTGGAAAGTTTACCGGATTAAGTCCGTCGAAGGTCCGGTCCCGGATCCAAGGTCCAAGGTCCTGAGTACTGGGTCCCGGGTCCTGGGTCTAAGCTTTTTGACCTGGGACTGTCTTTTGACTATGGACTCGGGACCGCTTTTCCGACCCGGGACTCGGGACCGCTTTCCTGACCCGGGACTGGTTTTTACGGTGTCGACCGGCTGGCCACAAGATTGTAGATCCAGGCAAAAACCGCCCCGACGACGGCGCCGTCGACCAGTGCGTAAAGTGTTCCGACGATGACTGAACCGAAGTTCGCTTCAGCGTGATAGCCGGGATAAATCGAGGCGGCGAGTTCGAGAAAAGCCTGGCCGTAGGGGGGCCAGAGCAGATTGGAGATGCCGACGAGAAAAACAGAAAGACTCCAGACCAGAGCGGCGGTTACAGCCAAAGCAGCGACGTTGAGACGCATAGAACCTCCTGAGACGAGGGCTGCCATAGGATCAGAAAAAGGGAACGGAACCGATATTAGTTATACAAAAGCTTTCAAAAAATGCTACCCCCCGATCCGTTTCTAGCTCTTACTCACCCACCTCACCCTCTGCATTCGACGCCCCTGACTCTTCCGGAATAATGGGATCGAGCATGAAGGGTCCGGCCTGGGGAAAAAACACCGGACCGTTGGTTGGATCGGGACTGGAAAGCGAGGTTTCATCTTCCGTAGCCGGGTCCAGACTGTCGAATTCCGCCTCATTCTCGCCGGGAATGGGTAAAGCAACCGGCAGTTCCTGCAGGGCTTCTCCCGGGTGTTCCGGGCAGTAGTCTCTCGGCTCTGTGCCAAGGACAAAAAATTCATCCTTCAGCTGCGGACACTCGATGGTGGCCGGCATTCCCGTAAGGGGATCGATGGTGAGACTGACAACAGTTTCCGGCTGGATGAAGTCGGGCACCTGTCGACCGGCAAGGGCCTTGCGCATGAAGCTTTCCCAGATGGGCCCGCTGACCCGGCCGCCGGTAAAACCTGGGCCGCCCGGCTTGGGCTTGTCATGCCCCACCCAGACTCCTGTAATCAGATTCGGAGTGTAGCCGACGAACCAGGCATCCCGGTAGTCGCTGGTCGTCCCGGTTTTTCCGGCCGCAGGATATTGCTCGGCAAATTGCTTCAGGTTCTTGGCCGTCCCGTAGTTCATCACATCCTGCAGCATCCGGGTGGTGACGAAGGCGGTTGCGGGAGAAAGAACCGGCGTGGGAACCGAGGGCATTTGGGTCCACATTTGGGTTTTCTTGTTGTAGATCCTGATGATGGTCCGGGGCTGAACCTTGAGCCCTCCGTTGGCCAGGGGGGCGTAAGCCGCAACCAGTTCGTTCAGGGTGACTTCTTCCGTCCCGAGGGCCATGGAAAGATCATGGCGGGCCTTCAGATTGATGCCGAGACTGCCGGCAAAATCAGCAAACCAGGGGGCGCCGATCGTTTCCAGCACCTTGACCGCGACGATGTTGTTGGAATAGGCCAGGGACTGACGCAGACTCACCTGCCCGTGGCGCTCATTGTTGTAATTGCGAGGCTGCCAGAGCTGGCTGTCTCCCCGACGGTAGGATACCGGATCATCATTCCAGAGGCCGGCGGCCGTCAGCCCCTTGTCAATGGCGGCCGCGTATATGAGGGGCTTGATGGCCGATCCCGGCTGCCGTTTGGCAAAGAAGGCACGATTGTACGCACTCTGCTTGAAATCAACCCCTCCGGCAGCGGCCAGCACGTCCCCGGTCTGGGGATCGAGACAGAGCAGGGCGCCTTGCAGGTCCGGGGCGATTTTCTGCACCCCCTCCCGCAGGGTCTGTTCCGCCAGGGCCTGGAGTTTCAGGTCCATGGCCGCCATCACCTCCAGCCCGCCCTGTTCGATGATCTTCGCACCGTATCTTTCCACCAGTTTATTGCGAATATGGGTAAGGTACCAGGGTGCCTGCCCGGGCTTGACGCCGGTTATGGGACTGGCCGACAAGGTCTGTTTCTGCTTCGGGGTGATCATCTTGAGTTCGAGCATACGTCCCAGCACCAGGTCCCGCCGCGACTTGACCTTGGCGGGCTCCCCCCTCGGGTTGTAGCGGTTCGGCGCCTTCGAAACCCCGGCCAGCAGAGCGCATTCCGCGTCAGACAGCTGGGCGGGAGTCTTGTCATAGTAGAGCCGGGCCGCCTGAGCGATCCCCCAGGCGCCGTTGCCGTAGTAGATCTCGTTGAAATACATCTCCAGAATCTGCTTCTTCGTGTATTTCCGCTCGTATTCCATGGCCATGCGCGCTTCGGTCAGTTTCCGATCCAGGGTTTTTTCTCCGGACAGGTATTTGTTCTTGATCAGTTGCTGGGTGATGGTCGATCCCCCCTCGGCCATCTCCCCCTTCATGACATCCTTGACCAGGGCACGGGTGATCCCTTTGAGGTCTATCCCTCCATGCTGATAAAACCGGGCATCCTCGATAGCCACAACGGCATCCTGCAGGAATTTGGGGATCTGGGCGATGGACACCCAGTACCTTCCCTCGGCGGGGATCCGGCCGACGAACCGCCCTTCCCGGTCGAAAACCTTGATGGAGGAATAGCCGGACGAAAGCAGCGGATGGGTTGCGAACGTTTCTTTCCCAAAGACCTGGAAAACAAAAGTCAGGGACAGGCTGAGTATAAGGACCAAAACAAGCGTGGGTTTTTTCAGAAAAGGGCGAAATGACAGCGTGGCCACGGCTTTTTTACTCCTGACAAGGGTTGAACTCGAAACCTCCCCTCTCCTGAAAGAAGGGTTGCCCAAAATGGAGGGACGGCAATCTTATACACCTTCCCATGTTTCTTGTCATTGCTCTTTTTATTGCAACCCTATTGTTGTCTTCAGATCTGATCAGTCTATCCCAGTTTTTTCAAAGATTTAATTTAAAGAGATCTGGACAAAATAGATCAGAGATTACCAAAACAAACTTTTCATGAATCAGAGGATGTTGTTCGAGCGAGCGTCTATGATATTTTCGATAATTTGACAGAGGCGAAAGTTACAGTACCATTAAATCCGCAAGGTTGATCGAAGGCAGAAAGGATGGTCGAGGATTAGGCTTTTGTTAAACGGGAATAGAATCAATGGAGGAAATCATGAGAGTTCAAGTCAAATGTTTTTCAACCCTCTCCAAGGAAGATGTTTGTGATTTTCACGATGCAAAATCATATGAATTAAGTGAAGGGGCAACCGTTAAGGACCTGGCCGGAAAGATTGAAATCGAGCCGGAAGAAGTAAAAATTATTTTCGTAAACCATAAAAGTGCTTCAATGGGTGATGTGCTCAAAAATGGCGACCAGGTAGCCTTCTCTCCCAAGAGTGGCGGAATGTAATAGAAAAATAAGTCTATTTAACATTACCTTCTTGTTTTATTCAGCCCGATCCTTTCGGGCTTTTTCTTTGAAGGAATTTTCCTCCGGACTTCTTTGCACTCAGAAGAAAACAGCAAGCCAAATCGTCGGTTTGTGCTTTTCAGTCCACAACACCTTATGCCGTGCATGGGCGGGAATATAGAGATGATCCCCTCTATTCAGGACAACCTGCCTTCCATCCTCGAACAAAATCGATCCGGAGCCCTCCAGCACGATCACCCACTCGTTTTCGTCCTGATCGTACCAGCCCTGAGCGGGTGAGGCGTGACCCATTGAGAGGATCCTTTCGATCCTCACCGAAGGGGTCCGCACGATATCCTCGAATATCTCTTTTGGAAGGTTTACCGGCAGACCTTCAAATATATTCCCTGTCACTGGTTTTTTGATCAAAGCGAGAAGGCCTTACTTATTCATGACCAGGTATCCAATGTCGTTCTCGGCAAAGCAGCCATAATGTAACCGATAAAAAGGGTCAGAGCGGAAACAAGCACAGAAACCAGGGTTTTCACGGGGATTCCACCACCACCGAATTCCTGCCCTGCCCCTTGGCAATGTAAAGGGCCTTGTCCGCCCCGACCAGACACTTATCCACTCCGGCAGCCCCGTCGTACTCGGCCAGGCCGATGCTCATGGTCACATGACACGGCTCTCCGCCACAAATGAATTCATATGCCAGGATTGCGGCACGGATCTTTTCCGCCAGGATCCGTCCTTGCCTGATGTCCGTGTCCGGCAGAAGCAGGAGGAACTCCTCTCCGCCCCACCTGCCCACCAGGTCCTCCCGCCTGACCGAGGAACGAAGCAGTTCCGCGACTTGCAGAAGAACTCTGTCACCCTCGGCGTGGCCATGCCTGTCGTTCACGGATTTGAAATGGTCCAGGTCCCCCAGCAGGAGGCAGAAGGGCCGCCCATGCCTGATCACCCTCGCCACATGGTATCCCATGTGCTCGGTCATGGCCCGCCTGTTGAGCAGACCCGTGAGCGGATCGGTCCGAGCCGCCTCGGCCAAAGCCTCCTGGGCCTTGGTACGCTCTTCCACCTCATGCTGCAGTTGCCGGTTTGCCTCCTCCAGCTCCCTGGTCCTCTCGGCAACCCTGATCTCGAGATGCTGCTTGGCTGATCGCAGCTCATCCTCGGCCAGCCGCTGCTGCGTCCGGCTCTCCAGGAGCCTGTCGGACATCGAGTTGAAAGCCCTGATCAAATCGTCCAGTTCGTCCTTGGAATTGGGCTCGATCCGCTCGTCCAGCCTTCCCTGGGCAATGGCCCTGCATTGGGCGATGAGCAGACTTACCGGGGCCGTGAAGTGTCCTGACAGGATGCGGCTGAACGCGAATGCCAGGATCACCGACGCGGCCAGTGACAACAATCCGGAGAACCTGAGATGTCTGAACTTCCTGGCCACCTCGTCTGCGCGCATGTCGATGCCTACGAGGTAGGCACCCTTGCCGTCCGGCACCGGTGCATAGCCGGAGAGGAATGTCCCCCATTCGTCCTCGTAGACTTCTTCGTCGGCTGATGGCCGGGCAAACCCTTCCATCAAAGCGGGAACCACAGAGGTATATTCCTGTCCGGGCTTTGCCTGTTTCTCGGTTGGGTCCGAATCGATAACGAACTCCACCCGCTCCCCCGTCAACCGCATCACATAGAGGTAGGCGATGTCCGGGTTGGTCTTCCGGAACTCACGCAGCACCTGCAAGGAATGGAGATAGGCCGGGCGCTCCATGTCCTCCGGGGATTGCACATGGTCCAGATCGGAAACATCGACGGCCGTACTGACCAGGGCAACGCTGTTCTTCAGCCTTTCCCGAAGACTGGACATAAGGGATTCAGCGGAGGAGAAATAGAAGTAGGTGCCGATGCTGCCGGAAACCAGGAGCACGGCGAGAATATGGCTGAAGAATAATCTGCGCTGAATCGTGACGAAAAGCATGTGCATTTTCCTGAGGTGCTGAAGCTGGCGATTGAGGCGAGGCTCTCGTTAAACCAAAGACTTACAATTGCACAAGTTCGGACCCTGGTTCAACCTGATCCACATTTTAATCGGCATCTATTTGACACTCCATGACTGCAGAGCTGTTTTATTGACTCCTCTTTCCTTTGCCTTTGCAACAGGTAGCCGAAATATACCAATACAGGCGTAAAGGGCGATACCGAGAGAAAAAACCCCGCCGATAAATGTAATATATCGCCAACAAATTCACGAGGTGCTTCGCCGTTTCCTCCCAACATCGACCAATGCGAGTTAAACGCTGCAAGTCCGATACCAAGGCAAATCAGAACCATGCAGGAAAAGAGCGCAGCCGATCCTCCGTCAATCTAGTGAAAGACCGACAACCGTAAGTTTTTAAAAAGCCGTCTGCCGGATTGATATTCGGGCAGACGGCTTTTGGCTGTCTGGTTCTTCCCCAGCAGGTTCCCTCCGATAATGAAACACAGCTCAGAATTAAACCTCGACTTCCTCTTCTTCTTCGTGTTTGGGGCCGCGTGGCAAGTGAACCAGTTCGGCATCAGCCGCATCGGCGATGAATTTCAATTCGCTCATGCGCAGATGATGCCCCTGAATTTTCATGTCCACACCCAATACTCCTATAAGCTGATAACGCGGAGTTTTGGAGCCATCCACGTACTTTTCGCGTTCCCTGTAAAAAATCTTCCCTGTCATATCGGTCTCCTTTCCGGGCTGAGAATCAGCCCTGAAATGGGTACATAGTCAACCTTATACCGCGCCGGAGACAAATCAATATGAACCGAAATTAAAAGAGGATCCTATGAAAAGACACAGCCGAGAGGACTTATGCTTTCGTACTCGATGCTTCCTTTCTCAATTTACAATTCCCTTCAATCTGAGCGCTTCCATGGTGATTTCCTGCCTGAAGCGGGCGTCTTTCGGTTTGGTGATGACCATATTCATGGCAAAAAACCAGACGCCGTCATTTCTCTCCACGTAACCGACATACCAGCCGATCTGCGGCGTAACCCGCTGGCCCCAGCCGGTCTTCGCCCATAGCGTGTACGAAGGGGCCTTTTCCATTAGCATGATACGGCTCAGGGTATCGAAGGATTCGGAACCGAAGGGGAGTTCCCGGCGATAGACCTTTTTCAAAAATGCTATCTGCTCCATGGCACTGATCCGCAGGTCCCCCTCCAGCCAGAAGGTCGTCACTTCAGGTGCTGGTTCGGCGTTTCCGTAGCCGATCTTCCCCAGGTAGACCCGGTAAGTATCAGTGCCGATGCGTTGCGCCAGTTCCTGAAAAAACCAGACGCATGAAGCCCTGAAGGCCGATTCCAGGGTCTGGTCCCGATTCCAGTCGGCCACCCCCGTATCCTTCCCATCCCACTTCAAGGTATCCTGCTCGGTAATCACCCCCTTGTCGAGGGCAATGAGCGTATTGGGTATCTTGAAGGTCGAGGCCGGGATAAAAGGAGTATCGGCGCGCTCCTGGTTGTGAATAAAGGTTTCGGTGCCCTCGAAATTAGTAATGACAATGGTTCCTGTCACATTGTTTTCATCGAAAAGTCGGGAAAGGGCGGCATCTTCGCAAAAACCGTCGGAAGCCGTGGCGAGGACGAAGGGGAGCAGAAGCAAAAAGGCGGGAAGTCTGATATTCAAGGACTACTCCTCCATAAGTAGTGGCATGTTGGCATCGGTGCAGTCATGCACCTTCATTCCTTCAATCGCTTTCGCAACAATATGACGTCCGGTTACTCATGGCCGAGTTCGACTTGACCGTTGCCTTCCTTACTACCTCGGCAATGAATGCAGACTTCGCGTCCGTGTACTTCTCGCGATTCGATCTGTGGGTGGCGGCCAGCCGCCGTTTCATTTCTGCATAGCGGGCCGCGTCATCAGGATGAGCCCTCAGGTAGTCTCGAAAGGCAAGGCGTGCAGTCACTCCCTCCCCGCTCTCCATGATATGCACGTGGTGCGTTCGCACTCCCTGGAGTGTCTTCCTCTTGACGAAAGCCATATGTTGCCCGAGCCACCAGTATTCCCATGTCTTCTCAATGAAACGCGGTAACATTCGTGGCTTCGCCTGTTCCAGGGAGGGCACCTCGACGAGAACATCGATTACCGGTTTTGCGATCATTCCGGGGATCGCAGTGCTGCCGAAATGCTCGACGCGGCAGACGGTGACATCCCCAAGGTGGTTGCGGAGCCATTCCGCGAACAGGCTGAACTGCTCCGGCCATGCTTCGTCATAATCCACGAGTTCGACGCTGTCGTCGCATCCGGCTTGGCCTGGTGCAACGTATGCGTTGCCAGTCATCGAGAAAGGGCAGTCCATTGGGACGGAAACCTGAGTCCATTCTGCAGGGACGCGAACGATAAACTCGCCAGTGACATCTCGGCCACAGGATGAAGAAGAATGGTCGAGCCAGAGCCACGATACCTCCCGTTGCCACGGCAACGGATCTCTCCTGCACCTGCCATCCAACACGGTGATCTTCTTCTCGTCCAGTTGCCATGCGACCATTCCGTCGGGAACGCCGTCGATTCTGTCGACCTCGATGCCTAGGAAGGTGATCCGAGCCCCATCCGCAAAGCAGTCGAAAGCCACATATCTTGTGAGCTCACCGGTGTTCGGCACTTCCCGCGCCATTCGCGAGAACAGGTCCGCATAGAAGCTGTAGTCCCCGGCAACGGGCGACCCGATCCTCATCCCACCCACAAGCAATATCTTGATTGGACTTCCTGATGGATGCATCCAGCACTCCCAAATCGAGCCTTTTTTAGCCTCTCGTTTTTTCAAAAGTTGAGACGCGACACTTTCTCTGTTTCCCTTGCTTTTAGAAACATCACAAGCTCAGAGGGAGATTCGAAAACAAAATCAGACGCTGCCGCCTCGATCTCGCCCCGGGTTCCATAACCATAGGAAACGATTCCGGTCTTGATGCCGTTTCTTTTCCCGCCAATGACATCATGCACGCGATCTCCCACGATAAGGGTCACGCAGGGATCAAGATTCCATGTCTTGATGATATGGGCCACCAGGTCAGCTTTTTCACACAAACTGCCATCCAATTCGCTGCCGTGGATTCCATGGAAAAACTGCGTCAGGTCGAAATGATCGAGAACCCGAATGGCAAAAACCTCCGGCTTGGAAGTAGCCAGGAACAATCGGAAACCTGATTCTCGAATTTTACGAAGGGTTGGGACAATATCCGGAAAGACATTGTTTTCGTAGATTCCAATTTCCGAGTATCTTTCCCGGTAATGGCGCAAAGCCAATTCCAATAAACCAGTTTCATTGCTTTCGAGCAATTGGCCAAAGGAATCTTTCAGAGGCGGGCCGATGCACCATAAAAGATCCTCTTCAGATGGCGCTTTCCTGCCCAGCCGGGTAAGAGAAAATTGAATACAACGCGTTATCCCCTCTTTAGGGTCAGTCAAAGTACCATCCAGATCGAAAAGCACGTTATGAATCATGGAACTATCTTCCTCCTCAACAATCCGGAATTTATGATTTTTCCGCAACAACAATCAGCCTTCGGCTCGACTCCCTGTCATACGGGGTCATTTTCCAATCCCCGAAGAATGCGACTTTTTCAAAACCCGCTTCGCCCAGCATTTGCCACCACGAATCCTGAAGCCGGATTTTTACACGAATGGTGGAATGGAAGAAATCCGTGCTCTGTTCCGTGTGAATGAAGTCAAAGATATTGATCGTCTGAATGTCGCCGGCGTAATCGATGACAAAGAATCTCGTGTAGTCCCGATTATTGACAACCGGATCGAAACGCAGCGAATTGCGCATGGAAACGTCCGACTGCCCTTGGTCGAAAACAAGGATGCCCCCGGAACGCAGCACCGATTTCATGCTTAAAAGCGCCCGCACGGTCTCGGTATCTTCGAGGGGTTCGTTGATCGCGTTGCTGAGACAGACCACAGCATCGAACTCTGTCTGGAAATGCTTTGGAAGTTCCCGGTAATCGGCTTTCAAAAGGGGGATTTCGGCCTTCGCTTCAATTATTTTTTGCCGGGCCCGCGCCAGCATTGCATCTGAAAGGTCAGACCCCCAGAGGGAGTCAGCCATCCGGTGAAACATGAGCAGATCCTCGCCCGTACCACAGGCACAATCAAGGACCCTGGATACCCCGTATTTCTTGAACAATTCCAGAAAAAAGCGTTCCCGAGCGGGGTTGTTCGAGCTCATCCAATCGTAACGGGCGGCTAATCCTTCATAGGCATCCGCTCCCATTTTTCCTCCTGAAAAAGGGCGCCTATATTTTCCTGGCTCTCCCTTCGGACTGGTTCACTTCCCGGCCTGTTCATGCTTTCTGTTCTCTTATCATTCTCAGCAACCGGACGACCTCCTCCCGGTTTGCCAAACGGTACTTTGTCCCCTGAAAATTGTCGAAAAGCAGCCGGTGATACTTCCTGGAGGCCCTGCTGTCGCGCACTGCATAACAGGATGCCCATTCGAGCAAGGATCGAAAGTTCCGCTCAGCCGACACCGGGTCGAGTTGTTGCGAACTTTCCGAGCCTCGCTTTTCCAGATTTTCCCGACATTCCTCCCACGACAAGTCCATAAAAATCAGGGTGTCTGCGAAGGAAACGAGAGCGTCCGCCAAATGCCCGAACACTCCCTCGACAAGCCAGCCGGGTGAGTCCTGAATTTCTCGAAGACGGGCTTCACATTCATACAAGCTACGGCTGCGATTGTAGCCGCCCGGTTCCCAGAAAATGGCGTCGAGCGCGACATAGGGAATCTCGAGAGCAGCAGCGGCCCTCCTGCCGAGCCAGGTTTTTCCGGAGCCGGAATTACCAATTATGATGACCTTGTTCATGGCCCTGCCGCTCTCTCCGGCCCGAATGGCAGGTCATTGCCTGTTGCAAGGACTCACCAGTTTAGGATTTGTCAGATGGGCCATCGGCAAATTTGACCCCGGCCTGACCCCTCGGAGCCCCCCTTGCTCCGCCCCTCACACGAGCCCACCCCCAGCCAATTTCCCATCCAGTGACCCCCCACTTCAATGGGTGCCTTTGAGCAAGCCTTGTTCTTTTGCCTTCCAGCCGCTAAAACTCACTATCACGAGCAAGTCCCCCTGAGACGGCTTGGCAAATGCACGTACCAAGGCATCCTCATGCGACGTGGCGATTTCTATCCTGCTTTGGTCGACCCCGCCTTTTTTGAACCCGCTCGCCAGAAGCTTGGCAACTTCCCCAGGCCCACGCCCACGCAAGTCTTCCCAGTCGGTGCTGATGTAGCTGTCAAACCTGCCCGAAAGCGCCAGCGCCGTCTCCACGATGAAAGCGTCCGGGCGATTTCCCATAGCCGCGAGCATCAGATGCTTTTTCCCTGAAACTGGGAATAGGGACACAAAACGAGCGATTTCACATGCCGCCTCCGGGCCGTCTGCCCAGGTGATCAACAATTTGTAGGGCAGATGGTCATAAAAATTCATTCGGCCCGGGTTCCCGGCCTCATCTGACCGAAAGCTGCCCAAGCCCGCTCGTATGGTTTGCGCAGAAACATCCAACCCGTAAGTAATGGCTGCAGCAAACATGGCATTGTTGATTGCCGGCCGATATCGACCTCCCCAACTGGCCGGAATATCCAGCGCGGCCATGGCGAGGAGCATTTGGTCGCCCTCATACAACCTGATCATCGCTTCCGCCCCGCTGCCTTCCAGACGAACAGCAACGCCCCCGCTCGACATGTGATCGCGTACAACGGGGCTGTCTGCAGTCATCGTGATCAGACAGGTGCGGGCGGCACGAATTTCCTCCTTTACACCAAGACAAAAAGGATCATCCGCGTTCAAAACCACCATTTTCCGGGCATTGATCACCACCTGTTTTTTTACTTTGGCCAGATCGGCACGAGACTCAACCCCCTTCAGGCCGAGGTGATTGTCGTAAACATTCAGCATCGCGCCGACGTCGTAGCCGGAAAACAGCATCCCCTCATCGATGAGACCGCCTCGTGCAATTTCAAACACCGCTGCATCAACCTGGCGCTCAACCAACAGCCGACTGCCGCGGCGGCCATTAGAAGAATCGCCGAAACGCCGTGGACTGTCTCCCACATAGGTACCCTGAGTCGTGCTCAGCGCGACCGTTTTGCCTGCTTCCCGCAAAATCGATGCAACCATTCGGCAAGTCGTTGTTTTTCCCACGCTGCCCGTTATGCAAGCGGTTGAAATGTGTGGCTTGATCTTCAACGGGAGGCCCAGTTTGCGCGCAAACAGAACCCCTTTTCTATGAATATGTCGAAAAAAACTTTTTTTGGTGGAGTGACTCGCCATGAGTACGACCGTTCGAGACAGATGCAAGATGTGTCTGGGGATTGAACTAAACCAACCCTCTGATATTCAGGCGCCTATAATTTCCTGGCTCCCCCTTCGGACTGTTTCACTTCCCGGTTCACTATCCGATAAAACTCTTCCTTTCCGTATTTCTCCTTCCAGGGAGAGTGTCCGCATCTGTCAATCGCATAACATTTCAAATCGGGGACCACCCCTCGCAGCGGCTCGACCACTCCCTCGACCGGAGTGGTGTCGTTCTTACCATGGATGATCCTGACCGGGCACCTTATCTCACCGGATATTTTCCTGAAAAACCCTTCTTCTCTCAGGCGGTGCGCCTGGGCAAATACCTGCTGGTATTGCCTGCCGTTAGTGCCCACCGCGCTTTCGCTGTTTTCCTCCGTACTCTCGACGCAATAATTGTCAGCCTTTTCGGCCAGCGCTCCCAGGCGGGCAAGATAACTGTCACTGCTTTCTGAAGGTTTTTGCAACAATTTGATCACTTCCCGGTATTCCGTCTGCTCCTCGATCGACAGGGCTCCGAGCCGTCTTCGCTGCAGCTCCGGCAGATATGCCACATCAAAGGCACCGGCGCCGATCAGGAACGCAATTTTTACCACCTCGGGATGCTTATAAGCCAGAAGGTACACGAGCCACGCCCCCCAGGAATGTCCCAGTGCGAACACCCTGTCCGTGCAGTTTTCTTGAATCTGCCGATACAGTTCCTCGACCTGGCCCCACACGCTGATTTCGGTCTGAAACGGCTCGAGCACGGAGCATTTCTCCGACAGCTTTCTCGCCAAGGAAGAAACACTCCCTGGCGCCCCTGGGCCACCGTGCACCACTACATACTCGCAAGGACCTGCTCCGTATTTCCGAAAGTTCATGCTTTTTACTCTCGTACTCCAGCAAAAATGGCGATAATGTCCTGTTTTAACAGTGCACCATTAATTCGCTCAGTCCAGAATTCCCTTCACCCTGAACGCTTCCATGGTGATTTCCTGCCTGAAGCGGGCTTCTTTCGGTTTGGTGATGACCATGTTCAGGGCAAAAAACCAGAGAGGTTTCGGTGCCCTCGAGATTTGTAATGACAAGGGTTCCCGTTACATCTCTTCCTTTGAAAATTGCAGACAGAGCGGCATCGTCACAGAAACCGGAAGAAGCCGAGGAGAGGAGGAAAGAAAAGAGCAGCAGCAAGACGGGAATATCGATCTTGCCGTAAATTCTGTTGTTCACATCCTTGGTCATCCGGAATCTCCTGCCAGAACCATTTGATTCGGGTACAAGTTCTGGAAAAGAAAGCCTGCAAAATAAGTTGGAAAAGTCAGCCTTACCGGACCCTTGGGCAGATCGGACACCAGAAGGCCTTCTTCGATCAGTTGAGAAAGTACTTGGCGGCCGGTACGTTCAGCCAGCCCTGAGACGCGGATGAGATCGCCGCGCGACACTTCACCTCTGGCCAGGACCTCAAACAGCATGTGGGCGGCTTCCACCTTCAAAGGGTGGCCGCCGGGCTTGGGCGGGGGAATGAGTTTTTCGGTTCGCAGGCGGATATAACCTGCGATCCTATCCCTTAACCCGTCAAGATCGAGCAAGCCACCCATATAATCGATCTGGTCCAGACTGGTCTCGAGAAAAAACCGACAGAACTCTACCAGACCCTCTCTGGAGAGATTGCCGCGGCCATCGAGATCGTTTCGTCTTGGCGCGTCAGCGTGGCTCAGACAGGTCATGTAATCATCGCGGCGTCGCGCCAGTCCTCGGCTGATATTCCACAAACCATATCCCGGAAGGGGAAGGCATTTGAGGTAGGCATCGGTGAATAGCCGTGCCGCACGGCCATTGCCATCCAGGAAGGGGTGAATCCACATAAGGCGGTGGTGAGCGGCGCCGGCAGCAATGAGGGGGGTCAAACCGTGATGCTTCGAGATATTGTAAAAAGTTTCGAAGCGGTCGAGAAAAAGACCGATGCTTTCAGGCGGCGGACCGACGTGGCGCCCAACTTCGACATAGCGGGTTCTTAACTGTCCTCCATATACTCGAACCCGCTCTCCTTCCTTTTTGTCCGTCACCCACGTGAACTCTTCAGGCAGTTCCTTATAGAGCTCTTTGTGAATCCAGCAGATGAATTCCCGGCTGGCAGGATTGGTTTCCGGCTGATCGGCGAGGACTTTATCGATCTTTTTCTGGCAGGCGATATGTGCAAGACTTTCTTGCTGCAATTCTCTTTTGGCCGGATCTCTGGAGTAATCCTGCCGCATCGCCTGTTCGATTTCGACAGGATGAGTGCTATGCCCCTCGATAAGATTGGAATAGTAACTGTTGACGATCCGCAGCAAGTCGACAACCGCTGCCTGAGTAAGCGGGTGTAGCCGGCCTCCCAGGGCTGCCGACTTGGCCAAAACACCCCTGGCCATATCCTCCAGAATTTCTCGTTTTTCTGGAAGGAGGGGTTCCATGAGATGAGGGCCGAAAGTCATTTTCCGTTCTTCCTTGCCGATATTAATGACGACTTAACAATAATGCAACTATACAGCATTTCATAATAAACTGAAACACTAGTCTAATAGTATCTCCCTTTTCTGCCGATGTTGTTGCCGATCTTTTGAAGGACAATATCGCCAGCGAAAGCAGTTGAAGCGAAAACTGCATATGCGGCCAGACCTCCAATTAACCCCCGAAGCATTTCGTTTCCTTTCATCAATTTACTTCGTCGAATGAGAATGGTAATCGACTGCGTCGCGCCCGCCAAAAACTAGGTGGATCTTCGTAAAAAGCACTCGACGACCCGTTAGCCCCCATTTCGGGGTCAAAATGCCGGCTCTAAGGGCAAAATAGGGGCTTTATTTGGGATTTTTTCTTTTTAAATCAGCGACCTGCCCAGGTCCGTCCCCAGAAACACAGCTGTGGGACGCTGGTAAGTTATGTAAGTTTTTTAAAAGCTCAGAATTACTTACATAAATTACCAGATGTCCTGCCGATGCCCCCTTCGGTCATGCACTTATTTTTGCTCCTTTTGAAATTTGTAGGTCTGACCCCTCGTGACCCCTGCAAGACCCTCGGCGTCGAGTGAAATGCGACCCAGGACGAGATCAAGCGGGCTGAACGTAAGCTGACCCGCAAGTACCATCCGGATGTGAGCAAGGAGACCGATGCCGAGGAAAAATTCAAGGATGTGGGCGAAGCACTACTCCTTCATAAGTATTGGCACCCAAACAAAAACTTAGGTTTGGCCGCTGATGCAATCTGATCACTTCTGACAAGTTCTAAAAAAAAGATTATCCGCTTGTCTGGGTTTAACATCAGAGGCTTTCAGGTTTAAATGCGGCTACTTATGCAGTAGAAAGGCTGCTGGCTCCTCGTTTTTTTAAATTGCTGAGTCGCGAAAAAAGGCAGCAAGGGTCTGCTGCCTTTAAGGCTACCGCGAAGCGGTTTAATTCAACTGGTTTTTAATGACCGCAGCCAGGTTCAAGGGGCGGCAATGGGATTACGGTAAGCAAAGTATACGGCATTATCACGCATATACACCATTGCTACACCGGACATGTTCACCGACGAAGCCGCATTGGGGTACGAACCTGCATCTATCAGCTCATCGGTGAATGTCAGCCCGTCATCCATCGAATAAGTGATATGAATCTGGCTGTCGGAGGCGGCAGTGCCCACCCGATAGATGGTGTTGTCGCCGTCCACCGTCATGGTCGACTGCAAGGACAGTGAAGAGGTGCCGACGGTGTCCGACTCGCTCCAGGTGCCGGTATTCATATCCCCGATCACCAGCTTGCCGTCACGGGCGATGATCACAATCCGTCCCAGGCGGTCAAAGCAGTAGCCCGCGTGAGAAACTGTGTGCCCCGAATCCACCGCCACTTCGAAGGTTTCCCCGCCGTCGGTGCTGCGTACGTAGAAGACATCTGTCGGTTCATTGACACCTGTGGGTTCCGTTCCCAGGATATAGATATCCCCGTTGAGCGGGTTGATCAGCAGGGCATGCAGCGGATAGCCCATCAGACCAGTAATCGGCGTTTCAAAGGTGACGCCACTATCCGTGGAGCGAATAAAAGTATTGCCACCATTATCCACCGAAGCGGATTGCGGGGCGTCGCCGTCATTGGCAGAGATGTAGACGTTGGCGCCCATGGCGGTGATGTGCTTCTGCTCAGACAGGGTGCCGGCCTCGCCGATCACCACTGGCGTCTGCCAGGTATCCCCGCCGTCGCTGGAACGAGTCACTTCCATCTGCCCGTTGGCGTTGGGGTAAGCGATGAAGACATTGTCTTCACCGCTGCAGCTGATTTCTGGCTCAATCTGGTTGGCGACATTCACTGGCAGGCCGGCGGCCGCGCGCACCAGAACGCTGGGTTCGAAGCTAGCGCCGCCGTCGGTGGAGCGTGAATAGTAGATGCCGTCCTCCGCCGCGGGGCTCGCCGACATGATCGCCGGAACCTTCCAAACCTCATGAATCACCCCCGTTTCACTGACAACGATGTTGTTGGACATGTCGGTCCTGCCGATGGAGGCACCGGCAATATCGCTGACCAGAACGCCGGTGCGCTCGACAAATTCGATCTGGATGGTGGTAAAGGTGATGACGGTCTCTTCATCCACCCCTTCAATGGCCCCCGCGGGGAGGGTCAGGGTGTACTCTCGAGCCTTCTCCAGCAAGGGCACCGGGTCGACCAACATATCATTGCCGCTGACACTGACGGTGACCGGAACATTCGTTACACCGGTCATCAGGGTTACGCCGCTGATGTCCCCGAGGACCGCCGTCTCGGCACAGGTGACGATTATGGTCTCAGTGATGGGAACGTCCATATCGGCGTCCGCCGGCGACACGCTGACAATACTATTGCCAACGGTTGGCGTATCGCTTCCATCGCCGTCGCTGCTGGAAGAACCACCGCCGCAACCGGCAGGCAGTAAAAGCAGACCCAAAAGCAGACTGACACCGGCCATTCTCAATAGCGTGCGAAACTCCCTCATCTCTTACCTCCTTTTTTGATTAAAGTCACCGGAGGGGACAAGTGCCTGAATAGCCCTTAAGCCCCACTTGGTCTCATTAATACGAAGCCCTTTTACCACTCATTTATTAAAGCGTCAACAGGATATAATCTGTCGCAGCAGGAACGCCGTTTACTCGGCGCCCCCTGCACAGATTCCGGCGTGGGGCTTTCCCGCACCGGGCCCGCACCGGTGGACCGACGCCGTTCTTGCGCTTTCGGGTTACCGAGGGAGCCTCGACATCGGCAAAATCCGAACATTGAAGTTCCACACCCTGGGAGGTTTCATAAGCCATCACCGCCTGGCGGTCGGTAAGCACATAGAAACCAAGCAAGGGGGTCAAACCTACAAATTTCAAAAATATTCGGCTCGCTCTTGATCCTTTCAATCGTTTTTCCAGGCTGGATCAGATCCCATCCGATCTTGCATCCATTGTGCTCCGTTTGAAATTTTTAGGTCTGACCCCTTGAAAGGGACCCCGCGAATCGAGAGGGGCATAGATACAAAATCTGCCTCCATGCGAATTGCGGCGGAAATAGACGGACGGTCAGCGTAAGCGAAAACAATGATCGGTTTGGAACTGACAATATCGCCGGCGAAAGCAGTTGAAGCGAAAACTGCATATGCGGCCAGACCTCCAATTAACCCCCGAAGCATTTCGTTTCCTTACATCAATTTACCTTGTCGAATGCGATGGGAATCGGCTGCGTCGCGCCACCAAAAACTAGGTGGAACTTCGAGAAAAAGCACCAGCGACCCGTTAGCCCCCATTTCGGGGTCAAAATGCCGGCTCTAAGGGCAAAACAAGGGGTTATATTTCCAAATTTCTTTTACAAACCAGCGACTTGGGCGAGTAGACCGGTTTCTTCCGATGCTATAGGTTGATGTTTGTTTTCTCTGTTTTCCGCCTGGTTTCCCGGCGGTGCCACATCATCTCAACCATACACCGGTTGGCCCCGGCCCCTCTCAGAACCGTGCGTGCGCTATTAACGCACACGGCTCCTCACATGGCCGGCTTCACTGAGTGTCCGAACATCCTGACCTTGATTCTCGGCTGAGGTAGCGGGAACCGCTCCAGCATCTCGCAGAACTTTTCCCAACTGAGACAGCCTCTTTTGCCGCGCCGATTGAGCCACTTGAACAGAAGCTTCTTCACTTCCTCTTCGAATCTCTTGATCCCTCGAAGATTATCCGTGACGCCGTAATAGGCGTAGTGGCCTTTCACTTTGGCTTTGGCTGTCTCCCACAGGTCCGCAGTCTTCAGGGGTCTGGCTTTCTTGAGCCATTCCTTGAAGGCTTTCAGCTTGGCGGTGAACCTCTTGCGGGCTGTGTCCCGCTTCATCCGGAATCCGGTGCCGTTCCTCTTGGTGCCGCAGTAGTGGGTGAAGCCGAGAAAATCGAAGGTGCCCGGCTTCTCCCCCCTTGCTTTGGCGTTCTGAACGGCGTACCGCCCAAACTCCACCACTCTGGTCTTGGTCGGCTCCACTTCAAGGCCGAACTTCGCCAGTCGCATTCTCAGCTCCCGCCGAAATCTCTCCGCATCCAACTGGTATTGGAAGCAGACGACGAAGTCGTCGGCGTAGCGGATCAGGCGCGCTGTGCCGGTGCAGCTCTTGCGAAAGACCTTTTCGAACCAGAGATCGAGTACGTAATGAAGGTAGATGTTGGCCAGCAGCGGTGAGATGACGCCGCCTTGCGGGGTCCCCTGGTCACTGACCGTCACGTTTCCATCCTCCGCCACACCCGCCTTGAGAAAGCGCCTCACCATGCGCAGGACACGCCGGTTGCCGATGCGATGCTCCAAGAATTTTATCAGCCATTCCTGGTTCACGTGGTCGAAGAAGCCCTTGATGTCGGCCTCGACGATGTGATTCACCGCGCCGTGCTCCACTGTGTCGCTCAAGGCTCTGAGCGCCTGGTGACAGCTGCGGCCGGGCCGGAATCCATAGGAATCGTCTAGGAAGTCCTGCTCATAGACCGTTTCCAGGATCCGGACGAGTCCCGCCTGGACGAGCT
The DNA here is from genome assembly GCA_041390365.1 of Syntrophotaleaceae bacterium. NCBI lineage: Bacteria > Pseudomonadati > Thermodesulfobacteriota > Desulfuromonadia > Desulfuromonadales > Syntrophotaleaceae > Syntrophotaleaceae bacterium. Next base: position 676,247 of record JAWKQB010000003.1, on the reverse strand, counting down.
TGTCCTCCAGGCACGGTATCCCCAAGGGGCGTAGTTTGTCGCTGCCCGGCTTCGGGATGTACTTGCGCCGGACAGGCTGCGGTCTGTACGCCATGTGGTGCAGCCTCTCGACCAGCTCTTGCAGATTGGTGTCGAGGTTCTCAGCGTACATCTCCTTGGTCAGATTGTCGATGCCAGCAGCGGCGTTCTTGCGTAACCGCTGAAAGCACCCCCGCAGGTGTTCCTCGTTCATCAGGTGATAGAGGCTGGTGAATCTGAACGAGGGCTCCTTGCGGGCCTTCTCCGCTATGCGACGCAATTTCGTTATCACCGCTTCCCCGCTGCTGTGAGCGGTCGGTGTTGCCTCACGCCGCGCTTCCATGTGTGGCCCCCTTCCCTCCGACGGCATTACCCGCCCTCAACGGTACTATGGAGCCATCCGACTCCCTGCGCTTCGTTTGCCTTCCTCCCTCTTCGGTTGTCCGGCATACTCCCTTTCCGGAAGAAAGCACAGGGCCTCCCGGGTTGCCACATAATCCCAATGTCAGACATGCCATGGTCACTGACCCCGGGGAAGTGAACACACCCTTGCCATTAGCGGTTGTGCCCATATTGACTTCCGTCACCAAGAACTGCGTCGTCCTTCCCAATGCGTCGTTTACGGGGCTCAATCCCTTCAACCTTTCGGCTTACGGCCTGCCTGCTTGCTGTCCTACGCTTAAAGCAGGGTGTTACCACCATGCCTCCAAGGACTCGCTACCCGGTGGTTGGCCAACCTTCCGGGGCGGGCATCCCACCCGCTGGATTATGCGACCTTGCCCGGCCGCACTCCAGGTCCGACCCCAGAGATCCTCAACCTACCAAACCCGACATTAAGAATCTGGGATTCCGGATCAGGTTCACTCAAGGAGTAGCTAAAGGCTAGAGAGTCTTCGCTAAAGGTGAAGATATCGCTGGAGCTGCTGGTCGGTTCAGAAGAGTCAGAACCCCCTCCTCCGCCACCGCATCCGTTGAGAATAGAAATTGACAAAAGACCGATAAGGCCCCATTTCAAAACACTGAACACACTACTTTTCACTGTTCCCCCCTTAGTGGACGGGAAATACCCACCGAAACCAAAAACAAAAGCCGCCCGCCGGATAGAAATCCGACAGACGGCTCATGGCTGTCGATTGGGCCTTCCCCAACATGTTCCCTCCGTTAATTGATATCAAATAGAAACAACGGATCATCGCGCCTTGTCTCCCGACAGGCCGACGGACTCGGCTATTCCGGCCAGTTCATCAACCAGGGCGGTGTTCCGTCCTTCGACGGCAGGCCCGGTAAACAGCCATAAGGAAAAAAAGGGGACATCCATGATAAGTAAAGTCAAGTAAAAAAACGAAGATTTCCCTTAACCTCGCGGAAGCCCTCCGGCTCATTTCGCCCGGTGTCTACTCCGACGCCTTTAGCACAGTCGCCCAAACATGAACGTGACTAAATTCCGAAGCCGACGACTCTATGTAATCGTCAATCGTTACCAAATTTCCACCCATCTTGCAGGCCTTATCGCGCAATTCAACATAAGCATCTTCCAGAGAAGCACGCCCGCCGAAAAACAGATTCCTTTGAACATGCGTTTCCAACTTCCCTAGAGTCTCGCAGGGGACATTTGGCGCGTTCGATTTTTCAGTAATTCGAACTACACATTGCTTTGGATTGATCGGGTCTGCGGACCCGAGATTGGTGACCTTGGTTTTAGTGCTGCAACCAGACAGAACGAGCAGCAAAAGTATCCATGTCGCCAACAAGGCAACTCTCATCTTGACCTCCAAGAAAACAGATATCGAAATGGAGCGAGTGCCTTGATATGCCACCCGCCCTCGAATTTATTTGGAAGCCATGGCCACTATCTGATCGATTATCTGGCATGACCACGCCTTTTGCCCCGCACCACCTACAAAACCGGTCTTAGTGGCAGCCGTGACAAAGGTCCTGTTGCCCGGGATTTCTTGCAGTGTAATGAAGAGTTCTTCTCCTCCGCTCCCCACAAAAAGGCCTACGTGCCTGTTCCGCTGTGCCTTCAGGAATGTGTCTTTTTCCTCAATTATGGTCGAATCTAGGGCCGCCAGGACCTTCATGCTAATTTCTCTCGCTTCTACAATATTTTTGTCCAACAGAACTGCCGCGTCGTAGCACCCCTCGGCATTGGTGGATATGTTGGCCGTATAAGTATCATTGTAAGCGTAGCTACTCTCTCGGACCCCGGCACAGGATGCAAGACTGATTGCGACGCCGATTGCGGCCCCGACATGAAACAACCTCCTGGTTGATTGCATTTTTTTTCTCCTGTTTCAATGAGTTGATCAACTTAAGAAGCACTTCTCTCGAAAACTTTTTGTGTTATGGTGTCTGGGGTCAGACCACGCCAATAGTTCTATTTGAGCTTGATTACTTAAACAAGGTGAATTCCTTTTTCTTTTTTTGTTGAAAGACTAAGTTCGATCGAACAGTTTCCCCGTTTGGAAATGCCTCAATGATCATTGTGAATTGTTTACTGGTTGAAATGAAACCACCGCAAGCCCTCATGCTGCCATTTGTTATTTCGTATGTATCAGCTATCAGTCTACCGTTAGAGTCCGTCCAAAAGGATCCCCGAAACTCTGCACCTTTGCTAATTGTTAACTTTCCGTTATAACCGGTTAGTATTACTTCAACCAATTCGTTGGGCATATTTGTACTGAAATAAAATTTAGTATCAAAACCTTTTGCTTCCACAAAATCAATCTTATAATCACTTGCATGGCAATTGAAACAAGTTAAGATCAGAATAAATACCAAAAAGAAAGTTTTTGATTTCATAGCTCCTCCAGTTTTAGCTTCTTTTGTTTTAATTTATAAGTAATTGAACTTAAGGGATAAATATTGATGAATACCTGCAAAAAATACTTAATATATTGATTAAAGTATGGCAACCCACAGCTCGTATCGCAACCGGAATGGCTGCCCATCCTTCACGTTTTATACAATCTGGATAAAATCCGAAAACCAACCCCAAAATACAAAAAAGCCGTCTCCCGAATAAATATCCGGCAGACGGCTCCTGGCTGTCGACTGGGTCTTCCCCACCATGTTCCCTCCGGTATTGATACCAAATAAAAACAATGGATCATAAATACCGGCAAATAAGAACTGCTGTCAAATATTTTAATGTTTTCGGATCCAGGCTTCCTCAAACAGCACCTTGCGGTTCTTAACCTTTTGTATACGCCGCAGGACTCCTCTGGACCGAAACCATGAAAACTCTTCCCTCCCAGGATCAAAGCCGCCCTTTGCGGCGCAGCCACCCCTGATAATCCCGCCCCATCTCTTCGATATCCTCGAGCTCGCGCTTGGGGATGCGCTCCTGGCGCGCTTTGGCGAAAAGTGCCGCTACCCGTTCGGCTTCGGCGCACGCGGTAAAGCCGGTATCGAAGGTTGAATTGATGTCCATACCCCCGTCGCCGGTCATTTGACGCACGCAGTAACCGCCGAAAATGACGTCACCGACGCCGTTCTTGCGCTTTCGGGTTATCGAGGGGGCCAAGACATCGGCAAGATCCGCACACTCGAGTTCCACGCCCTGGGTGGTTTCATAAGCCGTCACCGCCTGGCGGTCGGTAAGAACATAGCTGCGATGGCGCGCCCGGCGCACCGATAACCATGGAAAAATGATGAGCAGCACGAGGTTGAAGGCAAACAGGAGCAGAATGGCGAGAATCGGCAGGGTCAGGATAAAACCCCACAGGCTGAATTTTCCGTTCTGAATATCGCTGCCTATCCCAACGACCATGATCAGCAGCATCCATGTCAGCACGTACAACCCCATCCCGGCGGATAACGTGTATAGAATAGCTTGCGCCCAGGTGCTTTGTATCGTCGAGGGCATTATGTCCGCCCAGGCCGCACGGGGGATGGGCTTGCCGGCCCACAGCACCCGCTCTCCCGGATACAGAATCGGCTTCAGCGCCTCTCGTACCGAACCGGAAAGTATGGCGAGCTTTTCGTCATGGGTGGTTGGGACGGAAGCATTTGTCATCTGCATGTGCCTTGCTTTCAATGTCAAATTTTCACAATTTCAAAGGCCGACATCTCAAACGAGCAAGAATCATGCGATGTTCGAAATATTCGTGATTACACTGCTCCTCGTGCTTGACGGATTTCACCTTTTACCGATGAGCCGCAGGAAATCCTCGAAGGGGCTGAAACCGACCAGGATTCTCCCCTCGCAGAGGTGGGTCGGGACGGCGGTGATCCCCATCTCACCGGCCCGACGCCAGTCGGCCTTAACCGCCGGCGCATGGCTCCTCGTTTCTAGAACGTCGCGCGCCTTGTCTCCCGGCAGGCCAACGGACTCGGCTATTCCGGCCAGTTCATCGACCAGGGCGATGTTCCGCCCCTCGACAAAGTAGGCCCGGTAGACCGCCCTGCGGAAAGGATCGCCCTGTCCCTGTTCCTCAGCCCACTTGCCCAGCTCCTGGGCCCGCAGGCTGTTGCAGGTGCGGCTTCGCTCCGCCAGCGGCAGTCCTTCCTCGGCGGCCAGGTTCAGCAGTCTCACCTGCATGGACCGGATCATCTCCTCCCGTCCCGGAAAAAGCTCGAGCAGCTCCATCCCTTCTTCCGGAACTTCCGGATGGAGCGGAAACACCCTCCAGCGCAGCTCGATATTGTATTCGCACTGCAAACGATCGGTACGCACGGTACCGAGATAGCACCAGGGTCAGATGTAGTCGAAAAAGATTTCCACAATGGCCTGTGTCATGACCTCTCTCCACGTCTGCTTGGTATAGCCCAATTAATCATTTTCAATCGTCAAAGAATCAATAAATCGGAGTATTTAGGTACTTCCCCTTCCCTTAAGGGGAAAATCTTCTGGCCATGTGCTTATTGTAGAAGAAATTTCCTCGCGTCCAAGTACCACGCAAAGGGAATTCGTCAAAAGGCGACGAATTTAATGCCTTCGCCTTGATAGGGGGGAAAAATGGTTTATCCATAAGGCTAATGAATTGGTGAACCCGCCTGAAAAAATTCACTATTTCTAACTTTTAATACTGTGACAGCCATCATTTCCAGTCGTTTCCGGGGCTGTTTGATTTATCTGCTTTTTGGAGGCCAACCGATGCAACACCCCCTGCGAGAATTGAAAATCCTCTTCGTAATTCTGGCTCTAGCCCTGGCCGTGACAGGATGTGGAGGCGGAGGCGGAGGATCCGATGACCCCCCACCCGCTACCGATCCCGATCCGCCCCCGGTGACAACAGCTATCCCCACCGCACCCACAGGGCTTCCTGCCTTGGTGCCGGATGCTGGCGGCCTCTCAACAGGCTTTAATGTTTCACCACTCAGTGGAACACCAGCGCCGGCGGGCGTGGGTAGCCGCGTCGCCCCCGTTCCGCAGCCGGTCCCCGAGGCCGGAGCATTTACCATCATCGATCAGGATGCCGCCATTCGCCTCGGCAAGGCACTTTTCTGGGATGTACAGGTGGGAAGCGACGGGCAGATGGCCTGCGCCAGCTGCCACTTCAGTGCCGGAGCCGACAACAGGAGGACCAATACCGTTCATCCTGGCGTGGATACTGTTTTCGACATAGTCGTAGCGCCCGGGCAAACCCTGAGCAGTTTCTTCACCTTCAGTGCAGACACGCTCCTCGCCGGTTTTGATGACAGGGTCGGTTCCGGCGGTGTTTTCAGTCAGGATTTCATCAGCCTGCCTGCCGATCTTGACGATCCGGTGGAGGTCTGTGAGCCCATAGTGCATCCGGATGCCGCCCAGGCCACTTTCGGCACTGCCAACCGGCTTGTGACAGGTCGCAACGCTCCTACTGTTCTTGGTGCCGTTTTCTACCTTGACAACTTCTGGGATGGCAGAGCCAGTCAGGATTTCAACGGGGAAAACCCTCTCGGTAACGGCTCCCGGGTCGCAGCGCTTTCCAGCCTCGCCTCCCAGGCTACGGGACCCCCCTTATCGGATGTCGAGATGTCCTGTGCAGGCCGCGATTGGGACGATATCGGCGCCAAGATGGTCCTTCGCACCCCGCTGGCCTTTCAGCTGGTGGCTCCCACGGACAGTGTACTCGGCCCGCTTTCCAATGCTCCCGATAACGGCCTTACCGCCGGCTTCCCCGATCGGGCGCTCACCTACGCCGACCTGATCGCCGCCGCCTTCGGCACCAACGGCCTCACCGGCACTGAAGCCGTCGATTTTTATATCGACGAATTTGCGAATATCTGGGGACAGGCCCTGCAGGCCTACCAGGCAACCCTGATTCCCAATCGCACCCCCTATGACCTTGGAACCCTCTCCCCTACTCAGCTCGTCGGGCTGGACGAACTACGCAATGGCAGCAACTGTTTTGATTGTCATGTCGAACCGGAATTCAGCGATGCGACGGTCCGTGTCATAAACTTGAGGGGCGGACCGAATACACCAAAGCAGATCGGGGGAAATCCCGCGGGAGATCAGGGCTTTCACAATATCGGCGTTTCTGTCACTGACGATGATCTCGGCCGATCGGACAGCCCGGGAGGGGTTTACAACTCCTCGGAATTCAACGACGGCGCTTTCAAAACGCCGGGTCTGCGGAATCTGATTCTTACCGCCCCGTTCATGCACAACGGTTCCATCGCCACTATTCTCGACGTGCTCGATTTTTATGATGGGCAAGACCAGGTGGCCAACCCCGAGATCAATCCGCTCTCTCAGGACGGCGTCAGCGGTGGCCGTGAGGCTGAAGTCGTCGACTTCCTGACCAACGGTTTGCTCGATTGCCGTGTTGCGAACAACGTCGCCCCTTTCGATCATCCGGAACTGGTCATCCCGAACGGATCGACTTTACCGGCAGTTGGGGCAGCAGGCAACGGTACGATTTGCCCGTAACATCCATCACCGCCCCTAGGGCAAGGGGCAGGCTGCTGAGCCTGCCCCTCATTTATGCGAAAAGCCCCGTCGGGAGAAATCCCAACGGGGCTTTTCGCATTGCAGCTATCTGCTTGATACCATTAATTGATCTGGACGATGGCTCCGTTTTGAACCTGCAGGAGGAACAGCACCTTGCGGGCATCCCCTTCGAGGTCGAAAGAGGTGGCTCCGGTGACTCCGGGGTAATTCCGCACGATACTCAGGGCATTCCGCAAGTCTTCGCGGGACCGGGTATTCGACCGGCCGGCCAGGGACAGAATGATGCCGGCGGCGTCATAGCCCTGGGCCTCGAGAATGCTCGGTTCTTCACCATAGGTTTCGAAGTAGCGGTTGACGAAATCCTTGACGAAGGGGTAGTCGCTGTGCGGGAAAAAGCCGTCGACGAAAACGGCTCCCTCGATAGTGCGTCCGCCCCGGCGAAGCAGTTCCGGCGAATTCCAGCCGTTGATGCCCAACAGCTGTACACCCCGCAGTCCGTAGAAAGGCAGCTGGGGCACGATCAATCCGACCCGCTCGGCTTGATCGGGAATGAACAGGGCCTCGAAGGGGAGTTTCGGGTCTTCCTCCACAGGTTGTTTGTCATCACTCCCGCGCTTTTCATCGGGAGCGTTCGGGTCTTTCCCTTTGAGCAGCTTGATCTGGCGGCGGAAATCGGTTGCCGTTTCGGGGTAGGTCTGCTGCGCCACGACCCGACCGCCATGGGCCTGGACCTCACGGATGAAGCTGGCGGTCAGATCCTGGCCCAGCCGGTTTTCGGGTGCGAGAATGGCAAACCTGGTCAGGTTGCGCTCTTCGACAGCATAGCGGGCCAAAGCCAGGGCCTGCTGCTCATTGGTCAAAGAGGTGCGAAAAACATAAGGACCTGTTTCGGGTAGCCCCCTGTGTTGCGAAAGGGTGAGCAGAGGGACTTTTTCAAGTTCGGCCCGTTCGGCTGCGGAGGCAGCGGCGTGTCCGGTGAGGGGACCCAGTATCCCCAAAACCTGCTCTACGTTGGCCAGTTCGGAAACGGCCCGGGCACTGGCTTCGGGATCGGCGGCACTGTCTTTGAAAATCAGCCGGACAGCCTGTTCGCCGTTCACCTGCTCGCGTGCCGCCAGTTCGATGCCCCGTTGCACCAGCTTGCCGAAGGCGGCATATCGTCCGGACAAGGGCAGAATGACTCCCACGGTGCGGTTCGGCATCTCGCTTCCGGCCAGGCGTTCACGCAGCTGCACAGCCCTGTCCCGACCTGGGAAGTCGCCGGGCTCCTGCAGCACCTTGACCACCTCGCTCAAAGCCTGATAGGTCTGTCCGGCCCGGAAATAGCGCTCCGCCCTTTCCAGTCCGACTTGCTGGGCAAGGGGCGACCCCTCGAAGAGAAAGGCCGCTTCAGCGAGCTGGTCATCGCTCAATTGATTGGCTATGAGATCCCCGGCCTGCTGCAGGTAGTGGGCCGCCGAATCCTCGTCGGCCGCGAGCGGCAGGGCTCGAAAATAGAAAAACAGGGATTCCATCCACCGTCCCAGATAGCGATGACCATCGGCCAATGCCTCAAGGTATTTGACTCGGTCCCGCGGCGCCAGTTCCACTTCCTCCAGCGCCTTGAGCTGGGCGATCCCCTGTTCGACCCGTCCGACCTTTATTTCGGCCATCCCCTGAAGCAACTTGAATTCAGGGCCGCGGCGGTCAGGGGGAATTCGTTTGAGAAGGGCAAGGGATTCCTTATGCTGTCCCCTGGCTGCATGGATTCTTGCGAGAACCAGGACCGCCTGCGCGGACCGGGGGGAACTGGAATCGGTCGAAACAAACCGGGTCAGCGCATCGAGAGCCTGTTCCTCCTCTCCCGACTGGTACAGGGACATACCACGGGCAAACAGATCGCCCGTCGTATCCATGGAAAGTTCGGCAGCAAAGGCGGCCATCGAGACGAACAGGAATGCAGCGAGAATGCCGAGGATCGGCAGAAAGATCCGCCAATTCACCTGCGAACCGGCGGCACGTTGAACCTGGTTCAATTTTGCCAATACGCCCTCCCCCCTGGTTTCGAAACCTGCACGAAACCGGTTATATCATTCAAACAATTCCTTGACCTTTTCCAGAAAGCTTTTACCCATCGGGTGAACATCCTCGCCCCCCTCCCGGGCGAACTCTTCGAGAAGCTCCTTCTGTCGCGCGGTGAGACGGGTCGGCGTCTCGACTCTCAAAACCACCAGTTGATCTCCCCGGCTGTAGCCATGAAGAGATGGAAAACCGATGTTGTTCAACTGGAGCACCTTGCCCGACTGGGTTCCGGCCGGAACCTTGAGGGAGATCTTTTCCTCCAGAGTCGGGACTTCAAGTTCGCAACCCAGTGCCGCCTGGGTAAAAGAGATCGGTATTTCACAGATGATGTTCTGACCATCCCGCTGGAAGATCGGATGGTCCTTGACGGAAACAACCACGTAGAGATCGCCGGGCGGTCCGCCCTGAATCCCGGGCTCCCCCTCGCCGGTCAGTTTGAGCCGGCTGCCGGTTTCCACCCCCGCGGGAATTTTCAGGGATATCGACTTCTTCCCCTTGATCCTGCCCGTGCCCCTGCAGTCCGTGCAGGGCTGATCGATGATCTGTCCTTCACCGTGACACTCGGGGCACGGCCGGGTGAGGGAAAAGAAACCCTGCTGATACCGGACCTGGCCGGCTCCACGGCAGACCGGACAGATCTTGGGAGAGGTCCCGGGTTTGGCACCCGAACCGGCGCACGTGCCGCAGGGCTCGTGGCGGGGGATCTGAATGGTTGTTTCCACCCCGAAGGCCGCCTCCTCGAAGGCTATGGTCAGATTGTAGCGCAGGTCGTCTCCCCTGCGCCCCCGGGTGCGCCGACCGGTCCGGCCGCCGAAGATGTCGCCGAAAATATCGCCGAAGATATCTTCGAAGGGGCTGCCTCCGAAACCGCCGGAGGAAAAGCCTCCGCCACCCAGACCGGCGTGACCGTACTGGTCATAGGTCACGCGCTGCTGGGCGTCGGAGAGGACCGCATAGGCCTCGCTGAGCTCCTTGAAACGGTCTTCGGCCTCATTGTCCCCAGGGTTCTTGTCAGGGTGATACTTCAATGCCAGGCGCCGATAGGCCTTTTTGATTTCGGTTTCGCTGGCATTGCGATGAACCTCGAGCACTTCGTAATAATCACGTTTTTCCAAAACCCGGTTCTCCCCGCGGTGGTCTGCCTGCCCTGCTGCACGACCTGTAACAACGGCAAAAGGAGCCGGGGTTTTCCCCGGCTCCCGACATTATGGATATGGTTTATTTTACGAGATCAATCTTTTTTGTCGTCGACTTCTTCAAACTCGGCATCCACGACCCCTTCTTCGGAAGGACCGGCAGCGTCGCCCGCTGCACCAGCTTCCCCGGCAGCGCCTTCGGCGCCCTGCGTCTGCTTGTACATGGCCTCGGCCAGCTTGTGGGATGCGGACGCCAGAGCTTCAATCTTCTGCTTGATCTCTTCGGCGTCGTCCCCTTCCACCGCCTTTTTCAGGTCGTCCAGCGCCTTCTGGATATTCGCCCGAGTCGCTTCGTCGACCTTGTCCCCGTGCTCCTTGAGGGACTTCTCAGTGGTGTAGATCAAGCCATCGGCCTGGTTGCGTGCCTCAACCGTCTCGCGCTTCTTCTTGTCTTCGGAGGCATGGGACTCGGCATCCTTGACCATCTTGTTGATCTCTTCCTCACTGAGACCGGAAGAGGCGGTGATGCGGATCGACTGCTCCTTGCCGGTGCCGAGGTCCTTGGCGGAAACATGGAGAATGCCGTTGGCATCGATATCGAACGCGACCTCGATCTGCGGTACGCCACGGGGAGCGGGCGGTATGCCCACCAGTTCGAAGCGGCCGATGGTCTTATTGTCGGCGGCCATCTCCCTTTCACCCTGCAATACATGTACCGAGACAGCCGGTTGATTGTCGGCCGCAGTGGAGAAAATCTGGCTCTTCTTGCAGGGAATGGTGGTGTTTTTCTCGATCAGCTTGGTCATGACGCCGCCAAGGGTTTCGATTCCCAGGGAGAGCGGAGTGACGTCGAGCAGCAGGACGTCCTTGACCTCGCCTTTGAGAACGCCGCCCTGGATGGCCGCACCGATGGCCACCACCTCATCGGGATTAACCCCCTTGTTGGGAATTTTGCCGAAGATCTCCTTGACCTTGTTCTGAACCGCGGGCATGCGGGTCATGCCGCCGACCAGCAATACTTCATCGATATCGGAAGCGGAGAGACCGGCATCCTTCATCGCTGTTTTGCAGGGTCCCACCAGTTTTTCCAGCAGCTCGCCGACGATGCTTTCCAGCTTGGCCCGGGTCAGTTTGATGTTCAGATGCTTCGGCCCGGACTGGTCGGCCGTAATGAAGGGCAGGTTGATGTCCGTCTCCATCGAGGTGGACAGCTCGCACTTGGCCTTTTCACAGGCCTCCTTCAGACGCTGCAGGGCCATTTTGTCCTTGCGCAGATCGATTCCCTGGTCTTTTTTGAACTCGTCGGCCACGTAATCGATGATCCGCTGATCGAAGTCCTCGCCGCCGAGGAAGGTGTCGCCGTTGGTCGACTTGACCTCGAACACACCGTCACCCAGTTCGAGAATGGAGATATCGAAGGTCCCACCGCCAAGGTCGAACACGGCGATCTTTTCCTCGCCCTTTTTGTCCATGCCGTAGGCCAGGGAGGCAGCAGTCGGCTCGTTGATGATGCGCAGCACGTTGAGGCCGGCGATTTTACCGGCATCCTTGGTGGCCTGGCGCTGAGAGTCGTTGAAATAGGCGGGCACGGTGATGACCGCATCGGTCACCGGTTCGCCCAGGTAGTCCTCGGCGGTCTGCTTCATCTTCTGCAGAACCATTGCGGAGATTTCGGGCGGGCTGTACTTTTTGCCGCGCACCTCGACCCAGGCGTCGCCATTATCCGCCTTGATGATATGGAAAGGACTGATCTGGATATCCTTTTTCACCGCCTCGCTGTCAAACTTGCGCCCGATAAGACGTTTGATGGCGAAAAGAGTGTTTTCCGGATTGGTCACCGCCTGGCGCTTGGCCTGCTGGCCGACCAGCCGTTCACCGCTCTCAGTAAAAGCCACCATGGAAGGGGTGGTACGGGATCCTTCGGCATTGGCGATGACGACAGGTTCTCCGCCTTCCATTACCGCCACGCAGCTATTGGTGGTTCCCAGGTCTATGCCTATGACTTTGCCCATGTCTCTCTATCCTCCTTTGAGTATCCTTCTCGTATTTCTTTATTTTTGTATCTGGTTATCCTCTTCGCTCCGATGAATTTCATCAGGGTCGCTATCGGTATCGACGTCGAATCGGGCTTTTCGATTTCGACCCCATACCGATCGCGAACGAGGAAGCTTGATTCCAAAGATTCGCATCAACTCGCGTAAAGGGAACCAGATTTTGATTTCTTGGCAGAACCGCTATCCGCCGCTGCTTATTCTCCCGGCGGAGCCTTGGCTACCAGCACCAGAGCCGGGCGCAGCAGCCGATCGTTCAGAGTGAAGCCCTTCTGCATCTGCTGAACCACTGTATTCGGCGCATGCTCGCGGCTTTCCAGCTGGCCCATCGCTTCATGCCAGGCGGGATCGAAAGGCTTGCCGACAGACTCCACGGGGACGACCCCGAACTTCTCCAAAACCTTGTGAAACTGATCCAGCGTCATTTCAACGCCTTTGAGCAATCCCGCTGCATCGTTTTCCGCGCTTTCCTTGGAATGGGAAACCGCCCGCTCCAGGTTGTCAAGGATCGGCAGAATTTCGCGCAGCAGGTTTTCGTTGGCAAAGCGGGCAAGGTCTTCCTTTTCCCGCTGCATACGCTTGCGATAGTTCTCCAGCTCCGCCCGCTCCCGCAAATAAAGGTCCCAGTTCCTGGCCGACTCGGCCCGGGCGGTTGTGAGGGCTTCTTCGAGATCCGCCGTCTTCTCCTCCGCGGCCTTCTCCGCCGCCTCCTGGGAAACCGGAGTTTCCCCCTCGGCGCCTTCGGGGCGGGGATCTTTCTGATCGTTCCTGTTATTCTGTTCCACCATTTATTTCTCCTATTCCTAATCAGTGCTCAGCATGTCGCTTACCAGGCGTGCAGTATAGTCGACCAGCGGGATGACCAGCGAATAGGGCATTCGGGTCGGTCCGATGATTCCCAGGGTGCCGGTGGTACCATGGTGATTCGAATACGAGGCAGTGACCAGACTGCATCCTTCGATTTCACTGTACTCGTCGTGACTGCCGATAAATATCTGTACACCTTCGACCTGCTGGGTTTTGTCCAGCAATTCGATCAGCAGGCTTTTTTGTTCAAAAGCTCTCAACAACCGCCGCATCTTTTCGAGGTCGGCGAACTCGGGCTGTTCCAGAATATTTGATGTGCCCTCGATAAAAACCTGGCCACCGAACTCTTCCTGCAAAGCCTGACTCGACAGCAGCAGGGCCCGGCGCCGCAGCTTGTCATAAACGGCCCGTTCCTGGCGAATTTCTTCGGCAATCCTGACCTTTATCTGCTGAATGGTCAGGCCGGAAAATGCTTCGTTGAGGTAATTGGTCGCCTCATCCAGCTGACTTCGATTGAGAGGCTCGTTTACTTCAATCAGCTTGTGCTGGATAATTCCCGCCTGTGTCAGGAACACCACAAGCAGACGCGTGGGCCCCAGAGAAACGAACTCAATCCGACGAAAAACCGTGCTGGTGAAACGGGGCACCATGACGATACCTGCATATCGGGATGCCGTGGACAGGAGACGCCCGGCCTCCCGAAGTCGCTCCTCCGTCTGGAGATCACGAAAATGATAATGTTGGCGTATCTGCTCCCGTTCCTCGAGGGTCAGCTCCCTGACATGCAGCAGGCTGGCCAGATAAAAACGGTAACCTTCTTCAGTCGGTACCCGCCCGGCCGAAGTGTGGGGCGAGTAGAGGTACCCCATTTCTTCCAGGTCCGCCATAACGTTGCGCACGGTGGCAGGAGACAGGTTTATCCCCTGCCGACGGGCAACCGCCCGGGAACCTACCGGTTCTCCAGAAGAGGTGTAGTCCTCGATGATGGCCTGGAGGATCTGGCGACTTCGCTCGTTCATTTCACCGCTCATCGCTGTTCAACCTCAAACCGAAACCAACCTTTTGTCGATACATGCCATATCCGACCGGAACAAACCGGTCTCTTTCGCATGTTAGCACTCCTGCAACCGGAGTGCCAACGGAGCACAACATAACAACGGCCCCCCCCTTTGTCAAGGGCGCCCAGGGAAGAAAAAAGGCTAGAGAAAAGCCTCGATTAGATGATCGTAGATGAGCCAGCCGGCAAGATCCAGACACCATCTTCCGTCCAGAAAAACCAGGTGCGAACCGCAACGGGCAACGGCTTCCGGGAAGGCGCTGGCAACCCCTTGGCCGAACTGCCGCATGAAATCGGCTTCCCCTATCCCCTCGGAGGTTCGCAGCCCGAGATAAATTGTTTCGGCCATCGCCCCCTGCCGGTCGAAGTCCTCCAGCTTCTCGGCGGGATCTTCGCCTCGGTCCAGCCTCAGGGAATATTCATTCAGGTCGGGGGGCGCCGCCCAGCGCTGTCCCCATCTTTCCGCATCAAAGGAGTGAGCCCCCGCCCCGATCCCCAAATAGGCTCCACGCCGCCAGTAAACCAGGTTGTGTCGGCATTCGTGCCCCGGCAGGGCATAGTTGGATATTTCGTAGTGCCTGTATCCGGCCGCGACCAGACGATCGTGGATGGCGAGGTAGAGCTCACGGGATTCTTCCTCGTCGGGCAGGGGGAGACCGCCGCGATGGTGCAGGTGATAAAAAGGGGTGTCCTCCTCTACCGTCAACCCGTAACAGGACAGATGCTCCGGCTCCAGAGCCAGTATGGCGTCCAGTTCGTCAAGCAGCTGCCGGCGCCGTTGACCGGGCAGACCGAACATCAGGTCACAGGAGAGGTTGGCGAATCCGGCCCGGCGGGCATCCCGAAAAGCCGTCACCGCCTGCTCGGGGGTATGGCGGCGTCCCAGTCGGTTCAAAAAGGTGCCGTTCAGCGATTGTATTCCGATCGAAAGCCGGTTGAGGCCTGCCGACCTGAACCCCTGCAGCTTTTCCAGATTGACCGTTCCCGGATTGGCTTCAAGGGAGATTTCGGCATCGGCGGAAATCCCGGGCGCCCGACTCAGGGCAGCGATGATGGCTGCCAGGGCTTCAGGGGTCAGCAGAGAAGGCGTGCCCCCTCCAAAAAACAGGGTGGAAAGCCGATTCTGCAGCAGGCCTCGGTCGATAGCCAGGGCCAGGTGCCGCAGCAGAAGCTCCGGATAGCGGCGTAGCTCCGTTTCATGTTCAGCCAGGGAAAAAAAATCGCAGTAAGGGCACTTGCTGAGGCAGAAAGGGACATGGATGTAGAGAGAGGAGATGGCGGCCGGCGGCAAGGGTCGCCCGTTGCGGCACGGCTCCTGCGCCTCGAGGGAAGGGTTACCGTTCAATCGTCCACCACCCATATGGTCATGCCTTCGGCTTTCTGGATCAGATCCCGGGAAACGCTTCCCAGAACCGCCTGCTTCATCTTGGACAGTTTTCGCTTGGCGACAACGATGGTGTCGCACCCGAGCAGGGTTGCCTGGTCGAGAATGTCCTGCGCAATTCCCCGCTGCAGCGGCCGGGATTCGACCACCACCCGCTCTGGCGGAAAGCCGCGGACGGTCAGGATGCGGGAGGCCTCGTCCATGAACTGCCGGACCTGCGCCACCTCCTGTGAGTGGTCCTCGTCACCATGCAATTCAACGCTTTCGGGACCCATCAACTCCTGAAATGCATTCTCGTTGCAGGGGACTCCGGTCAGCACGGCAAAAAGAAAAACGCTGCAATCGGGCAGGCGAGGGACAATAGCGGCGGCATATTCGACCGCCTGCTTCGACGGCAGGGAACAATCCAGGGCGATCAGCAGCTTTTTCACTCATTCCTCCCTCCGGAATGTCAGCGTCTGCCCTTATATTTTCACAACGGAAATCCTTCAAGTCCAGAGGGCTACCCCAAGAAAAACAGCACGGTCATAAGGGACAGAAAGAGGACGGCCAGCAGAACACCGACGCCTATCGGGTAGCTGCCGCTGATGCTGCGCTGCAGAATCCGCCTTTGCACTTCCGGCTGGACCGGTCCGGCTCCCGCGAGCCGGTTTATGAGCCGAAGCCCTGCCAGCTGAAAATGTCCTCCGGGCTCCTCGAAAAACCGGGCCAGCAGGCTCGGCAGCCGTTTTCCCAGTTGTCTCTCGCTCCAGGCGTTCAGGCTGTTGAAAAACCAGTCTGTCAGCGAATAGGCGAGGCGGGCGCCGCGACGATAAAACCAGTCCACATCGAGATTGATGGAGCGGCTCTCGAAGGGGTAGAGCTTCCATCGCAGCAGAAGTACGAAACCGACCGCAACAAAGAACAGCTGCTGCAGCTTTGCCAGCACGTGCGCCGCCGTATAGGGATGCAGCGACATCGGATACGGCATTATGCGGGACCAGAGAGCGGGCCAGACCCCCAGCAGAATGCACAGCAAGGCGGCGCCTCCCATGGCCAGCAGCATGTGAGGCGGGGCTTCCTTGGGACGCAGCCCGGCATCTCGGCGGAAAAAGGCGACATAGGGGATTTTTATCCCCGCGTAGAAGATGGTTCCCGCTCCCGCCGCCAGCAGGGCGAGGTATACCCAGCTCTGCTTGTGGCTATGAACCAGCGCATCGAGCAGCATTGACTTGGTGATGAAGCCGCTGAACAGGGGAGCGGCGGCAATCGATGCGGCGCCTATCAGGTAGAAGACCGCGGTCAAAGGCATGGTGCGCCAGAGACCGCCCAGATCGGTCGCCTCGATTTTTCCGGTCCGGAACAGCACGGCGCCCATGGCCATGAACAGCAGGCTCTTGTAAAGGATGTGGGCCCAGGCGTGGCATACGGCACCGTTGATGGCCAGTTCGGTGCCGATGCCGATACCGACAACCATGTAGCCGACCTGGCTGATCAGGCTGTAGGAGAGAACCCGGCGCAGGTCGTTTTCCATGATGGCGTAAAAAACGGGAAAGACAGCCATGAGGGCGCCGATCCAGATCAGCGCCTCGGTTCCGGCGAAAGTCCGGGCCAGCACGTAGACCGCGCTCTTGGTAGTGAAGGCGCTCAGAAAAACGGTGCCGGCAATGGTGGCCTCGGGATAGGCATCGACCAGCCAGGCATGGAGCAGAGGCCAGGCACAGTTGAGCCCGAAGCCGAGAAAGATGAGCAGGGTGCCCGGCGCGCCGAGACTCATGGCGCCAAGAGCGATATCCCCGGTGGCGCCATAATGACTAATGATGCCGGTCAGCAGGCAGAGGCCTCCGGCGGCATGAACCAGCAGGTAGCGGAAGGCCGCCCCCCGGGACCGGGTGGTGCGGCGGGCGGCGATAAGGAAGGTGGCGGCAATGGTCAGCACTTCCCAGCAGACGAACAGGGAAAACAGGTCTCCGGCGAAGACGACACCCTGGGCTGCTCCGGCATAGAGCAGGGCCACCGCGTAATGGCCGCACTCCTTGTGATGCAGGGAAAAAACAAGTC
The DNA here is from genome assembly GCA_041390365.1 of Syntrophotaleaceae bacterium. Lineage (NCBI taxonomy): Bacteria > Pseudomonadati > Thermodesulfobacteriota > Desulfuromonadia > Desulfuromonadales > Syntrophotaleaceae > Syntrophotaleaceae bacterium. Next base: position 658,816 of record JAWKQB010000003.1, on the reverse strand, counting down.
CCAGCAGGGTGATCAGGTGAAAAATGGTGCCGAAGGAGCGGGACAGGGCATCGACTTTTACAGGCACCAGGTCGAGCCCGATGAAGGCGATACGGCCGAAACTGCCATCGGGCATCGCCCAGAGCAGCAGAAGCCCCGCTACAGGCACCAGCAGGGCCGCGGCCTTGAGAAGGCGTCCTCGCAGACCCGACAGCAGCAGGCATCCGGCAACGTAGAGCAGCACCGGAGGTATGACAACATCAGCGATCATAGTAATCCTCGTCCCTCCTCAGCAGAGGGCGTACCAGGCATCTGGCGGCCAGCACCAGCAGCAGGCAGGAAACCAGGCCGATAGCGGCATTGAATCCGAACCATTCGTCCCAGCCGAAATAGCCGTGCAAATGGAGCGGAATTTCCAGTGCCAGCAGAGCAGCCAAAAACAATGCAAAAATTGTCAGAAGAGGCCGGAAACCCGGTTTTTTTCTCTCTTGTTGCATCGATCGACACCGTTTCTTGAAAATTGATCGGTCCAGACCACAAGCGCCGGCCCGGTCGAGCTCCCGCTACCCCCCCAGGGCCTGCCGCACCAGTTGGAGAAGAATGCCGGGAAAAAAGAACAGCACCAGAGACAGCAGTGCCGTGATCACAAGCGGGATCAGGCAGAAGAGCGGCGCCTCCCGGACTTCCGCTATGCTTTCGCTCTGCGACTCGGCAAAAAAGCCCCGATAGACGATGGGCAGGAAATAGGCGGCGTTGAGCAGAGAACTTGTCAGCAGCACCAGGACCAGTACCATTTGCCCGCTGCCGATAGCCCCCAGCAGCAGATTCCATTTGCTGATAAACCCGCCCAAAGGCGGCATGCCGATGATGGACAGGGACCCTAGCAGAAAAGCCCCATAGGTTACCGGCATGCGGCGGCCGAGGCCGTCCATTTCGCTGATATATTTTTTGTGACTCGCCACATAGATCGCCCCGGCGCAGAAAAAGAGGGTGATCTTGCCGAAAGCGTGCATGGCGATATGCAGCAGCCCGCCGCTCATGCCTGCCGCCGTAAGCATTCCCGCACCGAGAACCATGTAGGAGAGCTGACCGACAGTGGAGTAGGCCAGTCGCCGCTTCAGATTGTCCTGGGTGAGGGCGACCAGGGAGGCAGCCAGGATGGTCACCGAGGCCACAGTGGTGATCAGCATGCCGAAATCGAGGTCCCGGAGCAGGTCGGGGCCAAAGATGTCGATGATGACCCGCAGGATGGAGAAGACTCCCACCTTGACCACCGCCACGCCGTGCAGAAAGGAACTGACCGGCGTCGGGGCGACCATGGCAGCGGGCAGCCATCCGTGCATCGGCATGAGGGCCGCCTTGGCGAAACCGAACAGGAACAGCACCAGCAGCAGAGCCAGGATCTGCGGTGAAGCCTTGCCGGCCAGAATGCCCCCGGCGGTGAAATCGAGGGTGCCGGTCAGCGAGTAGATCACAACCATCGCCGGCAGGACCAGGCCGATGGAGGTTCCGAGGATATAGGTCAGGTATTTGCGGCCCGAGACCCGGGCTTCGCCATTCTGTTCATGGGTGACCAGCGGGTAGGTGGAAAGGGAAAGAACCTCGTAGAACAGGTAGAGGGTCAGGAGGTTGGCGGCAAAGGCCACACCGATGGTGGCGGAGATGGCTACGGCAAAAGAAGCGAAATAGCGGGTCTGGTCGTGCTCCTGCAGGGAGCGCATGTAGCCGATGGAGTACAGGGAGGTGCAGATCCAGAGAAAGGAGGCGACCAGGGCGAAGAACAGGCCCATGGCATCCACCCGGAATTGAATCGGTACGCCGGGGATCACTTCGGCCAAAGTCCAGACAAAGCTCCCGCCGGCCAGCACGTTCGGCAGCATGGCCGCCACCAAGCAGAACTTTCCGATCGCAGCGAGCAGCGTCCAGGATTCCCGCAGGTTCGGTTTCCGGTCGGACAGAAGAATGGGAACGGCAGCCAGCAGGGAAATGCCGATCGCCGCCAGCGGCAGGATTGAATTTAAACTAGCCATTGAATCGGCGCTCCTTACAGCTTCATGGCGCAAATCCCGCCGGCAGGGCGAGACGGATCACATTCGCGACCAAGGGACCGCTGCCGACACCGACCACGAGCAGGGCTACGGCCGACAGCAGCAGGGGAGTCAGCAGCATCCCCGGCGCCTCTTCCTTCTGCAGGGAAGCGGCGGAATTCCCCTGGGCCGGCTTGAAAAAAGCGGCTTCGATGATTCGGAAAAACAGCAGAGCATTGACAAGGCTGCTGATCAGGAGGGCCGCCACGAATTCACCGTGTCCACCTTCTAGGGCACCGAGGATCAGGTACCATTTGCTGAAGAAGCCACAGGTCGGCGGAATGCCGATCATGGAAAAAGCGCCGACCGTAAAGGCGGCCATGGTCAGGGGCATGCGCCGGTAGAGACCCTGCAGTCGGTCGAAATCGAGGCTGCCGGTGCGATAAATGATGGCTGCCCCGGCCAGGAAAAGGCAGAGGGTCATCAGGGCGTCGTTGACGATATGCAGGATGGCGCCGGTCATTCCGGTACTGTTGGCCAGCCAGACGCCTCCGACCATGTAGCCGACCTCGGCGACCAGGATATAGGTCAGCATCCGCCGCAGGTTCTTCTGTGCCAGGGCCAGGGAGGAACAGCAGACGATTCCCAGCGCAGCGGCCCAGACAATCCCCGACTGGACTCCGGGATGAGCGATGAAAATATAGTCCGGCGAAAAGATTGAGAACATGACCCGGATCATGAGATAGATGGTCACCTTGGTCATGAGCGGGGCGATCATCACCCCGGCGCCCGTCGGGGCCTGGCTGTAGGCGTTGGGCAGCCAGACGTGCAGCGGGAAAAAGGCCATCTTGATCCACAATCCGACCAGCAAAAAGGCGAAGGCGGTGGCGATGGCCGCGGGAGCCTCGAGACCCGGCAGAATGCGGGCAATGTCCGCCATGTTCAGGGTGCCGGTAAGGATGTAGAGATAGCCGACCCCCAGCAGATAGAAACAGGCGCCGATGGAGCCCATGATGATGTAATTGAAGCTCGACAAAGGAGCCCGCCCCTTGCCCATGGCGATAAGGCCGTAGGTGGTGATCGAGGTGATTTCGAGCAGCACGTAGAGGTTGAAGGCATCCCCGGTCAGCACCAGACCGAGCAGTCCGGCTATGAGAATCAGGTAGAGGGTGAAAAAGAGATGTTCCCGCCCGGGCAGTTCCTGGGCCACGCTCTTCAGGGCGCTGCAGGTTGCCAGCAGCGCCACACCCGAGACCAGGAGCAGCATCAGGGCACTCAGCGGGTCGACCACCAGTTCGATGCCGAAGGGGGGCTGCCAGTTGCCGACCGTGTAACGATATGCGCCTTCCCGCAGCACCCGCAACAGGGTCAGCAGGGCACCGATGGTGGAAAAACCGAGAGCCCCGATGGCCAGAGGGCCGATCCAGGCGCGGGAAAGACGCCCGAGCAGGTTGACGGCGAAGGCGGTCAGCAGAGGCGCAGCGAGAACGTAGAGATGCAGATTGGCGGAGGTCATCGGTCGATCTTCTCCACGATTTCATCCTCTTCCAGAGTGCCGTAGTGGCGATACAGCCTCACCATGATCGCCAGCGCGACCCCGGTCACGCTCACCGACACCACGATGGCGGTCAGCATCAGCACATGGGGCAGGGGATTGACCACTGTAGCCGCATCGATGCCGTGGCTCAGGGCTGCGTGCTTGTCGACGATGGGGATGCCGCCGCCCCGTTTGACCCCGATGGAGACGTAAAAAAGGATGATCGCGGTCTGGAAGATGTTCATTCCGAGCAGTTTCTTTACCAGATTGCGCTTGCCGATCATGGCATAGAAGCCGATCATCATCAGCAGCACGTAAAGCCAGTAGTTGTATTTGGCAACGATTTCCGCCAGCAGCTGTTCCATTTCAGAGCCCCTCGTCCATCCCGCCTCCGGAACCAAGATCCCAGAAAAGCGAGGCCATGATGCTCATGACGGCGATGCCAACCCCCACTTCCACCACGAAAATCCCCATGGATCGCCATTCCACGGCGCCGAGGGGAATGATGCGGTTCAGGGCTGAATAGTCGAGAAACAGGCCGCCCAAAAGGGCGCAGAGCACGGCCGTCCCGGTATAGATCAACACACCAACGTTGCCGAGGATACCGTTGACCCGCTCCGACATGAAGCGCAGCGAGGTCTGCAGGTCGTAGGCCAGCGCCAGCAGGATAAAGGAGGCGCCCAGCACCACCCCTCCCTGGAAACCGCCCCCCGGGCTGTAATGGCCGTGAACGATAATGTAGAGACCGAACAGCTGGATGAAGGGAACCAGCAACCGCACGGATGTGCGGATGATCAGATTTTCGCCCACGATCCGGCCCCGGGCCCGCTGCTGGAGGATTTTCATGTCTTCTGCCTCCTCAAAATGCTGATCACCGCCAGTCCGGCGCAGTAGATGACCACCGTTTCGAACATGGTGTCGTAACCGCGGTAATCGCCGAGGATGGCGGTAACTATATTGGGAACGTGGGTTTCCTCAACCGACCGCTGAATGTAAACCGGCGAGACATGGGTACTGGCGGGGGAAGCCGGATCGCCCCATGGCGCGAAATCCTTCGTTCCGTAAAGCAGGACCACGGCGGTGGCCAGAGTGGCAAGAAAAGCGAACGCTTTCAATCCTTGCTCCTTCGTGTAGTACGGAAAATGGCGGCAATGAAAAGGACGCTGCTGATGCCCGCACCCACCGTCGCCTCGGTAAAGGCCACATCCACAGCACCCATTTCCGCCCAGAGAAGACACATGAGAAAACTGTAGACACCGAAAATCACCACCGCCCCCAGCAGGTCGCGGATGGTGATGGCCGCTACGGCGCAGACCGCCACCAGGGCCAGAATGAGCAGGTCCAGTTCCCAGATCATTGCTGTTTGTCCTTCCGGGTCCAGGGTTCGACGCCGATGATCAACGCCGCCTCGGTCACCGCGTGAGTGGCCGTTGGGCTGGCGACGAAGACGAACGCGGCGATGGCCAGAATCTTCAGGCTGACCAGCAGGTTGGCGGGGGAAAAATCGATCAGGTTGTAGAGGGCGATGCCGAAAATCACCAGCACCGCGGCCAATGAGTCGCATTTCCCCGCCGCATGCAGCCGGGTATAAAAATCGGGAAATCGTAGAATACCGAGTACGGCCACCGCGAAAAAGAAGATTCCCGTCAGAATGAGAAACCCGGAAACCCAGAGCATTTCCTGTAACCTTTCGGAATTTTGGTTCGGCTAATGGAAGGGCGTATCCTTGCGCCGCAGGAAATACTTAGCGGCGCCCAAGGTCGCGATAAAGTTGAGCAGGGCATAGGCGATGGCAATATCGACGAACATCGACACATTATTGTAGAGTACGCCGATAATCAGCAGCAGCACGGTGGTCTTGGTGCCGATCACGTTGCCGCCGAGAATCCGGTCGAGAATGGTCGGACCGTAGACCACACGCACCAGGCAAAGCCCCATCAGCAGAAGCAGGGCGATCCCCGAGCCGATAAAAACTGAGTCCATCATTTTACTGGTTCCAGGGCTTTACCCACCCGGCGTTCCATTTCCCCGGGAAGGGATTCGGCAGCGCTGCGGGTCAGGGCATAGACGGTAAACTCGTCTTCATGGATGTCGACGGTAATGGTGCCGGGAGTCAGGGTGATCGACTGGGCAAAGGTCACTTTGGAAATCGGGCGTTTCAAAAAAGTCTTGAAGCGGAACAGCTGGGGATCGATGAGGTCCAGCATCCGGGGGTGCAGAACGATGTAGGCGACCTGAATGTTGGCGATGACAATTTGCCAGAAAAGCCACGGGAAGTAGAGAAACAGGCCAAAAGGTCCTTTGACCCAGAAGCGCTTCTTTTCCCCATAAAAAAGAAGTTCATGGCTGAGCAGGGTGACCAGCAGACAGCTGATGATCCCCAGGGACAGATGAAAGGCATCGAACATGCCCGACATGATGACCCAGAAGGCCAGCATGGTAATGAAGGTTGCCACTTTCGCCATGGAAACGATGGTATCCCAAGAATAGCTTCGGAAATTCGAACACCGAGGAGGCCGGAAGCAGAAGTGAGGTCGCCCGACCCCTGTCGGTCGAGGATTTTTAGCACGCTTTGAGTTCAAGGGTCAAGCGCCTCCTGCCCTCTGCGCGATATCGTATACTCCTTCCTTGCCAATCTTTTCAAGGAGATTGGATGCCGGGGGCGAGACATCTCTTCATTGCCCCATCCGGCGGGCTGGTTTATAATCGGGAATCTCTTCTTTATTCAAATCCGCCGTCAGGCGGGAATCGCCCAGGATGAAACGCCATGACTGGAACAACGACAGCCGCAGCCGTGCAGTTCCCCATTGCCCCGGGGCAGGTCGAAAAAAATCTTGACCAGGCACTCGCCGCCCTGCACCGCCTGGGTTTACGCAAGGTGCGTCTGGCGGTGCTGCCCGAAATGTGGAGCACCGGCTTCGATTACCGCTCTCTGCCGGACGAAGCGGAAAAAACCCCGGCCGTACTGGAACAGATCGCGGACTCAACCAAGCGTCTGAACATGGTCGTGGTGGGATCTCTGCCGGAAAAGGTTGACGGCGCCCTTTTCAATACCACTTTCGTTGTCGATGACGGCCGGGTGGCAGGGACCTACCGCAAAATGCACCTTTTTTCTCCCATGGGCGAACATCTGCATTTTCAGGCGGGAAGCCAGATTCTCGTGGTACCGACCTCCGCCGGTCGGCTCGGCATGGCCATCTGTTACGACCTCCGTTTTCCCGAACTGTTTCGGCTCCTGACCCTGTCCGGAGCGGAGATCATCTGCCTGCCCGCCGAGTGGCCGGCTCCCCGGCAGGAGCAATGGCGGACCTTGATCAAGGCGCGAGCCATCGAGAACCAGCTCTTCCTGATAGCGGCCAACTGCTGCGGTCGTCAGGGCCGATTCGACTTTTTCGGCATGAGCCTGATCGTCTCGCCGCAGGGGGAGATCCTTGCCGAAGCGGGAACCGAGGCTGAGGAGATCACGGCCGACCTCGACTTCGCCGCCATGCGCGACTACCGGGAAAAGATACCAGCGCTCAAGGACCGCAGGGCGGATGTTTACGGAAATCTTCCTTGAAAAAAACGGGCGTTTGGGACGATTGATTCCGTCATCCGAAAGTCAAAATCCGGGAAAAACCTTTTGGGTCGAACGCAGATCAAGAAGGATTTACGCAGATAAGGCCAAAACCGATTATGATTTCATCCGCCGTTATCCCCAGTTATCTGCGTTCAATAAAGACTGCATCGCAAAATGTCATTCCCGAGGCGATTTTGATCGGGAATCCAGCCGTTGAATCCTGGATGCTCAATAGAAACACTTGGGCATGACGGAGTGAATTTGCGGCTTTCAGGTGTTCACATCCATAGTCGCATCAAACCCCTATTCCTCAAGGGCCTGGGCGGAGCGGCGGTACGCCGGCGGAACCTCGTCGAGACTGTCGGCGAACTGCAGAACGCCTTGCCGGTCGACATAAAGGTAGGATGTTTTCCTGTCTTTCGAGCTCTGCTCGAGGATCGCCTCCACGGTGCGGTTGCGCTCCTTTTCGCAAGGGACCGGCCCGGAGGAAGGCCGGGTGGGTCGGGGGACGGGCATTGGCGAGGGCCGGCCACCCAGCAGGCGGGTTCGGAAATCCCGGTAACATTCCTGGAAGTTCCGGATCAGCGGACGATCCGCATCAAGATGAAGCAGAGCCTGATCGGCCGCCACCACCAGAACCAGGAACACCGCTGACCAGAGGGCAAACCGGACCAGGGGCCGGCGGGCTTTTTTTCGGGACTTTTTCTTCATGGAACCCCTCGAAGAGAATCACAGACGGCGGGACCTTAATCCAGCCAATGCCGAGGGACATATTAAAGAATCGGGAATCGCCAGGCAAGGACTTCCATCCCGGAGGTCATGGGAAACTGCTGCAGGAAACGCAAGCCCCATGATAAACCCGAGATGGTCGATTGCCGGGTTCACATTTATCCCTTGCTGTGCTATATAATTGAGCCGTTTATCGCCATTCAAGGAGTTTTTCATGAACAAAACCGCATACGATGTCATTATCATCGGCGGCGGACCCGCCGGTCTGACCGCCGGACTCTATACCTCCCGGGCCAAGCTCGACACCCTGCTGGTCGAACGCATGATCGTCGGCGGCCAGGTCATGACCACCACCAAGGTCGAAAACTATCCCGGTTTTCCAGGGGGCATCGACGGTCCCGAACTCGTGGCCCGATTCCAGGAGCACTGCCAGGAATTCGGCCTTCAGGTCACCAGCGGGGAGGTTCAGCAGCTGATCGACAAGGGCGACTACAAAAGTGTCATCGTCGACGGCGAGGAATACCGCGCCCGGGCGGTCATCGTCACCACCGGCGCCGAACCGCGCAAGCTCGGCATTCCCGGCGAAAAGGAGCTTGCCGGCCGCGGCGTCTCCTATTGCGCCACCTGTGACGGGGCGTTTTTTCGGGACGTACCCGTCGCCGTCATCGGCGGCGGGGATACGGCGGCGGAAGAGGCGATCTTTCTCAGCCGTTTCGCCAGCAAGGTCTACCTCGTCCATCGCCGGGACAAACTGCGGGCCACCAGCGTGCTTCAGGAGCGGGTCCTGGCCAATCCCAAGATCGAGGTGGTCTGGAACAACGTCCCCGAGGAAGTCATTGGCGACAAGCGGGGGGTTTGCGAGCTCAAGATCAGGAACAAATTGACAGATGAGGTCTCCTCTCTGGCCGTCGAAGGGGTTTTCTTCGCCATCGGCGTCATCCCCAAGGCCCATTTTCTGGCAAACGTTCTCAAACTGAACGAGGAAGGCTATATTCTCACCGATACGGAAGGCCGCACCTCTCTGCCGGGGGTTTTCGCCGCCGGCGATGTGCGCAGCAAAATGCTGAAGCAGATCGCCACCGCAGTCGGGGACGGAGCCGTGGCGGCGATCGCGGTGGAGAAATATCTGGAAGGATTTTAAAGGACAGCAGGGACAGCAGGGACCTAAAGGACTGAAAGGAAGGCAGGGCAGGATAGTCATTTTGTTTTGGTGATGGAATTTCCGTTGGCCAGGGGGGACCATGCTTGCCAAGGTGCTGTCCGGAGCATTGATCGGAATCGACGCCTATCCGGTGGAGGTCGAGGTGGACATCGTCCAAGGGCTTCCCCAGTTCGCCACCGTCGGCCTTCCTGACGGGGCAGTCAAGGAGAGCAAGGACCGGGTCAAAGCAGCCATCAAGAATTCCGGCTACGAATTCCCTGTCCGCCGCATCACCATCAATCTCGCCCCCGCTGACATTCGCAAGGACGGCGCGGCCTTTGATTTGCCGATGGCCATCGGCATCCTCGCCGCGACCGGGGTCGTTCCGAGCGATCGCGCCGCAAAATTCGCCTTTCTCGGCGAACTGAGCCTGGACGGATGCATCAAACCGGTCCGCGGCGCCCTTCCGGTCGCCGTCGCCGCCCATCAATGGGGCCTCGACGGGCTCATCCTGCCCCTGGAAAACGCCCGTGAAGGGGCCATTGTCGAGGGCCTGACCATTTACGGCATTTCCGACCTCGGTCAACTGGTCGATTTTTTGAACGGCCGGCAGGCGGTCGAACCGTGCCGGGTCGACGCCGCCGAGCTGTTCGCCCAGGGCTCGATTCACGACGTCGATTTTGCCGAAGTGAGGGGGCAGGAGCATGTCAAGCGGTCCCTGGAGGTAGCTGCCAGCGGCGGTCATAATCTCCTGATGGTCGGCCCTCCCGGCAGTGGTAAGACCATGCTGGCCCGGCGTTTGCCCACCATCCTGCCGGATATGGGTTTCGCCGAAGCTCTGGACACCACCAAGATCCATTCAATCGTCGGCCTGCTGCCCCGCCAGGACGCCCTCATCTCCACCCGCCCCTTCCGCAGCCCCCACCACACCATCTCCGACGCCGGACTCATCGGCGGCGGTACGATGCCGAAACCGGGTGAAGTCTCCCTGGCTCATCACGGCGTGCTGTTCCTCGACGAACTGCTCGAATTCAAGAAAAACGTGCTGGAGATGCTGCGTCAGCCTCTGGAAGACGGTCAGGTCACCATCAGCCGTGCCGCCACCACCCTGACCTATCCCGCCGACTTCATGCTGGTCGCGGCCATGAACCCCTGCCCCTGCGGCTACCTGGGTGACCCCCTCCATTCCTGCACCTGCACCCCGCTGATGGTCCAGCGCTATCGGCGGCGCCTCTCCGGCCCACTGCTGGACCGCATCGACCTGCATGTGGAAGTGCCGCGCATCAGCCACAAAGAGCTGTCGGAGGATGAAGAGGGCGAAAGCAGCGCCGCCATCCGTGCCCGCGTGGAGCGGGCACGGGAGATCCAGCGGGAACGCTTTGCCGGCAGCACCACCCTCTGCAACGCCGCCATGAAACCCCGACAGCTGCGCAAGTTCTGCGCCCTCGACGAAGCCGGGCAGCAGCTGATGGAAATGGTCACCGACCGCCTCGGCTTCTCCGCCCGCACCTACACCCGCCTCCTAAAAGTCGCCCGCACCATCGCCGATCTGGCCGAAAGCGAACAGATCCAACAATCCCACCTGGCCGAGGCAATTCAGTATCGGAGCCTTGACCGGCGGACGCAATAGGGGCTCACTCCCCAATGATTGCAGCTAAAGGGACTGTATAATCGATTGAGGCCCAGGATGCGAACTACCTCGATTCCCCTCGACCAATCCAATTCTGGTATTCTTCGGGCTGCAGCAACCTTCGGTTGTCTTGAAACCGGGCGAAATGATGGTTTCAAGCCCGTTTTCTGGTTTGCAAACTGAAGATGTAGGAATGCTTGACTTTAGGAAAGAGGGAAAAGGATTTCATGGATACACTGAGTCACAGTGAAATTACAGCGCTGTTTCTGGCTTTAGGCCTTTTGCTGGCCTCTGCCCGGTTGCTCGGTGAAATGGCGCTGCGTTTCAACTTGCCGTCTGTGCTGGGCGAAATCCTGGCCGGAGTCTTGTGGGGGCCGACTCTGTTCGGCGCCCTGGCTCCCGACTGGCATGGTTTCCTTTTTCCCATGACTGGCGGAGGGGCTTTGGCTTTCGAGGGCTTGACCCTCCTGGCTATCGCTCTTTTCCTGCTGGTGGCCGGGATGGAAGTCGATCTTTCCACCATCTGGCGTCAAGGACGGGCTGCCATCAACATCGGCATCGCCGGGATGGTCGTCCCTTTCACACTGGGTTTCGTCGCCTCCTGGTATCTGCCGGGACTCATGGGTATGGAGGAGGGCGCGGAACGGCTGGTCTTCGCCCTCTTCATGGCCACCGCCCTGTCCATCTCGGCGCTGCCGGTCATTGCCAAGACCCTGATGGACCTCAACCTCTACCGAAGCGACCTGGGTATGCTCGTGGTGGCGGCGGCGGTACTCAACGATCTGGTGGGCTGGATCGTCTTTGCCGTCATTCTCGGCATGCTGGGGGCGGATCCGGATGCGCTGGGAATCGGTCGGACCATCTGGCTGACCCTCGGTTTCGCCCTCATCGTCCTGACCGTGGTCCGCTGGGCCTTCAACCGTGTGCTGCCCTGGATTCAGGCACACACCAGCTGGCCCGGCGGAGTCCTGGGTTTGGCCCTGTCGCTGGCTCTGATTGCCGCCGCTTGCACGGAATGGATCGGTATACATGCTATCTTCGGCACCTTTTTGATCGGTGTGGCCATGGGTGATTCACGCCATCTGCGGGTGCGCACCCGGGCCACCATCGAGCAGTTCGTGTCCTTCATCTTTGCGCCCCTGTTTTTCGCCAGCATCGGCCTTAAGGTTGATTTCCTCGCCAACTTCGATCTTCTTTTGGTGCTGATCGTCCTGGTCATCGCCATTGTCGGCAAGGTGGTAGGTTGTGGCCTGGCCAGCCGCCTGAGCGGACTCTCCCGACGAGAGTCCCTGGCGGTTGGCTTCGGCCTCAATGCCCGGGGCGCCATGGAGATCATTCTCGGCCTGCTCGCACTGCAATACGGTTTGATCAGCGAACAGCTTTTCGTCGCCCTGGTGGTCATGGCTCTGGCCACCTCGCTGATGAGCGGCCCTTTCATGCAGCGCCTGCTGCACCTCAAAAAACCCCTGCGATTTACTGACTTTCTCAGCTCGAGGGCCTTCGTCCTCAAACTGTCCGCCTTTTCCCGGACCGAGGCCATCGAGGAGCTGGCCCAGGCTGTCGCCGAGGATGCCCTGCTCGACGGAGAAACGATTGGACGCCGTGTGCTGTCCCGGGAAGCCCTCATGCCCACTGGACTCGGCAAGGGGGTGGCCGTGCCCCATGCCCGTCTGCCCGGACTGGTCAAGCCGGTGGTTGCGGTCGGTCTGTCCCGTTCCGGCATCGACTTCGATAGCCCGGACGGCACCGCAGCCCATGTTATCTGCCTGATACTCACCCCGGTCATGGACGAAGGAGCCCAACTGGAGATCCTGGCTGACATTGCCCGTACCTTCAAGCCCCCGGAAATCAGGGACAAGGTCCTCGGCGTGGCCGGTTTTACAGAATTTCTGGCGCTGGCGCGCAGCGGAGACCAACCGAACTAAGTAAGGGGACGGAGTCAAGTTGTCAAATATCAAAAAATTTACCCGTCGCCCCAGCTTCATACCAAAGGTTAATCCTCTTTCTTCAGCCAACAAAGCTTCTCTGCGATCGAGCCACCTAGTACAGCTGTCCGGCTGATTCAGGAGTTCCCTTCCGGCCCTGCCATCCGGCCGCAGGTGCGGATTCAATCCCCGTCCGTCTCGTCCGTACCTTTCCGTACATTGATTTCCGAGAGAAGGCGACAATGCCGCAAAATACACCGAAGTTTTCGGTTTTTCTCTTTACTGAAAAGCCGGTCATTTGTTAGATTTCGACCAGATGCGATGGCGGGTCGGTTTGTTGTGCATTTAAGGCAGTCGGGTTGTTGGAGGGATATTATGAATAAGCCTGCGAGGCCACTTTCCATAAATGGGGTGGCTTCTTTTTTTCTTCCCCCTGGGTAAAACCTCGACCCTGATTTCTCTATCAAGTTGTATACCGTCTCGATGTTTTGGAGACAGCTTGAATATTTTTTTGGGTGGACTGCACTGAAAAGGTACTTCAATGGCTTCATTAAGGAGAGAGAAAGGAGATGAGTATGCCTGGAATCGGCTCAGCAGAATTAATTCTCATAATCCTATTGATTCTATTAATCGTATTTCCCTATTGGAGGATTTTTTCCAAAGCAGGTTTTTCAGGATGGTTGAGTATTACAATGATTATTCCCTTACTCAACATTGTGGTTTTATTTTATTTGGCCTTTGCGGAATGGCCAGTGCTTAAAAATCTCAACAATAGAAACAAGCCTTAAATTTTTCACGAAACTGAAGCTGTGAACAAAGCCTTATTGGAGGAGAAAAGGAGGTGGGATATGACCGGTAAGATTTTTATACTCTTTATTTTGCTTGCATGGGCAACAATGGGATCATCGACGGTAATCGCAGGCGGAGCGGGAAAATCGCCGGAGTGTATCGGCAACTGTGGCCGGGAGCTGTCCGATTGCACGAGCGGTTGCAGGCCGAACGCAGAATGTTTTGACCGGTGCAAGCAGATTTCGGCATTGTTTGTTGATGACATCCTCGAATGCCAGAACAATTGTGCTGATGAAATTTCAACGTGTGAAGATTTATGTTTGGCATACAACAAAGACTGTGTCGAAAATTGCCCTGAGAAGAACGAATAATACACAAACAATGGAGGTCATTATGAAAAATTTGGTTTCCAAATTGGTTATGTTGTCTATTTTCCTTTTATTTTCCCCTCTTCATGCAATTGCTGATTGTGCTGAAGACTGCGTCAATGATTGTGACGGTAAAACCGGCCAGGCCTACGAGGATTGCATGGTGCCATGCCTCCAGGATTGCCAGAAGTACGATCCGTCGGATGTTCCGGATGTCCCGGAACCGACGCCTGTGGAAGAGCCTGAAGAAGAATAGGTCTCTCGAGGATTGCCTGTGATACGGAGAGTAAAAAGCCAGATACTGTGGTCATCCCTTGTGGTGGCCGCCTTGTTGTCTATTGTCCAGAATGCTTCTGCCGACATGGGACAGATCCACGCGAGTGATGCTGCCATCCGGGAGAACTCGCAGAAGGCGATCATTCTTCACAATGGAATCGAGGAGGTCCTGATCCTCGGCACCGACCTCAAAGCTGACCGGAAAACAGCCGTCCTTCGCTTCATCCCCTTCCCTTCCGAGCCCCGGATCATGAAGGCCCCGGACGCGACCTTTGATGTCCTGGCCGAGGTGCTGAAGAAACACCGCCTGCAGTTCCTGATGGCCAGCAAGGGCGGCGCAACGGCAGGCGCACCTGTCGAATTGCTCCTTCACGAAAAACTTGGCTCACACGACATGACCCTCATCAAGGTGAACGATGCCGTGCATTTCAGGGCGTGGGCGAACACCTATTTCAAAAGGAAGGGGCTTCCCACAAAAGCGGAATACGCCACTGCCGAAGCGATTGTGGACGATTACGTGAAGCGCGGCATTCCGTACTTCGTCATCGATTATGTCGAGGTTACCGAACAAACGCGTTTCATCGAGCCGGTTGCCTACCGGTTCGCCAGCAAGAGTCTCTACTACCCGCTCAAAACCTCGAATACCTTTGGGGGCAAGGGGGCCATTGAACTGGTTCTGCTACTGCCGGGAACGCTTTGCGAGCCTTCCCTTGGGGCTTACGACACCTGCCTCGGCCTTCCTGCGTTCAATCAGCACGTGCAGGTCAGCACTTCGGCCGCCGTGCCTGTCGACGATCTCGCAGGGATTTATCCTGAATCGGAAGCGTTTTTCGGCGGCCGCCAGGTCTTCATGCAGATGGTCAGCTACCAAGGCGATTATTCCTTTGAAGAGGATGTTTTTGAGGACCCGGGCAAAGCGATCCCCAGCGCTTACGGCTATGCCGAAGAGCAGCACGGAAACCCGTGGCTGCTGCCTGTGGAGCAGATTGTGAGGGATCTCGAGCAGGGGAGCCACGACGCACCAACCCTGCAAGACCCTCGCTGCGCGCTTCAGCCCGATCCAGGCCCGTGCAAGGGGCTTTTCGAGAAGTTTTACTTCGACACGGCTGAGGGGATCTGCAAGACCTTCTTTTACGGGGGCTGCCAGGGGGTTGTTCCCTTTGATACCAGGGAAGAATGCGCGGCCGTCTGCCTTGGGGAGCAGAAGCACTCAGAGCCCAGAGACGGGGAGAAGCCAAGATGACACACAAGGGACAACTGACGCCGGGTGGACAGACGGTTCTGCAAGCAAAAATCGGCATCGTCGTGGTCGCATTTTTTCTGTTGTTCGGGCTGGTGTTCGGCTTTGTCGTCCTGCAGGAGACTCCCGACTCGGAAGGCAGCCTGAAACTCCTCATCGGCCTGTTCTTCCTGATCTGGGTCGTGGCCTGCCTCGGGATCATCGTCTTTTACACCAGGCTGATGTCAAAACGGGGATCCCCAACCGACAACTCCCTTGTCGATATTCACCTGGAAAGCACGGCCGGATTCGATGAGCGCCTGCGTGCCCTGGAGGCCCTGAAAAGCGATGGCCTGCTCTCCGAAGAGGAATACCGGGCCAAACGCGAACAGATATTGAAGCAGCCCTGGTAACGGCATGCGGATAATCCAGATGGGAGAGGAGCAGGGAAGTATGGGCGGAATCGGGAGGTTGAACAGGTCTCTGGGCTGGAGCAGGCTCTTCCTGCTGGTGTTGCTTACCGGCATTCTTGCACCAACGCTTGCCGTTGCAGAACCCGCCCTCTTGAAGGGATCCAAACCGATAACAGTCGATCCCTATTTCTCCTGCGTCATCCCGGCCGACTGGTCCGAGGGAAACTCTTACGCCGGCTCCGCGCTCTCACCGGAAGAAAAGAAGGTTTTCGGAGTCGAATTTTCCAAGTATTCCTGGGGCCCGGTGCCGATGAGAATTTCCGTGCACTACTATGCCGAGGGGAATCTGCTGCACTCCACACCGGAACTGTACATCGCCCGCAAGGCCCATCCGGTTGTTGAACAGGCCGGCAAGTACAGGTACGGGGAACTGTTCGATACCGTCGTTGACGGACGGCCCGCCAAAACATTCATGCGGCCGTATTATCAATTCGTTTCAGCGGAACCGCTGCTTCCCGGCTCTTCGCAGGATGACCCCAAGGATGACGCCAGAGTCTACGAGGGGAGGGAAATGATGGCGCGCAAGGAGCCGCTTGTCGAGCGCTACGTGGTCGTACCAGCCGATTCCGGCTTTTATGCCCTTGTTTATTCGGCCCCGGACGACCATTTCGAGGAGTTCCTCGGGGTCTTCGATGGCCTCTTGGACACCTTTAACCCTTTGCGATGAGGGGGGGGAAAAGAGACACCATGGGTAATTTCCTGCGGAAGGCCGGTACGGAATTGAGGCAGTTGCCGCTGATGCTCGGCAAACTGCTCGGAGGTCTGGCAGCGGTCATCGGGATCGGAATGGCGTCCTGGGTTGCGACCCACGGGAAAGACGGGGATGTCTGGCTGCCGTTTCTGGCAGGGGTTGCAGGGCTTGCGGTCTTCGTGGTGTCGGCGAGGCGGCTGACCAGACGCGCGGCTGCGGCCAAAGCGCCTCCGTCGTCTCCGGGCGAGATGAAGCGGTCGAATTTTCTGGCCTGGTTGTTGCTACTGCTGCTTCTCGTGGTCTTTCTGCTTTGCATCAAGTTATTCCTGCAATTAACCGGGACCCGGCAACTCTTGGCACCCAAGTCAGTAACTATTTCGGAAAGCGAATCGCAATGCCAAAGATAATGAAAATCATACTGGTCATTGTCGTTATTGCCATCGTATGGGGAATGCTGGCCTCGATCGATGCCGGGCCGGCCGGTTTCGGGACGATTCTGTCCTTGCTGGCCCTGCTGGATGTCGTCACCGGTGAGTTCAAAGGGAACAACAAGCTGGTCTGGCTGATCGTCGGCCTGGCTGGGTTGTTCTTTGCCGCCGTGGCCATAGGCAGTGTCATGATGATGGCACCCACAGCGAGCGGCAAACAGCCTCTTTATGCCATGGCTACAGTTGTCGCTCTGCTTCTCCCAATCGCGTATTTCCTGTTCGGCAGGGGACAGAAGGCTGCAGGAAAAAAGCAACCGAGTGAGAATTGAGTAATCATGAAATACCTGGTCATCATTGGCCTGCTCATTCTCCTGCCTGCCGTCGTGCAGGGCGTCCCGTCCGTGGGCGAATCGATGCTTGTCGAGTGCCGGACGCAACTGGAGATGTGGCGAAACGACCGCGTCACTCCCGGGCTGGCCCAAAAGGCCATGCAGATGGAATGCCCGGACCCTTACGCGAGAGTCATGCCTGTTTTCAAGAGGACACCCTCTTCAAGCCCAAGCGGCAGCTATGAGAGTTATGGGGGACCCCGGGACGACGAGGAGAGCGCGCGCCGGGAGAGGGAAAGACAAGAGAGAGAGGGGCTCGAAAGGGAGCGGCAGCAGGCCTTCGACAAGGCAAAGCAGGAGTTGCTGCACTCCATCAAGGGGGGCAGTCCGGGGACCTCCGGCCTGGGGCTGAAAACCTCCGGATCGGCCGGTCAGGGGCTGTCTCTCAAGTCCGGAGCGCCGCCGGTTTCCCCTTCGACCGCTCAGACCACCACCGCCGTTCGCCAGGAACAGGATGCCTTCGACAGGATGCAGGCTGATTGGCTGCGCAGTCAGCAGGAATTGATCCGGCAATCCGTTGCCTACGACAGCAAGTGGCGCAACGAAGTGCTGGCCTCCATCAAGGCGATCCGTGTGCCGAATCCTGCGACTCGTCCTAAGGAATTGGATGATCTGCGCCCCGGTGATGTGCTCCTGATCGGACCGGATGACTCTTTCATTGCCGGTGCGATCAAAAGGGCAGATCCCCTCTACCGGGCGCTCGATTCCCTGGTCGCCAGCAATGTCTCCAGCGAGGATTTGAGATACGGGAAGGCCTCCCATGTCCTGACCTTCGTCCGAAAGGTCAGGGAAGAGCTGCTCTTCCTGGACCATACCAGCGAAGGGAGCCGGATTCTCAACGAGGAGGAGTTGATGCGCAGGTACTGCAACCGCCCGGTTTACATCGCCAAGCCCCAGGCGAAAGTCGATGGCAGGAAACTCTGGGAGATTGCCCGGGAGGCCGCACTGCAGAAAAAGTCGGATTACGGTCTGCTGGGCAGCAGCGTGGTGTGCTCGGAGCGGGCTGCGATCGCGGTGGCCAAGGCGACCGGCGTTGCCATGGACAAGGAGCAGCATGTTTTCGGCCTTGGGGCCGTTGATATCACGCCGGCCGACTTTTTCGACGACAAGCATGTCGGCAAATTCTTCCTGGTGTCGACCCAGCCCATAATCCTGAGAGGGAAATGAGACATGCGAGGTTTGGCCCTTTTGATGACCGTGACGTTGTGCCTGGTTGGCTTTGCTGTTCCAGCCTTTGCGCAGGTGCCCGTGAACGAACAGGCGCGGCGCCACTTCGACCGCGGCACAGCCGCCGTAGAAATAGCGGAGTCACAAAGCGATTTTGCAGCTGCGGCCAGGGAATTCGAGGAAGCTGTCCGCTTGGCTCCAGAATGGCCGGAGGCCTACTACAATCTCGGCCTGGTTCGCGAGAAGCTCGAGGATCTTGAAGGTGCCATCTCCAGCCTCAACCGCTACCTGGAACTGGCACCCGGTGCTGCAGACGCCGCAGCGGTCCGAAGCCAGCTCAACAAGATCGAGTACAAACGGGACAAGCGCGGCGAGATGAAAAATTTTTTCGATATTCTGGCACGACCGATTCATACGAAGAGGTTGGTGAATGAAACAGGTTCCTGTCAAAAATGGACAAAGGATATGGTCGTGTCAGGCAATAAAGTCATAATTGTGAATTCGTTGAAACAAATGTATAATTCCAAAGAAATACGTAAGTGGGCAGAAGATTATTTCGATGTTCAGTTCGATAATAAAAAATATAATTACAAAGCGATACACTATAAGTGTACAGCAGAAACATCGAGAGGTTTTAAAACGGATCCGTATTGTCCAACAAACTACAGTGTGAGTGGAGAAATAGTATCCTTGGATCCGATCACTTTAAAGGAAGATATTGTTGTTTTTGATAAAATGATTCCGCACAACAATGGTAGATGCAATCAGGTTTGGGAGATTCATGAATAAAAAAAGTGAGAAACAATGGTGAGAATTTTCTTCGCGACTCATGCCCTTTGTTTCGTTATTTTCTTCAGTGCGCTTGGCACAGATGCCATCGCAGCCGTGAGCGATCAGGCCCAGCGCCACTTCGATCGCGGCACGGCAGCGGTGGAAATGGCTGTATCAGAAAGCGACTTTGAAGTCGCCGCCGGGGAATTCGAAGAGGCAATCCGCCTAGCTCCAGACTGGCCGGAGGCTCACTATAATCTTGGCCTGGTTCGCGAGAAGCTCAATGATCTGGACGGCGCCATCTACAGCTTCCGCCGCTACCTGGCCCTGGCACCTCAGGCTGGCGATGCCGCAGCGGTCCGGAGCCAGATCAACAAGGTCGAATTCCGTCGGGAAAAGCTTGCCAAAGAAGCCCAAGTTCCCACCTTGCTTGACGGAACCTGGCGCGGCTTCATGTCCTTCTGCGGCGGCAGTCGCAGCGAGCTTCGTTTCTACCACTGGGGGGGAGGTGAAGTCTCTGTGGAACTTCCGGTCAACTGGAATGCCGATCCGGGGGTCGCCACTGATCCGAAGAGGGTCGCTGTTGAAACAGAGGGAAGGCAAGTCAGGTTTTCCTTCCGCAGCAAGTCTGTGGTGCCAGGTATCGGCACATATTACTGTGACATTGAGTATGATTTGAGTCTTGTCGAGCCCGGCATTCTGAAGGGCGTCATCAAGCAGAAAGACGCTCCGGGCAGGGAAGTTATCCTGAAAAAGCGGTAATCCACTCGACGAAAGAAGTATACATGGCCGAGAAGACGGCTCCACCCCCTCTATGAAGCCGGGCAGCGGCTGATGAAAGTAGGCGCCGACCGTTTCGGCTTCTCCGCCCCCACCTACACCCGTCATAACGCCACCTTCAATTACTGGGGTGGCTTTTTGTTATTCGCACCCGTCAAAAGAGGCTTGATTTTTGATTTTGACCTCTTGGACGAAGTGATTTTATGGCAAGTGTAATACCGACTGATTTTCTAAGAGCTGTCGGACTTGAGGAATCAGCAGTAGATTCAGCCAACGTCCGACCTTCTCCTGGACATGGGTCAAACATGTTATATTATTGATTAACAAATACGCGCCGAACTTTTGCGTTGGGCTTTAGAAACTTTAAGGTGCGCGTATACAAGGAGGCAGAAATGTTAAAATACTTTTTTCTAGCATTACTGGTCTCGACTTTTTTCGTCTTTGGGTTCAATACAAACTCGATGGCAGCGGTTCAAACCGAGGAATCCAAGGTTTTGATCAAATGCTCTACCTGCGGGGTTGAATTCACCTCGATGCCCCTGGCTGAGCAGCACATGAAAACCAGTCAGGACCATGCATCGGCACACCCGTTGATCAAATGTTCCACCTGCGGAGTGGAATTCACTGCGCAGGCCGGCCTGAAAAAACATCCGCAGGTGAATGCCGATCATCAGGGCACTCCGCTAATCAAATGCTCCACCTGCGGAGTTGAGTTTACTTCTCCGGAGAGTTGAGGTCACTGTTTTCCGGATGAAAAGCGGGCGGAGAGTGTTACAGCACTCTCCGCCCTTTTTGCTTTCGGTCGCTTCATATAGCCCTCCACCCAGTATATTTCCAGGACAATTTACCGTTTATCGCTCGGTTTCTCCACTTCGCCCTGATGATTATGATATCAGGATGCCCATAATTCTTGACCTGTGCAGGGTCTCCGGGTAGATTGGCGATACCAGCGTTTCAAATGGATTTTTTGGAGGGAACCATTGCACGGACCCCTTAAAGCCGACGTACGCCTGCCTAACCACTGCCGCCGCTGACATAGCGGCCAGTGGTTTTTTTGTTAATGAGATGCATCCTTTTCCGCTGAGCGAAGGAGGGTTGTTGGATGGGAAAAAACGGCAATTCTGGCAAGGACTCGCCTCCCGGCCACCTTCCGACGGCAGCCGGCCGGGAGACCGCGCTCGAAGAGGATCTAGACTCAATTTTTGCCATCGTCAAGGCCAAAACCGGCCATGATTTCTGCTCCTACAAAAAGAGCACCGTCCTTCGGAGGATCGAGCGGCGGATGGCGGTGAACGATCTGAAGGAGATGAAACAATACGTCGCCCTGCTTGAGGCCAGCGACCAGGAGCCCCGGGCACTCGGGCAGGAGATCCTCATCGGCGTCACCAGCTTCTTTCGCGATCCGGAGGCGTTCGAAACGCTGCGTCGCAGGGTTATCCCCCGGCTTTTCGACAGCCGTGACCCCGAGGATCCGGTGCGCATCTGGCACGCCTGCTGTGCAACCGGCGAAGAGGTTTATTCCACCGCCATCCTTATCAGCGAATACCTGCAGGAGAAGCGGATCGAGGTGAAGGTGCAGATCTTCGCCACGGACATCGATGAAGTTGCCATTGCCCAGGCCAGAACGGGGTTGTATGCCGACGATATCGCGGCCGACGTGGGTGAGGAGCGGCTCAAGGCCTTTTTCAGCAGAGTCGACGGGCGCTGGCAAGTGGCCAAGAAGTTGCGGGAGATGGTCGTCTTCGCCCATCACAGCCTGATCAAGGACCCCCCTTTCTCGCGGCTGGACTTGATGGTCTGCCGCAACTTCCTCATCTATCTCAACCCCGACATGCAGCAGCGCCTCATCTCCCTCTTTCATCTGGTGCTTAAACCGCAGGGCTGCCTCTTCCTGGGAGCCGCCGAAACCGTCGGGCGCTGCTCCGATCTCTTTGCTCCCCTGGACAAAAAATTGAAATTCTTCCTTCGCCGGGAGGGGAGCCGCCGTGAAGAAGCGGCTTTCCTTTTCAAGGTGCCGACTCGCCCATTTCTCCGGCTGGAACCGGCGAGAGCTGCATTGGACCGCACTGAACTCAATCCCGGTCAGATCGCGGAAAAGCTCCTTATGGAGCGCTACTCTCCCCCTTTTATCGTCGTTAACGAAAACTGCGACACGGTTCACGTCTCCACCCGGGGAATCCGGTTTCTCGAGGTGCCGGAGGGCGAACCGACCCGAAACCTTCTGAAAATGGCCCGGGAAGAGCTGCGCCCGGCACTGCGGGCGGCGATCTACAAGACTTTCAGCGAGCAGAAGCCTGTTGCCTTCCGTGGAGTCAAGGTGGCCTGCAGCGGGGAAACGGAGACGGTAAACGTACTGGTCGAACCCCTCAGGTCCTCGACACCTTCTGAACGCTTGGCAATGTTGGTTCTGGAACCGGGACTTTCACCGGCGGAGCCTGTCAGTATGTCATGCGAGTTAATTGATGGCGCGTCGAATGAAGAACTGGTCCGTCAGCTGGAGGAGCAGCTTCACATCACCCATGAGCAACTTCAGGCGGTCGCTGAACAGCTCGAAACCTCGCAGGAAGGCTTCATGTCGGCCAACGAGGAATTGATGTCGGCCAACGAGGAGCTTCAGTCCACCAACGAGGAGCTGGAATCCTCAAAAGAAGAGCTGCAATCCCTGAACGAAGAGCTGGTTACGGTCAATTCGGAGTTGCAGGGGAAGGTGGAGGAACTGGACAGGGCCAACAGCGACATGGAAAACCTGTTCATAAGTTCGGAGATCGCCACCATCTTTTTAGACCGGCAGCTCACCATCAGGCGCTTTTCCCCGGCGATGTCCTGTATTTTCAACCTGATTCAAACGGATGTCGGCCGCCCCTTCCGGCATTTGTCGGGCACCATCGACTGGGCCGGTCTGCCGGAGGACGCCCGAACGGTGCTTGCATCCCTGGACCCGGTGGAACGGGAGGTGGCCTCCGTGGACGGCCAAAGGCATTTCCTGATGCGGGTGCTCCCCTATCGGACCACTGAAGGCAGTATCGACGGGATCGTCGTCACGCTCGTCGATATATCCGATCGGAAGCGCGCCGAGGACCAGATCCGGAGCACGGCCCTGTTCCCGGAGGAGAACCCTTTCCCCGTTCTGCGGGTGAATGCCGATGGCGCCTTGCAGTACGCCAATCGGGCTTCGGAGCCCCTGTTGAATCAATGGCAATGCACCCTCGGGGGAATGGTTCCGGAGTTTGTGCGAGAGGAGCTGGAGGCGGCTCTGAGAACCGGAAAGAACCGGGAAAGGGAAATTCGCTGCGGTACGCGCGTTTTCTCCTTCGCCTTCGCGCCGATTCCCGAACGCGGCTACGTCAATCTCTATGGCCGCGACATCACCGAGCGCAAACAGGCGGCACTGGAGCTCCAAAGGCTCGGCCGGCAGCGGCGGCTGGCCCTGGATGCCGCCCGTCTGGGGTGGTGGCACTACGATCCCGTCACACAAGTCGCCTCCTGGGACAAGCGCTATAAGGAAATCTTCGAAGTTACCGGCTACCAGCGCCCCAACGACGAAATCCTCGCCCGCATTCACCCGGATGACCTGCCCTTGGTCTGGGCCAAGGTGGAGGCGGCCCTCGATCCGGTCAGCCCGCAGCCTTACAAGGCGGAGTACCGCATCAACCTCCCGGACGGCTCTGTGCGCTGGATAGAAGCCCATGGCATCGCCACGTTCGAGGGCGTCGGCGAGGCCCGGAAGGCGACAAGTTTCGTCGGCACGGTCGCGGACATCACCGAGCGCAAGCAGGCCGAGGACAAGCTTCAGAGCAGCCTGCAGCGATTCGAACTGCTGGCAGAGACCGCCGAAGAGCTCCTGCGGACAACCGACCCCCAAAAGGTCGTGGATGCGATCTGCCGCAGGGTCATGGAACAGTTGGGCTGCCATGTCTTCATCAATTTTCTGGTAGATGAGCAGCCCGGAAGACTGCGCCTGAACGCCTGTGCCGGCATTCCCGAGGAGGACGCCCGGCGGATCGAATGGCTCGACTATGGGGTCGGGATCTGCGGCTGCGTCGCGCGGGACGGCTGTCGCATTGTCGCCGAACATATTCCCACCTCCAGGGACCAGCGCACCGAACTGGTCAATTCCTGCGGCATCAAGGCCTATGCCTGTCATCCGCTGCTGGGTCCTGAAGGACAGCTTGTCGGCACTCTCTCTTTCGGAACCCGCAGCCGCGAAACCTTTAGCGAAGACGATCTCTCCCTGATGAAAGCCGTAACCGACCAGGTCGCGGTGGCCATGATCCGGATGAAAAACAAACAGGCCCTGCACGCAAGCGAGGAGCGATACCGTCAGCTTGTGCAGCAGGCCAACAGCGCCATCATTCGCTGGACGCGGGACGGGACAATCACCTTCTTCAACGAGTATGCCCAGGCTTTCTTCGGTTATCGGGCTGAGGAGGTGATCGGCAGGAACGTAGGCCTGCTCCTGCCCGAGCGGGAGTCGAGCGGGGCCGACCTGACCAAACTGGTGCGGGAGATCGTGGATCACCCGGAACGCTATCGGAGCAACCGCAATGAAAACCTGCGCAGGGACGGCCGCCGGGTCTGGATGAACTGGACCAACAATCCGATCCTCGATTGCAACGGCGAGGTGGCGGAAATCCTGGCCGTGGGCAGCGACATCACCGACCGCAAGCAGGCCGAGGATGCCCGCGAAGCCACGGTCGAGATGCTGCGGATCTGCAACATGGCCGCCGACACCCGGGAACTGATGCGCCGCCTCACCGCCTTCTTTCAGCGATTCTGTGGTTGCGAGGCCATCGGGGTGCGCCTGCAGGAGGGGAGCGATTTCCCCTATTATGAAACGCGTGGTTTTCCGGAAGAATTTTTGCGTACCGAAAATTCCCTCTGCGCCGTCGATGAAAAAGGGAAACTGAAATGCGACCAGAACGGACACCCTGTTCTCGATTGCATGTGCTGCCAAGTCCTTAACGGAAACTTCGACCCTTCCCAGCCCTACTTCACCCCCCGGGGCAGTTTCTGGACCAGCCGTTCGTCACAATTGAGGGTGAACAGCATCGATGCAGGACGGGCCAGAACCCGCAGCCGCTGCACCGGCAAGCGTTTCGAATCGGTGGCCATGATCCCTCTTCGCCTGCACGGCAAGACCCTCGGCCTGTTCCAGTTCAACGACCGGCGCAACGGGCGATTCACCGCCGAAACTATCGCCCTGCTGGAAAATATGGTCGATTACGTGGCCGTCGCTCTCGCCAAACTGAAAACCGATGAAGCCCTTGAAGAGTCGAGCCGGTTCAACCAGCAGATCATCAACAGCGCCGGGGAGGGTGTCATAGTCTTCGATCGCGATCTGCGTGTCCAGGTCTGGAATCCCTACATGGAGCAGTTGTCCGGGGTGCCGGCCAGTGAAAATCTCGGCCGTCATCCCGAGACATTGCCGTTTCTGCAGGAAACGGGATTGATCGAGCGGCTCGAGTCGGCCAGGGCCGGAAAAACGCCGGCTCCTCTCGAATTCAGGCTGAACTCCCCGGCCGGCTTCTCGGGCTGGTGCCTGGACACGAGTGCGCCCTTGCGGAACACCAAAGGGGAGATCATCGGCGTCATCAGCACCGTCCAGGACATCACCGAACGCAAGCGCTATGAAGAGGAGCTGGAATATCAGGCCAGCCATGACGCCCTGACCGACCTGGCCAACCGCAACCTGCTGGCCGATCGACTGGGGCAGAGCCTGATCTTCGCCGATCGTTCCAAGAGAATTGTGGCCGTCCTGCTGCTCGATCTCGACCGTTTCAAGGTGATCAACGACAGCTTGGGGCACAGCCAGGGCGACGACTTGCTGCGGACTGTTGCAGCCCGCCTGAATCATTGCGTCAGAGCCGGTGATACCGTGAGCCGCTTTGGCGGGGACGAGTTCGTCATCGCTCTGGCGGAGGTAGCCGAGTTGGACGATGTCGGCCTGATGGCCAAACGAATCCGGGACGCCCTGGCGGAACCGGTTCGGCTGGAGGGGCATGAGCTCCGAGTGACGGCCAGTATCGGCATCAGCCTTTATCCCAAGGATGGCGCTAATGTGGAGACCCTGCTGCGCCATGCCGATATCGCCATGTATCGAGCCAAGGAGGAAGGGGGGGACTCTTTCCGCTTCTTTGCGGAAGACATGAACTTGAGAATTCAGGGAACCCTGGAACTGGAGACCGACCTGGCCCGGGCCCTGCAGCGAGGCGAATTCGCCCTTCACTATCAGCCGAAAGTGGAAATAGGGTCGGGCCGGATCGCCGGATGCGAGGCCCTGGTGCGGTGGCGCCACCCTCAGAAGGGTCTAATCCCGCCGGGCTCCTTCATTCCTCTGGCCGAGGAGACCGGGTTGATCGTTCCCTTGGGAGAATGGGTTCTGCGGGAGGCCTGCTTCCAGGCCAAGGCCTGGCAGGAGAAGGGGCTGCCAATTAAAGTGGCGGTCAACCTTTCCGCCCGCCAATTCCGCCAAACCAGTCTGATCGAGCAGGTGCGGACGATTCTGGAGGAAACAGGACTGTCTGCGGATATGCTGGAACTGGAACTCACCGAGAGCATGATCATGCACGACCCCGCCGGCGCCGCCGAAACCATGCGTCACCTCAAGAAACTGGGGATCCGCTTGGCCCTGGACGATTTCGGCACCGGCTATTCAAGTCTCAACTACCTGCGGCGCTTCCCTGTCGATCACCTCAAAATCGACCGCTCCTTCATCACGGACGCAACCCACGATGCCAGCGCCGCAGCCATGGTCGCCGGTGTCGTCGCCATCGCCCGCAGCCTCGGCATCAAGGCGGTCGCCGAAGGGGTCGAAACCAGAGAGCAGCTCGATCTGCTCGCGGGCTGCCAGTGCGACGCTTACCAAGGTTATCTCTTCAGCAAGCCGCTCCCGCCCGACGAGTTCGCACCTCTGCTTTTTAGGACTGCAGACCGGTGTACGAATTGAGTCTGATCGTGCCCGGCACTTTCCCGGCCTCAGCACAAAACCTTTGCCGATGCCGAAACCGGACCTGGTTTTTTCTCGTTACCCTAAATTTAAGTGAACATGAGAAAGGCAGCACTGGTTATGCTGCCTTTCTCCACAGGAAGGTTCCATTTAAGGCTTATGCTTCTGAGGGGGTGTTGAACTCGTAACCGCAGGCCGGGCATTTCACGGTCGCACCATCAGAACTCCTGGTGCCTGTCGTGGCGCAGCCTGCAAGCAGAAGAGCGGCCAGGATCATTCCCACTAATGCTTTGATACGTTTCATTTTTGCCTCCTTTTTAGGGGTCTGAAACTATTATATCGACTCATCCAACCATTTGAATATTACAAATAGCACTTTTAATGCCAAATGATATTCTAAGGAAAACCACTAATTAAAACAAATACTTAGACTATGATTTGGGGTTTTTTTATGAATAGTGCGGGGTTGGCTGGAGACTATTCTATTCCCGCATGAAGAATATTCTTTTCACAATGACGTTGGGCCTTTTCTAAGAACCTTAAAATTAAAAAAGGCAGCACGACAGGTGCTGCCTTTCAAAACGGAGCTGCTCACTCTGACCATAAATCCTTATTTTTGTCGCTCCTTCAGCCCATAGCGGCAGGTTACCACCGGCAAAGCCCTTTATCCGGCCTTTTCCATCGCAACGGCGCAGAGTTTGAGTTCAGGGACCTTGGCCAAAGCATCGAGGCTGTCGGATGTCAGAACGTTGATGTCGCTCGAATGGAAGGTCGTGAACAGCGTTCCTTCCGGCACCCGGTCGGTCACCTGAACCTTTATCTCGAACCTGCCCCTGCGGGAACGCAGCTTCACCTTGCCGCCGTCGACGATCCCCAGCCGTTCCGCATCGGCCGGGTTGACCTCCAGAATATCCTCCGGCGCCAGGTTGAAAAGCGCCTTCGATTGGCGGGTGCAGGCTCCGGTATGGATATGATACAGCTCCTTGCCGGTGATCAGCATAAACGGAAACTCTTCATCGGCCTTCTCCGCCGGCGGCTGGTACTCGGCCGGGAAAAATTTCCCTTTCCCGGTGTCGGTCTTGAAGGTTTGCCCCCACATGAATTCGGTGCCGGGATGATCCTTAGTCGGGCAGGGTATCCGCAGTCCCCCCTCTTCGAGGCGGTCATAGGAAATGCCGCCATAGCTTGGGGTCAGAGAGGCGATCTCGTCCATGATGTCCGCCGGAGACGCGTAATCCATGGCATAGCCCATCCTCCGGCTGAGTTCGCGGATGATCTCCCAATCCGGCCTGCTCTCCCCGACCGGATCGATGACCGCCCGCACCCGCTGCACCAAGCGGTAGCCGCTGGTAAAGGTGCCGTCCTTTTCGGCAAAGGAGCTGGCGGGCAGGACCACGTCCGCGACCTCTGCTGTTTCGGTCAGAAACATGTCCTGAACCACGAGAAAATCCAGGGCGTCGATAACCTGTCGGGCTTTCCCCAGGTTGGGGCTGTTTCGCAACAGGTTGTCTCCCACGACATACAGGCCTTTGATATGGCCGTTGCCGAGCGCCATGTCGGATTGGGTCAGACCCGGTTTGCGGGAAAGGGGCACGCCCCAGGCCTTTTCGAATTTTTCGGCGACCTGCGGATTGTCGACCCGCTGTCCCCCCGAATAGGCGACCGGGGAGCAACCTGTATCACCGGCACCCGGTCCGTTGCTGTGCTTGCCGATGCCGTTGACGCCCGTGCCGGCCTTGCCCAGGTTTCCGGTCAGCAGGGCCAGGTTGCAGAGCGCGGCCACATTGTCCGTTCCTCGGGTGTTGTGGATAACTCCCATGCCGTAGAACAGGGAGGCGCGCTCAGCTCTGCCGTAGAGCCGGGCCGCGGCGATGATCTGTTCCTGGGGTACGCCGGTGATCTCCTCCACCTTCTCCGGCGGGTAGTGCGCCACGACCTTGCGCAATTCGTCCATGCCGGAGGTTCTTTCAGCGATGAAACCGGCATCCTCGAGCCCCTCCGCCAGAATCACGTTCATCATGCCGTTGATCAGGGCAACGTCCGTTCCCAGCCTGGGCCGCAGCCAGTGATCGCTGTAATCGACGAGCTCGATCCGTCGGGGGTCCACGACGATGAGCTTGACCTTCCCTTCCTTCAGTTTCCGTTTCAGCATGTCGCCGAACACCGGGTACATCTCGGTCATGTTCAGGCCGGTCACGAAAACCACTTCCGTTGTTTTGAGGAGCCTGGGCGAATTCGTCGCCGGCCCGGCGCCGAAGGCCCTGCCGAGCGCCACGCCGCTGGGCGAGTGACAGAACCGGACGCAGAAATCGATATTGTTGGTGCCGATGGCGGCACGCATGAATTTCTGGAAAAGATAATCCTCCTCGGTGGTGGTTTTTGCGGAAGCGATGCCGCCGAGCGCGTCGCTGCCGTATTTCTCCTTGATCCTCTGGAAATTTGCGGCGACGTAATCCAGGGCCTCGTCCCAGCCTGCCGGTTCGAGTTTTCCGTTTTTCCTGATGAGCGGAGTCGTCAGACGATTGGGACTGTTGACGAAATCGAAACCGAATCGTCCTTTTACGCAGAGGTGGCCCTGATTGTCCGTGTTCTCCTTCTCCACCCCATAGGCCCGAATCAGCTTGTTGTCCCTGGCCCAGAATTCTATCTGGCAGCCGCCGCCGCAATGGGTGCAGGTCGTCTGCACCTTTTCGACCTCCCAGGTACGGCCCTGCGAGCGCGCCAGCTTCTCCGTCAGCGCCCCGGTCGGGCAGGCCTGGAGGCAGGCGCCGCAGGATTTGCAGTCGGTTTCGCCCAGGGGTTCGCGCAATCCGGCATTGATGGTCAGACCCGGCCCGCGATCGGCAAAATCGATGATCTGCCGATCGGTGATCTCGGAACAGGCCCTGACACAGCGACCGCAGAGGATGCAGCGATTGGGGTCCCTGACAATGACCTCGCTCGATTCATCCAGGGAACTCACCTCCTGGTTTACCGGAAAGCGGATGCTCTTCACATCCAGCCGATACGCCAGTTCCTGCAGTTCGCACCGGCCGCAGCTTTCACAGAGAAGGCAGTTGTGTTCGTGTTCGGACAGGATCATTTCAAGGTTGAGCCGACGAAACCGGTTGATTTCTTCGTCTTCCGTCGTCACCTTCATTCCGTCCGTTACCTTTGTGGAACAGGAGGGCACCAGCCCGCGCATGCCCTCTACCTTGACCAGGCAGAGCCTGCACACCCCCACGGAACTCAGCCCCTCTTTATGGCAGAGATGGGGAATCGGGAAGCCGTTTTCCTCACAGGCGTTCAATAGAACCGAACCTTCTTCCGCGATGCAGGGTTTGCCGTTGATGTGTATAGTGACCATGATCCGTCCCTCGATTCTAGAGAACGCCGATGGCGTCGAATTTACAGACATCCTTGCAGAGACCGCACTTCACGCATTTGGCGAAGGAAATCCGGTGTGCCTTGCCGATCTCACCCTCGATGGCATTTTCCGGACAGACTTTTTTGCAGACCCCGCAGCCGACGCATTTGGTTGCATCGATGGAAAACTGAATGAGCGGCTTGCACACTCCGGCGGGACATTTTCTGTCCTTTATGTGCGCCTCATATTCATCCCGGAAAAAGCGCAGGGTGCTTAGGGTGGGGTTGGCCGCCGTCTGCCCCAGAGCGCACAGCGAGGTCTTTTTGATGCAGTCCGCCAGACCGACGAGGCTCTCCAGATCCTCCATCTCGCCTTTGCCGTCGCTGATTTTTTCCAGATAATGGATCATCAGCGGCAGGCCCCTTCTGCAGGGAACGCACTGTCCGCACGATTCGTCCTGATCGAACTGAAGGAAAAACTTGGCCGCGTCGATCATGCAGGAGTCCTGATCGAGGATGACCATCCCCCCGGAACCCATGATGGAGCCGATACCCTGCAGGGATTCGTAGTCGATGGGCAGGTCGAGATGTTCCTCGGGCACGAACCCACCCGAAGGTCCTCCCAACTGCGCGGCCTTGAACTCCTTGCCGTTGGGGATGCCGCCGCCAATGGCATAGAGGATGTCCCGCATGGTGGTCCCCATGGGGACTTCCACCAGACCACTGTTCATGATCTGCCCCGTTAGGCAGAATACCTTGGTGCCTTTTGTCGTTTCCGAGCCGAGTGAACTCCACCACTCCGCTCCCTTGCGGATGATCAGGGGGATGTTGAAAAGGGTGCCGACATTGTTGATCACCGTCGGCTTGCCGAACAGACCTTCGATGGCGGGGAAGGGGGGACGAATCCGCGGGTTGCCGCGCTTCTGCTCGAGCGAAGCCAGCAGGGCCGTCTCTTCCCCACAGACAAAGGCCCCGGAGCCGAGAAACAGCTCGACGTCGAAATCGAAGCCGCTGCCCAGGATGTTCTTCCCCAGAAAGCCGTATTCCCGGGCCTGGGCAATGGCCTGTCTCAGGGTCTCCACGGCCAGGGGATACTCGGCCCGGATATAGATATAGCCCCGGCTGGCGCCGATGACATAGGCGGCAATCGCCATCCCTTCCAACAGGGCATGGGGGTTGCCTTCCAGTTCGGCCCGATTCATGTAGGCACCGGGATCCCCTTCGTCGGCGTTGCAGACAAGGTATTTCTGGTCTCCGGCGGCATTGCGGGCGAATTCCCATTTTCGGCCCGTCGGGAACCCGGCGCCGCCCCGCCCCCTGAGACCGGCGGCCTTCACTTCGTCGAGGATCTCTCCGCTATCCCTCTGCAGGGCCATGGCCAAAGCGGAATATCCGTCATGAAAGAGATAATCGTCGATGCGCAAAGGATCCACTTCACCAAGCAACTCCGTGACCCTGCGGACCTGTCTGGTGAAAAAGGGCATATCCAGGTCGATCCGGTACTTTTCGAGGATCTCGTTTTTCTGCAGATGGCTGCGCACCACCTCGGCCGCTTTCGCTCCGTCGAGATATCCGTAGACGGTGGAATCGTGTCCCTGCCGAATGGATATATACGGCTCGATGAAGCAGCAGCCCATGCAACCATGTTCCAGAACCAGGACATCGTCCCTGCCGCAGGGCTCGATCTCTTTCCGCACGGCGTCCAAAACCTTACCGGCGCCGGAAGCAAGTCCGCAGGTCGACCCGTAGACGATGATCTGTGTCTTTTCCGAATCCGCTGCTTTGCTTGCCGAAATCTTTTGTCGCAGCAGTGCCAGATCTTCAAATGTTCGTATCTGCATGGCCATACCTCTATTTGTATTTTTCAAGCACGGAGGGGATTGTTTCGGAGGACAAGCTGCCATAGACATCGCCGTCGACGGTCATCACCGGACCGATGGCGCAACAGCCAACACACCTGACCTCCTCGAGGGAAAACCTTCGATCGGTACTGGTTTCGCCCGGATCGATGCCGTATTCGGCCTTGATTTTTTCGATCAGCTTCCCGGCCCCCCGCACATAGCAGGCGGTGCCCATGCAGACGCGGATCTGGTGCCTTCCGGGAGGGTTTTCCTGGAAAAAGTTATAGAAACTGACAATGCCGTGAACTCTGCTTGGCGGAAGATTCAACTCGCGGGCGATCATTCTCTGCGAATCCCGGGAAACATATCCCAGGCTGCGCTGAACCTCCTGAAGAATCGGGACCAGATCATTGACGTCTCTGCTGTGGCTGGCAATAATGTCGGCTATACCGTGATCCGTTTCCATAAGCGCTTGACCTTTCATGGACCAATGGATGAGGGAGCTACCCCGCCTTGAATAGCACTCTTGATGCCAGCGACCGGCCGAACGCAAACTTATGTAAAGTATCAGGGACTTAAGGGACCTGGTGGCATAAAACAGGAAGTTCCTGCTCATGATTTTTTGAAGAATATTCTCTCCTCAATGAAGAATATTCTTCATATCTGAAGGCAACAAGGGTGTATGATCCGTAGTAAAAGGGGCCGGAACCGAAGTATCCAGAGGGGAACAGTTCTTGAAATGAATTACCGGAAGGCCTCTCAATGCTTCTTCGTTTTTGTGGTTCTGAAAGGGGTTTTTTGACAAGTTTTTCATCCAAACCTCAAGGGGGAGTTGACCTCGTGAACCAATCCGCCGGTTGTCCGATAGACAAAGAGCCGCCTTTTCAGTCTGCGGCAAAAGATGACCTGTCTTCCAGCATGGAAGGCATCGGGCAGCATCTTCCTCAGGGGAGACGGCTTTTTGTACTGGTGTTTTTCATCGCCGGAATCACCCTGCTCCATTATCTAACGCCCCTTGACCTTCCCAAACCCCACTGCGTCTATCAGAGGCTCTACTACCTTCCGCTGATCCTTGCTGCCTTCTGGTATGGGTTTCGGGGTGGAATGCTCTGTGCGTTCATCGTGACCGTCGCCTACCTGCCCTTTCTTCTCTATCCCAAATCGACATGGGCTGCCTTGACCCTGGAACAGTACCTGGAAATTCTTCTCTACTACGTCGTCGGCGGCGTCACCGGGTTTCTGTCCCAGAGAGAACGGATGCAGGCCTACCGGCTGCGGCAGACGGCCTTGGGCCTGGAACAGTCCTATGAAAAGCTGAGCCGTCAGTCGGAGCGCATCAGCAATATGGAGGGTCAGCTGCGCAAATGCGAACGGCTTTCCACCATCGGAGAGCTCTCCGCCGTTCTCGCCCATGAAATTCGCAATCCCCTGGGTTCCATCCAGGGGACGGCGGAAATTCTCAAGGACGATTTCCAGCCGGGGGACAGAAAATACGAGTTCCTGGAAATCATGGTGCGGGAATCGAAACGGCTC
Source organism: Syntrophotaleaceae bacterium (assembly GCA_041390365.1). Classification (NCBI taxonomy): domain Bacteria; kingdom Pseudomonadati; phylum Thermodesulfobacteriota; class Desulfuromonadia; order Desulfuromonadales; family Syntrophotaleaceae; species Syntrophotaleaceae bacterium. The sequence continues at coordinate 625,273 of JAWKQB010000003.1, read as the reverse complement.
AACAGGGTGGTGGAGGATTTCCTGCGCCTGGCGCGGCCGCAACCGGTTCTGATGGGGTGTTGCGACCTCGCCGAGGAGCTGCACAATGTCATTTCCCTGTTAACCTGCGAAGCCAAAAAGAGGAAGGTCGCCTTTGAGTGCAGAATCGATCCCATGCCCACCATAGCCGGAGATCCGGAACGGCTGCGCCAGGCATTCCTGAACATCGTTCTCAACGGCCTGCAGGCCTCCCCGGAAGGCGGCGCAGTGACCATCACCATGAGACGGGAAGAGCCCGCGCCCGGCGGAACGGCCTGGGTGGAACTGGTCTTTTCGGATACGGGGCCGGGCATTCCCATCGAGGCGAGGGACAAAATTTTCGAACCCTTCTTCACCACCAAGGAAGGCGGAACCGGGCTGGGCCTGGTGACCACCCGCAAAATCATCGAGGCCCACGGCGGCAGCATCACGGTGGAGAATTCACCGACCCAGGGAGCTGCCTTCCATATCCGTCTGCCGGGCAAGGGTTGTGAAAAATGAAAGAAAAAATCCTGATAATCGATGATGATCCTTCCTTCCGTCGGGTTCTGGGGTACAACCTCCAGGAGGAAGGATACGAAGTCCATGCAGCGGTCTCTGGAGCCGAAGGCTTGCGGGAGTTTGACGAACACCAACCGCCCCTCGTCATCACCGACCTGAAGATGCCGGGTATCGACGGTTTCCGTGTGCTGCGGGAGATCAAGGAACGCTCGCCCGACACGATCATTATCATCATGACCGCTTTCGGCGCCGTCGACACCGCCGTCGAGGCGATGAAGCTGGGAGCCTACGACTACATCACCAAACCCTTCAACCGGGACGAATTGAAACTGGTGGTGCGCAAGGCCATCGAGGTTTCCAACCTGTCCCGGGAAAACCGCCAGCTCAAGGATCGGCTGACGGAAAAGATCGATTTCGAGAATATCGTTGGCATTTCCCCGGCGATGGAGAGAGTTTTCAATATCGTGCGGAAGGTTGCCGACACGGAGGCGACCATTCTGATCACCGGTGAATCCGGAACCGGCAAGGAACTGGTGGCCAGAGCGATTCACCTGTTGAGTTCCCGCAAGGCGGCGGTATTCACTCCCATCAACTGCGCGGCAATCCCCAGGGATCTTCTCGAAAGCGAGCTTTTCGGCCATGTCAAAGGCGCTTTCACCGGAGCAACCGCAGACAAGACAGGAAAATTCAAGCAGGCAGACGGCGGCACCCTCTTTCTCGACGAGGTGGGAGAGCTTTCTCTCGATCTGCAGCCCAAACTTCTGCGCGCCCTGCAGGAAAGGATCGTGGAGCCGGTCGGAAGTACCAAATCGATCCCTGTGGACGTTCGGGTGGTGGCGGCCACCAATCTCGACATGGAAGAGGCGATGAAAAACGGAAATTTCCGCGATGACCTCTATTACCGGCTTTCCGTCATCCCCATACATATTCCGCCCCTGCGGGAGCGGAAGGAAGATATTCCGTTGCTGCTCAAACACTTTGCCATGAAACACAGCAGGGAAGACGTCGAGTTCGACCGGGAGGCCATCGCTGCCCTCACGGATTATCCCTGGCCGGGAAACGTCCGGGAACTTGAGAATACGGTTCAACGGCTGATCATCATGCGGGAAACTGAGACCATTCGCCGCGCCGACCTGCCGGAGAAGATCCTGTGCGGGACAAAAGGCTCGAAAAACAAGGTTGTCAATATCCCGGTCGAAGGCTATCCGTTGGAGCAATTGGAGAAGGAGGTGGTGATCGAAGCTTTGGAGCGCAAAGGATGGAACCGGACGAGTGCCGCTGAATTCCTGAAAATCCCGCGGCATATTCTGCTCTACCGGATGGAAAAGTACGGCATCACTCCACCGGGAAAAGAGTGACGCCCAGGAAACCTTCTGGTCATCGGAGCGGCCTTTCCCTCGCTGGAAGACCTGTTGCCCTTGACGGACGGGGCAATCGTCGGCAGCTTTTTCAAATGCGACGGGGTGCTGAAGAACCCGGTCGACACCTCCCGGGTCAAAAAATTCATGCAGGCGGCCAGGGCTGTCAGACAGGGTGCTTGAAAAACCATCCGGAACAATTAAATTGGTGAAGAACAAAGAAAAGGAATTCAGGCATCATGTCGGGATTTGTCGAACTGTTCGTCACTTTTTTTGTTCAGATGTTCATCATCGTCGATCCGATTGTCGGGGTTCCGGTTTTTCTTGCCATCACTCCCGACAAAAGCCGCGCAGAACGTCGCAGTATGGCCTTTCGCGGCTGTCTTGCAGCCTTCGGGATTCTTGTTTTCTTCCTGCTCGCCGGTTCCCCCCTGCTCGGTCGCCTGGGAATCACCGCTCCGGCCATCCGGATCTGCGGTGGAGGGCTTCTGTTCTTCATCGGCCTGGAAATGCTGTACGGGCGCAGGAGCGGGACCGAAACAAGCTACCGCGAACAGCGCCTTGCCGAGAAGAAGGAGGACATCTCCATCACCCCACTCGCCGTCCCTTTGCTGGCCGGACCCGGGGCCATAACCACCGCCCTGATTTTCGCCGACAAGGCGCAGAGCTTTCCCCATTATCTGGCCCTGCTGCTCGCTTTGGCCGCGGTCTTCGGCGCCACGTTTCTTTTTCTGCGTCAGGCCGACCGCTTCATGAACCTTATCGGTCCCCTTGGAAGCACCATTCTCGCCCGGGTCATGGGTCTGGTGCTTGCGTTTCTCTCCGTCCAGTACGTCATCGACGGGATTGCCGCGGTTTGGCCCGGAACCTGATTCCTTGCCATCGAACCTGGTCCCGATTCGGTCTTCGCGAAAGAAGGAATTACCGATGAAAATCAAGATTCAATATTGCGCCTCCTGAGGGCAACAGGAACGGGCAGCGGGTCTCGCTGCAGAACTGAGGGAGACAATTCCCGGCATTGATATCGAGCTTGTCGCCGGCCGGCAGCCTGGCGAATTTGCGATCTTCGTGGACGACAGACAGGTGTTTTCACGCCTGGAGCAGAGACGCTTTCCGGAGATGGAGGATCTTATGGAGATTTACCGGATGTGGACAGGCATTTATCCGGATTTCCCGGATTAGTCGAGGGTTCATCCGGAAACTCCGGATGGGAACGGATCGCGTATGCCGAAGGAAAAACCAATATCCAATTATCTGCGGTCCTGCCACAGAACGTCACCTCTGTTCCCGTAAAGCGGCTATCCGCTCTTCAAGGGGCGGATGGGTCATGAACAGACGGCGGATTCCCCGCGCCCTGGTTCCCGAAATCCCGAAAGCCGCCATCTGGTCCGGCAGGGGAGCGGTGGGCGTACCCTGCAGGCGCTGCAAGGCAGCGATCATCTTCTCCCGGCCGGCAAGGGAGGCGCTGCCGGCATCGGCACGAAATTCCCTTCTGCGGCTGAAATAGAGCACGACGATAGTAGCGAGGATGCCGAACACCATCTGGGCCAGGAAAGCCGTGACGAAAAACGCCGGTCCATGGCCACGCTCGGTCTTGAACACGATGCGGTCGACCAGATATCCCACCACCCGCGAGAGCACGATAACGAAGGTGTTGACCACCCCCTGAATCAGGGCCAGGGTGACCATGTCGCCATTCGCCACATGGCTGACCTCGTGGGCGAGCACGGCTTCAGCCTCCGCTTCATTCATGTTTTGCAGCAAACCGCTGCTGACCGCCACCATCGCCCGGTTGCGACGCATTCCGGTGGCGAAGGCATTGACGGTTGGTGAATTGTAGATGGCGACTTCCGGCATGCCGATGCCGGCCTGTTGGGCCTGGCGCTGTACGACATTGACCAGCCAGGCTTCGGTATGACTGGCCGGGGTCTCGATGACCCGGGCGCCGGTCAGGCGCTTGGCGGTCCATTTGGACAGGGCCAGCGACAGGAAGGAGCCGCCGAATCCGAAAACGGCCGCAAAGATCAAAAGATTGTACAGATCGAGCCCGACCCCCTGCTCGTCCAGAATACGGTCGACCCCCAGCAGGCTCAGCACGACGCCGAGCACCATGATGATGGCCAGGTTGGTCACGAGAAACAGCAGAACGCGCTTCATAGAATCCTCCATGATGGAAATATCACGGGATATTTTAACGTTAATTGCAGGTTTTTCCAGAGTGAGAAGTGAGGAGGAAATTCAAAATACCAGCCGGATACCGACCCCGATACCGACCCCGATACCGATACCGATACCGATACCGATACCGATACCGAAAAAAATTTTAGCGCAGAAGGGGCTGATCGAAGGTACCGATAAGACGGAACTGGTAGGAGCCGTCGGCGGCAGGCTTTTGGGTCAGGGCGAGCAGTTCCCCGATCTCCCGCAACTGGGAATCCGCTTTGAGAGTGGCCGTCAGGCGCAGGTTGCTGGTTTCCACCGGTTGCCGAAAAACTATCGAGCCCTTGCCATCGACCAGAATGGCCCCCCCGGTAAGACCCAACCGCTCCACCTGCAGAATAGTTCCCTGACCTTTTCCTTCCATCTGAAACTGGCCGAGTTGCAGAATCTCGGGCCCGAGGCCGAGGGACTGAAGGCCGGTCAATTCCAGATTTTCAAATTGCGCGCTGACTATCGATTCCCCTTCGGCCGGAAAGGGGTAGGTTCCCTCCAGCCGGACGTCCCCGGCAACGCCTCCCAGAACCAGGGAGCCGCTTTCGCTGAGGGGGAAGGAAAACCGGACCTGCTGCAGGTTGAGGGCCAGCTTGCCGTCGGCCCCCACCGATCCTTCCGCCGTTCCCTGATTCAGCCGCCCGGAAAAGGAAAATGCCCTTCTTCCAAAAAGAAGACTGCTCCACACCGGCTTCACCCGCAGGGAGTCGATCTTGAGGTCCGTGAAAAGCCCGGGCATTTCCGCCCGAATGTTGCTGAACTGCATCTGCAGCGGGAATACGAAATCCAACTCGGCAATCCGGACATCGGCACCGTACTGAGCGGCCAGCTCATTCTCGATCCGATACTTCAAGGGATCCGTCGGGAAAAACCAGATGATACCGAGAAGGAACGAGGTCAGCAGGAGCGCCGTCAGCAGAATAGTGTAACCTTTTCCTTCCGTCGGCAGGGTCCAGTTCCGCGGGATTCTCGCCAGAATATTGTCCATTCGGTTTTTCATGCTTTTTTCCGCAGCGTGGAGATGTCCAGTGTGACGTCCAGAAGCTCCATATTCGGCTTCCGGCTTCGGATCTGCAGCGTGGTGATGTTGAGCGGCACCTCTGCCGCTTCGATTTCATAAATGAGGCGGACGACCTGCTGAAGGCTGATTTTTTCCAGCTTCACCTCAAGGGCTGTCTCCTCGTAATCCCCTTGCCGGGTCGCCGGTTTGGGACGCATGAACACCAGGTTTTCCCTGCCGGCAGCTTCCTGGACCTTCTGTTCGACAAAGGAAAACAGAGAAAAGTTGACCGCCTGGGATACCTTCCTCTCGGCCGCCGCCACGCGTTCCTGAAGATCGAGAATCTCGGCTTTCAAAACGGCCATTTCTCCGACCTGCTTCTGGCGCTGGGCGATCTTCCGGTCGAGATTGGCCATCTGATTTTTGTAGGGAGCGATGCCCCCCCAGTACAGGATGGCCAGAAAAACAAAAGCGATACCCAAGCAGACAAGGATTTTCTCCCGCATGTTGAGGCGATTGAACTTGTTCATAAGGCGGCTTATCATGATCCCGACGGTCCCCCCTTAAGCGCAAACTGAACCCGGAAGTTGACGTTCTGACCGTCCAAACTCATTTTGGCTTCTGATATTTCAACATTGCCGAACTGGTTGGATCTTCTCAGATTTCCGCTCATCCGATTGACGTCCTCGAAGGATTTGGTAGTCCCTTCGAGACGGACGAAGTCCTGATTGTACTGATAAGTCCTCACCTCGAGATCCGGTATGTCCTTAAGCCGTTCCGAAATTTCCTTCAATACGTCGAGAGGCGACAGGTTGCCGGACACCCTGAAAATCGCCGCCCTCTTTTCCAGCTCCTGCAACTGGCTCTGCATCTGCAGGGGTGCATCGACGATCAGTTTCGAGTTGGGGAAGGTGTCCCGATAAGCGTCCCGCACCTGCCGGTCCAGCTGGGACAGGATGCCGGCTCTGGAGACATAATTGATGCTCAGGGCGGTAATCAGGACAACCAGAGCAAGTGCGGCAATGGCACCGGAGAAAACCAGCTGTTTTTTGAGGGAAGCCCAGTCGTTTTTGGAGGCCAGGGGACCCTGGCGGAAGTTGAAGGTGGCCCGGGAATCTCCCAGGCAGGCCCCGACTGCCATCAGAAGCGCCGGGATAAATTTCCTTTCCGGGGCCGAACCGTCCAATGCGGGAAAAGGCTCGTCAACCACCCGGTAACCCTGTTTCTCCAGAAAATGGATCAGTTCCGGCCCTACCCGCGATCCGATCAGGCAAAGAGGGACTTCCTGACCCGCCCCCGCATGCCGGAAAAACAGACACTGGATATGGATGAATTCCTGAATGACCTCGATCGGAGTCTCTGTGGAAACCGGCTGCAGACGATAATCGGCAATCCTGCCATCCTCGACCTGAGCGACGATCGTTTCCTCCCGTCCGGCACAGACCAGCAGACAGTTGTTCAGGTCCTGGTCCAGGCCTGCGACATAGGCAAAGGGGGCCAGATCGAGGACATGCAGAGGCACCCCCGCCTTCTCGAAAGGCTCGACCAAACCCTCCAGAACAGCCAGGGGCATCGCTGCGGTGGGCACCTGATACTGGCCGTCCGCTTGCAGAACTGGCTTCTGGAAACTCGTCAGGTGGTCCGACAGCTCCACCGGAACATGGCTTCCCAGTTCAAAGGGGATGGCCTGGGAAATCTTTTCGGAATCGGCAAAGGGGAAACTGAGCCGCCGGAAAAACCCTTTGCCGGCGGAAACCGCCAGGACCGTTTTGCGTGCCCGGGGAAGGTCTTCCGCAAAAATTCTCCTCAGGAGGGCGATCAGTTCCTCTTCGCTGGAAAAGGATTCTTCGATCAGGGCCTGGACCCGCAGGGGTTCGTGCCCGGAATCGAGCGCCGCCACCCTCAGGCAATCATCGCTGAGATCAACACCGACAAAAAGGGGAGCCATGTGTCTAATGCACCTTGAATGATAGGAGTTGGTTTTTGTCTTTCTGAATGACGGCCTGAATCCTTTTCCCTGCATCGCCTATTCCGGCCGTCGAATTGACATGGTAAAAATTGCTCCTCACGTCAATGTGCGGCCTGATGGAAAAGTAGATCTCCTCCTGCAGGCCGGGGACGTCCTTGACCTCGGTCACCTGCTTGAAAGGATTTGTCTCCCGGTATTCGACAATATTAGAGGCGGCCTCCCGGGTCATTTCGCTGCTCAAAGACATCAGAACTTCCGGACCGGCGGTATTGACGTTAATTCTTTCGCTGCCATAAAGGGTCAGATTCGACCCGATCTTGTCGATGACATCTGCGGAAAATCCTCGAATCATTGCCAGTTCAGCCAATGAATCGAGCTTGCCGTTCTTGCAGGCATAGCCTTTTTCCCGCACATAGTATTCATCTTCGGCTCCAAAGGGCCTGGGATCGCGATCGGGGTCCATCCAGTCGATCAGGGCGTCGGTCAGCTCTTCACCGTCGGCGATTTCCAGCTGCTCGAAAAACCGAAGGAATTTGTCCCTCAGGGAAACATTGACATTCCCCAGATTCGTGACCAGCCGGTTGACGTCCAGTTTTCCCCCGAGATCCTCGATCCTGATGGAGACGGCTCCATCCGCTACCCCCAGGTTGTCCCAGGACTGCCCCCACATCTCGTCGGAGGAATCATATCCGTTGTTATCGGTCTGCAGCATCATCCGACCGGCCTGCACCCCCCCCTTGGCCAGATAGTAAGCCTTGGTGCCGTCGCGAAAGGTTTCCGCCAGACGCATCTGAACGAAGGTTGCAAACGAAAACTCCACAATCAGCGACGTGAGCAGAACGACGATGACCAGAACCGGGAGGAGAACCATCCCCTTTTCGTCTTTTTTGGTCGGATTCATCATCAGCCCCCTATCAGCGGCCTGCGGCCAGGGGAATATCGACCTTGGTGGAAAAAGGCATGATGTCGTTTCCTGTCCTGATTCCCAGGGTGACTTCCACCAGCCGGGGCAGCTTTTTCTCGTCCCCGGCGTTCCATTTTTCGAACCAGGCGCCATTGCCGTAAAACCGGAAACCCAGTTCTGCGACATCGGACAGAATCAGATATTTTGCATCCTCCCCGTCCGCAGCCCGTTCCCCGGTCGCGACGGCCCGATAGAGAATTTTCCGGTCCTCGGCCTCTGTTTCCAGGACATAACGTACGGTCGTCATGGCGGCCGCCTCCATGCCGACAACTGTTTCCAAGGAGGTCGTGAAGGTCAATTCCTTGAATTTATTGTCCTCGATGGTGCAGATAAAGTTGGTTCCGGCGCGGTTCGCCTCCCAATTCGCCCCCCGGAGTTCCCGGCCCAGACGATCGAAAAAAACTCTCGCCTGATGGATCTGGCGGCTCGACTCTTCCACTCTGGCCCTGGCGCGGCTGTTGCTGCTGAAGACTCCGTAGATGGTCGCCATCAGAATCGCCGTGATGGTCACCGCGATCATCACTTCCAGCAGCGTCAGACCCCTTTGATCACGCAAGGCGGGCATTTACCTTTCCATCAGAAACGAGGTGATATCGACCGAGCGGGTAGCGTCCTCGTTGTCCCAGGTGACGGAGACAACAACCATTTTCACCGCTTCCAGCGGTGTCTCCTCATATCGGGCGGTCCAACTGAAAGCCTGGAAGGGCTCCTCGAACCGGCCCTCCGTGTCCACGAAACTCAGGATGTTATCCTCGGCCTCCAGTTCCAGCCGGTTCATTTCCTGCTGAGCCAGAAGGGTCGCGGTCGTCACATTTCTCAGCTTGTCCTGCGCCTGCAGACAACGGTTGCTGAGCCCCAGCAGAGCGGTCAGGGAGATGCCGACAATAGCCACCGCGATGGTCACCTCCAGCAGGGTGAAACCTCTGGAATCAGAATTCATGATAGCCTTCCCGGATGTCCGTGGCCCCGGTAAAGGGGTTGAGCCTGAGGGTCAGGTCTTTCGTCTCACGGGAAAGGTGAATAATGCTTTCTTCCAGATAGCCGCCGGGGAAAAAGCGGATGGTGGCGCTTCCGGTGGAAAAGGATCCCCTGCCGGCCACGCGGATGTCCTTGATCCTGACCCCCTCGGGCAACGCCAGCCTGCTTTTCCAGGTTTCCAGCTCCACCGTCTGGCGGTCGCTTTCCACCACCATCACCCCCAAACGGTTTTCCGCAAACTCCAGGGACAGCCGATGCTCCAGACCGCTGATCGCCGCTTCGTTGAATAAAAACTGCACGGTGCCGGCGATGCGGCGGGCCGACCAGGCCAGGTCGTCACGGCCGTAATGGCTAAGGACCGGAACCGTAAGGGACGCGAAAATGCCGATCAGCAGGATGACGATCGTCAGTTCCCACAGGGTGAAGCCCTTCTGGTTATTCAAGTTCCCAGCTGTTGATGTCGGCATCTTTCCCCTCGCCGCCCACCTCTCCATCCGCCCCCAGACAGATGATGTCGAAATTGTCGTGAACCCCGGGCGACAGGTAGACATACTCTCCGTTCCAGGGATCCAGCGGAATTTTTTTCACATAGCCGTCCTCAGGATACTTGCTGGGAATTCTGCCTGTCACCGGCTTGACCACCAGCGCCTGCAGGCCCTGCTCGGTGGACGGGAAGTAGCCGTTGTCGAGCTTGAACAGACCGAGTGCCTCCTCGAGAGCCTTGATGTCCAGAGTAGCTTTGGTGCGCCGGGCCTCGTCAGGCCGGTCGAGCAGACGGGGGGCGATAAAGGTGGCGAGGATGCCTAGAATGACCACCACAACCATGATTTCGATCAGGGTGAAACCCTTCTGGTTTGCATATGTGCGTCGTGCCATTGTCCTGTAACTCCTTAAGGTATCGCCAAAAGTCATTCCCGAAACGATTTTGATCGGGAATCCAGCCTTTCAGATCCCTGAAAAATGGATGCCCGATAGACCCATTCGGGCAAGACGATGCGAACGTGTCAAACTTGCGTTATCATCCGATCCCCTGGCTGGCCTGGAAAATCGGCAGCAGGATCGCGATCACGACAAAGCCCACCACCACCCCCATGACCAGTATCATCAGAGGCTCCAGCAGCGAAAGCATGGTCGTCAGGGTCATGCCGACCTGCTGTTCATGGGATTCGGCCACCTTGTGCAGCACGCCCTCGAGCTCCCCGCTCTTTTCACCGATAGCCACCATCTGCGCGACAATGGGCGGGAAAAGCGCCGTTTGCCGCAGAGGAGCGGCCAGACCTTCCCCTTCCCGAACGCTCTTGAGAGTGGTATCGAGCACTTCGACCAGCAGACCGTTGCGAAACAGATTGCGCACGATCTCCAAAGCCGTCAGTAACGGCACCCCGCCATGCAGCAGGGTGGCCAGGGTGCGGGAAAAGCGGGCGGTGGCGAGGTAAAGGTTCAATTTGCCGAACAGCGGAACGTTCAGCGCAGCGCGGTCCCGCAGCTCCTTGCCCCTGTCAGTCCTGAGGAAGCGGAACAGGGCATATCCGAGACCTGCTCCGACCAAAACTATCTGCCACCAGTAGGCGGAGATGAAATTCGTGGTTTCGATCAGCAGCCAGGTGGGCAGGGGCAGGGTCTGCTCCAGGTCGTCCAGCATCTGCGTCACCTTGGGGATGACGTAGACGAACAGGAAGGACAGGACGAAGACCCCGACCAGGGTCATCAGCAGGGGGTAGGCGAGAGCGGCCTGCACCTTTGAGCGAAGCCGCGCCTGTTCTTCCAGAAAATCCGCGAGCCGGTCGAGCACCTGCTCCAGCCGTCCGGTATTTTCCCCCACCTGCACCATGCTGGTGAACAGCTTGGAGAAGAGGTGTTGATTCTCCAGAGCCTGGTGAAAGGACTCCCCGGCGATCACGTCCTGGCGCGCCCGGTTGAGGGCCCGGGCCAGGACCGGATGGTCCAACTGCTCACCCAGGGACCGCAGGGCCTCGTCCAGGGGCAGACCCGCTCCCAGCAGAATGGCGAGCTGGCGGGTGGCGATGGCGATCTGCAGTGCCGGAACCTTGCGCCAGGTCAGCTGGCGCCAGGAAAGCCGCCGACCATGGCTTTCCCGTTCCTCCCGCAGGCTGGAAGGGAAGATCCCCTGGCTGCGGAGTTTCTGGATGACCGCGCTTTTCCCGGGGCCTTCGATCAGGCCGCTGACTTTTTTCCCGACCGCATCGAAGCCGGAATATTCGAAGAGCGACAAAACCTTAATCCTCCTGCGTCACCCGGATGACCTCCTCCAGAGACGTTTCTCCGAGAAGGGCCTTCCTCAAGCCGTCGGCCCTGAGAGTCCTCATCCCCTTATGCACCGCGGACAATTTGATGGTGGCCGAATCCTTTTTCTGCAGCAGCATTTCCCGGGCCTCTTCGTCCACCGGCAGCAGCTCGTAGAGACCGGTCCTGCCCCGGTAGCCGATATTCATGCAATCATTGCAGCCGACACCGCGATAAAACACCATTTTCTCGGAGGATAGGCCTTCCTTTTCCAGTTCCTGCAGCAACTCGGGCGGGGGTAGCGTCTCCTCGCGGCAGGTGGGGCAGATTTTTCTGACCAGGCGCTGGGCGAGGATACCGACGATGGACGAAGCAGCGAGAAAGGGCTCCACCCCCATCTCCACCAGCCGGGTCAGGGCGCCGGCCGAGTCGTTGGTATGCAGGGTGGAAAAAACCATATGACCGGTCAAAGCCGACTGAATGGCGATTTCCGCCGTCTCCCGGTCGCGTATTTCACCGATCATGATGATGTCGGGGTCCTGGCGGAGGATGGAGCGGAGGCCGTTGGCAAAGGTCAGGTCGATCTTGGGATTGACCTGGATCTGCCCGACTCCGGCAAGCTGGTATTCGATCGGGTCCTCCACGGTGATGATGTTTTTTTCCCTGGAATTCAGCCGGGTCAGGGCGGCGTACAGGGTTGTGGTCTTGCCGGAGCCGGTGGGACCCGTCACCAGAAAGATGCCGTGCGGTTTGCCGATCATCTTTTCCACCTGGCCGAGCAGGTCTCTGCCGATCCCCAGCTCCTCGAGGCTGAGGATGCTGCTGCTCTTTTCCAGCAGTCGCAGGACCGCCCGTTCTCCGAAGGCGGTCGGCAGGGTGGAAACACGCACATCCACATCTTTGCCGGCGATCCGCACCCGGAAACGTCCGTCCTGGGGCAGACGTTTTTCCGCGATGTTGAGATTCGCCATGATCTTGATGCGGGAGACCAGTCCGGCATGCACATTTCGCGGCGGGCGCAGGACATCGTAAAGGACGCCGTCCACCCGATAGCGGATGACCAACTCCTTTTCAAAGGGCTCGATATGCACGTCGCTGGCCCTTTGTTTGTATCCCTGAGTGATCAGGCTGTTGACGAACCGGATCAGGGGAGCCTCGTCGGAGATATCCAGCAGGTCCGCCGGCTCCAACGTAGCGCCGAGTTTGTCTCCCAGGTTCCCTTCGATCTCCTCGATGACCTCCTGGGAATTCTCCGCCTGCTTTTCCACATGCCGGTTCAGGGCGGCGATAATGTCCTCCGCCGTCGAGAGAATGATTTTGATCGGCTCGCCCGTCACTACCGAAAGATCATTGAGTGGCTGGGTCTCCATCGGATCCGCGACGGCGACCAGCAGTCTGCCATCTTTCTTTTCCAGGGGCAGCAGCAGATTTTTCCGCAGAAACGCAACCGGAATGTTTTCGAGGCATTTTTCCCAGAAGAGACCCTCCGGAATCTTCTCCAGGACCTCGAGCCGCATCTGCTCAGCCAGGGCCTGGGCCAGAACTTTTGGGGAAACCGCCTTTATTTCCAGCAGAATCGATCCCAGCCGCCTGCCCCCTGAATTCCGCTGCTTTTCCAGCGCGGCCTGCAGGGTCTTTTCAGACACCCCATGGCGCTCCCGCAGGATCCTGCCGAGCGAGCTCTGCATATCCTGGTGGAACTCCGTGCTCTCTGTCAGGTCTTGGACTTTCACTTTTTCCCTCAGTAGTGTTCAAGAGGTCCGGTCGGCGTTTCGGTACTCTTCGCCGGCCCTTCCAGCGACAACATCTCCTCCAGGGCCTCAGTCCCCATCTGCAGCCGGTGCATCAGTGCCTGGTTTTTCATGGTGATGTTTTTCAGGTCGCCGGCATTGTTGATGATCTTGGGCGTAATGAACACCATGAGATTTGTTTTCTGCTCGGTCGTGTTCTTGCTTTTGAACAGCCAGCCGAGACCGGGAATGTCCCCCAACAGGGGGACTTTGGAAACGTTTTCCTGAGTATTGGTGCCGATCAGCCCTCCCAGAACCACCGTCTGGCTGTCCTCGGTCAGCACCGTATTCCTGATCAGCCGTTTGGTCCAGGTTGGACCGTTGACGCTGTTCAGGGTCCCGGCTACCAGATCGGTCATCTCCTGAAAAACGTCCAGCCGGATCAGGTTCCCCTGGGTGATCTGGGGAGTGAAGCGCAGAGTCAGGGCGACGTCCTGCCGTTCGATCGTCTGGCTCTGGGCCAGACCGGTGGACCCGGTGTCGGTGAGAGTGCCGGTGACGATGGGTACGTTGGCACCCACCACGATTTCCGCCTCTTCATTGTCAGAGGTCAACAGGCGCGGCGCGGACAGGATATTGACGTCACCGGTCACCTTGGACAGGTGAAGCAGGGCGGAAAAAGCGGGGATGGTGATCTCCTGACCGTCCAGCCCAGTTACCGTGATGGGATTGAACAATCCGCCCAGCATCAGACCTTCAACCGAGCGGGCCAGAAGCCTGGGAATGGAGGTTCCGGTGACGGGCGTCAGGTCGGAAAGGGACACATTGCCGTTGTTCAGGTTCGAGGTGCCGAAGATCACGCTTTCGCTGCCGACATCGGCGCCCCCTTGCAGGGAGACGCCCAGGTCGCGGGTGGCGTCGAGGCTGAGCTCCATGACCAGGGCCTCGACGTAAACCTGCTTGCGCAGGATGTCGAGCCCCCGAATGAGCTCCTCGATGATCTCATAATCCGCGGGCTGCGCATTGATGATCAGGGAATTGGTGGGAATGTCGGCGGTAATGAAGGTTGCCCCGGCCCGCCCCTGGCCGCCCTGGCCGGCGGCGGTGTTGCCCGTCATCGCAGGCGCGCCGGACATCAGTTCGTTCAGGGTCTTGGCGAGGGTTTCGGCATCGGCGTTTTCCAGGTAGTAGACATGGATGTTCGACTGTCCGGACTCCCTTTTCTGATCCAGTTTGCGGATCCACTCCCTGATCGTCTCCAGTTCGGACCCGGAAGCCATGACAATCAGCGAATTGGTCCGCGGATAGGCGAGAATTTTTCCGCCGCCGGTCTGGGCGATCCTCCGCTGCCTCCGGGCAGCGGCCGCCGCCGAACCGTCCTGCTGGGATTCCTCGAGCATCTGGTTGCAGATGCCGGCAACCTCCTCCGCCGATCCCTCTTTGAGGGGGATCACTTCGAAGGTGCCGAGCTTGCCGGAAATATCCAGCTCCCGGATGATCTTCACCAGGCGATCGATATTGGCCGCGCTGTCGGTCACCACCAGGGTATTCGTCGGGGCATAGGCCACCACACTGCTGGTCTTGGGAATGAGGGGGGCGAGAACGGTGGTGGCAAGAATTCCGGCATCCACGTTTGTCAGGGGGATCAGCCGGGTAACGTACTGCTCGGACACCCCTCTGCCCACCGGCAGGCTTTCCTCCTTGGCGGTGCGTGTCGAAACGATCTTTTGCACACGTCCGGAAGGGACCACGGTGAAGCCCTTCTGGTTCAGAACGGCCAGCAACAGGTCGTAGGCCTCATCTACCGTGATTTCCTGGGGGGAAATCAGGGTGACCGTTCCCTTCAGCGTATTGTCGTAGACGAAATTTTTTCCCGTCAATTCACTGATGGTTTTAACGAGGGCGGCCAGTTCGACGTCCTTGAAGTCAAGGGTGACCCGTTCGTCCTTCGTTTCCTGGGCAGCAACCGTCTGCCCTTCAGCCCAGAGACCAGCGGATGAAAAAAGCAGAAAAAGCGCAGCAATCCAGACTGTTTGCCGTTTCACCTGTCACCCCTCCTATTCGACTTCATATTCGAATTCCAGGTTTTCATTTTCCCGTTGCAGAACCAACGAAATCTTCTGGGCTTCTCGCAGTTGCTGATAGATCTGCAGTCCTTTTTCGGCGCTGTCGAGGGAGATCCCGTTGACCTCCCTGATCACGTCGCCCCGCTTCAGCCCCAGGTTCCAGAACAGGGACTGAGGCCGGACCATCACCACACGAAACCCCTCGATCTGCCCTTCTTTCCCCTCCGGGACCAGGCGGGCCTGTTTCATGATCTCATTCATGTTGTCCTTGGCGTTCTGAGCCGTCTGGCTGCCTATGATCCAGCGGTTTTCTCCGACCTCCCTGACATCACTCATGCTGTCGCCCGGAATCGGAGCTGGTGCGTCGGAACCGGTCGCGGAGGGGGAAGATCCGTCCAAGGTCACCTCGTAGATCCTTCCGCTCCCATCCCGTATCCGAACAAGGTCGCGAAGAACTTCCTGCAGGATGCCACCGCCGGGAATTTCCCCGCCCGAACGAACGATATGCTCTTCATTCCTGATCAGGAAAACGGCTAGAGGGGAATGACGGGCGGTCACTGTTCCCAGGAGCGTGAGATCCGTCCGACCCGGTTTCCCCTCCTGCCCGGAACCATCCGCGAGGGAGAGACCATCCGCTTTGTTGCGTGCCTGCGGATCGAACAGGTTATTGGTCAGAACCGACTGATAGGCGTAAAAAGGGGGTTTTCGCCAGGAAAGGCTTTTCTGTCGCGTGGCCGCTTCCATTGACGGCTTCTGCCCGGCCAGATGAAGACCAACCAGAGTGGCCAGGAGATAGCCTGCAGCCAGGCCCAGGAGGATAATCAGAACAAGATTGAGAAGGCGGATATGTTTTTTTTCCAGACCGAAAAACATCAGACCCCCTCCTGCATATTCAATAGAAGGCAAATGCGAGCTTTTCCTGCAAAAATGACCCCATCATCAGTTCAGGCATAACAGGCGGCAAAATCGAAAAGCCTTTCAAAATCCGTGAATTTGATCATCAGGGGCAGAATACAATTATTTTTGCATTTAATCCACAAAATCCTTAAAAGCCTTCCGGAGGTCTCCCGTTGGCCTCAAGGAGACAAAGACTCCCATTACGGCACGGGCGCCGGAAATCCCGGCGCCCGTGGTCGACTTGTATCCAGTCCCTGTGACTCAGAGACCGTCAGTTCACGCGCTTGATGAAAGCCACAGCGCCCTGGCGGCCCACAACCAGGGGTTCGACATCATTATTGAGGTTAAAGGCCTGGCTTTCCACAGCGAAAACGTTGGCCGGAACGGTGCCGCTCCAGACCGCCGCAATCGGAGTCGCACCAGTCCAGCCGGCGATGCGGCTGTTTTCATTGACGGCCACGGCGCTTCCCGCTGCTGCCAGTGAAACAGGAGCTGCGGCCACCCCCGCATCATTCACTGTCCAGGAGACGGGGGAGAGGGCGATATCAGACTCGCCAACCACCAGCCGGTTGCCGTTTACGGCATAGGCGATGTGATCCTCACCCAGGCTCGATGCCGTGTAGGTCGCCCCATTATTGACGGAGCGCCACAGGACGGCATGGAGAATGTTATCACCGTCGAGGGCTTCGCCAACCACCAGGATTTCATCGGTTGTACCGACACGAGCCACTCCATTGGCCGCGCTGAACTGGCTCAGGACTCCCCCGACCGCAAAGACGTTGACCGGGAGGGCAACGGGAGCGTT
Source organism: Syntrophotaleaceae bacterium (assembly GCA_041390365.1). Classification (NCBI taxonomy): domain Bacteria; kingdom Pseudomonadati; phylum Thermodesulfobacteriota; class Desulfuromonadia; order Desulfuromonadales; family Syntrophotaleaceae; species Syntrophotaleaceae bacterium. The sequence continues at coordinate 608,532 of JAWKQB010000003.1, read as the reverse complement.
AAAGCCTCCGGCGCCATCAGAGACCCAGACAACGGCGCGGGTAGTCAGGGCCGCATCCTGGGCTTCGCCGACAATCAGGTCGCCATTGGCACTGATGTCCAGAGCCCGGCTGTTGCCGGCAGCCGTCAGGCCGTCAAGCTGGGTTGGGGTGCTGGACCCGGCCGGCCAGAAGACGGCGACCAGGGCAGTGGTGGCCGTGGAGGACTGACCGACGGCGATTCCGGTCTCATCCAGGGCAAAAGCGGCACTGAAGGAGCCGGTGATTGGATCGAGCGCCCGCGGGGTGATGGCCGCGGCGCCATTGGAATCAACGACCACCTCCCAAAAGGCCGCCGAGATGGGCGCTCCCGGTGTGATTTCGGCAAACCCGATGACTTCGTTGCTACTATTGATATCCACAGCATTGGTAAAATTCGCGGTCACCGTGGCGCCGGTGGCATCGACGGCCTGGGTAATGCTCGCGCCCGCCCCCTCCGGAGTCAAGGCACCCGCCGGGGCGCTGTCGCCACCGCCGCCGCCCCCGCCGCAGCCGGTCAGGAGCACCGGCAGAACCAGAAGGCATCCAAGTATATTAGCCAGTTTTTTCATATCTATCCTCCTTCTCAGCGCACTTGCAGCGCCTGGTTGACGGTCTCGTTGCCGGTTGAGGAGACGATGGTCACGGCGGTGATGTTGGTGGTGGCCGTTCCGCGGAATCTCCAGCGGCCGGTGTCACTGACCTGGGCAGTGCCGAGAACAGCACCCGCGGCGGTATCGCCGGCATGGAAAGTGAGAATGGTACCAGGGAAATTACTGGTCCCTGTAATGTCGAGCCGCAGGCGACGAGTGTCGAAACGCGCCCGGTCGACGGTGATGGTTTCCACGGGGATAACCGTGATCACAACTTCCGCCGGGGACGAGGTCAGCACCTGAGTATCAATGGTCTGGGAAATCTGATAGGTCAGGGTATCGACCCCACCCGCCTGAGCCAGAGTGGTATCCGGGGTATAGATAATGGCGCCGTCACCGTTGACAACGGCGGTTCCATCAATCGGGTCGATTACCACCGCGACCGTCACCGGAACACCATCGGTGAACGTGTCGTTGGCCAGGACATCGATGATATAGGGCGAGGGATCCGCCATATTGAGGGTCACGGCATCAGCCGCCGCAATCGGCACGTCGGGGCTGATGTTGAATTCGAAGGTCGCGGGGTCGAAGACCTTACCCGACACCACCCACTGGTCGGTCTGGCCGATAATCTCCCACTCGCCGTCCTCGACCGTGCCACTGACCAGGCGCTCGACACGGAAAATGTTGCCATTCCAGCCACCGGTAACGGTATGAGGGATGTTGGGGTTACCGACATGGTAGCTGTACAATCCGGTTTCCAGATTCTGGGTCACCAGATCCTGCACCGGGTAATCGGCACCCAAAAGCGTACCAGGGGCAGCCGGATTTTCGAAATTATCCCAAACGAGGAACTGCGGACCGATAATGCCGTAGAGGGCGCCAATGAATGCTCCGTCCGGATCGGCCAGGTTGGAGATGCCGATGTCGGAGGTAAAGCGGACGCGGTCCAGTCGATCCGGATCGCCTTCGAGGATGCGCTCGCCATAGGGGTGGGTCACTCTATAAGTGGCTACCGGCGTATCGGCGTCGAAATTGAACCGGATCCGCTCACGGGCAAAGGAGATCTGGTTGCCGTCAACCATTTCTTCAGCGCCACCGAAGGTCGACTCCAGGGCGAATTCGATAAAATAGGAATCGTCTCCCACATCGATGGTGGCCGCGGCGAAATACCAGAACCCCTCACCGCCGGTCATGAGGGCGGTCTGTACAGGATCCGTGGGAATAATCGGATCGGAAATGCACATGGCATCGCCGGGAGGGCAGAGGGTCAGCTGGATTCCGCCCTCGAAGACCGGCAACTGGGTCACCGGATCGATGGCCTGCTCCCCGGTATTGGTATCGATAACCGGGACCGCTTCCTGATACCAGTGAGGATAGCCCAGGGAGTAGTCGTCACTGTAATCCTCTTCCCCTGCAACCTGGCCGGTGGAAGGGGTGACAAAGAAATTTTCCCGGTTTACCGGTCCAACGGCAAACAGGTTGGGGACCGGCGCGTTGGCATAAACGTAAAGGTTACCATCATCCACTATGTCATTGACCTTGCCCATGATGGACCACAGGTCGGTTTCGACAACATCGCCACCCAGGCCGTCGAGGTTGGATCCCTCGGGACCCTGGACACGGAAGACGTTGTTGTTCAATCCGCCGACCACAGGGCTGAGAACATTCGGGTCACCGATGTACTGCTCCAACACCTCTTCTGTCGGTTCCCCGGAAACGGGGTCGACGGCAAGGACCTGCAGGTCGGGATTGGTATCGAAGTTTTCCCAGGTCAGGTAGGGGCCGATGGGGCCGGTCAGGGTCCCGCGAAACGCGAGAGCCGGGTCGAGGAAGTTGGCCGATCCGATATCGGCGGTCATGTTGATGCCGTCGGGCTCGCCGTCCAGATCCTCATCCCCCACCTCGAACACCACGGAAGTTGCGGAATAAGGATGGGTGATGGTGTAGGTGCCGACTACCGGGGTGTCGATCCGGATACGGGTCCGGGCGAAGGTAATCTGCTGGCCGTCAATCGGCTCTTCAGTCCCGCCATAGGTGCTTTCAACGGCGAATTCGATGGTCGCGTCACCGACTGCCCCATTGAGACCCAGGGGGATTGAGGCAACGGCCATATAATAGAAACCTTCTCCCGTAACGAACGGCGGGTTGGGGTCGAGCGGATCCCCAATGCAGAACTGGGCCGCGGCGGTGGCAAGCCCCGCCGGTGGCGGAACGCACAACTCCAGTGCGACGTCACCGTCCGTGTAAAAAGCCGGATAGCCATGGGGTGTAATGGGGTCGCCCAGATCGGTCAGGACTGCCCCGGCGGGTGCCGCCCCGATCCAGCTCAAAGCCAGGATCAGTGTGGCGACCATCAACTTAATTCTCGCTGCCATGATAAAATCTCCTTTTCTCCAAATGGAACAACACTTGCGGCCGGTGCTTTCGTTCAGCCGTTTTTGGCCTGATTAGCTTTGGTCCTTATGGTGAAGCCGGTGTGGCCACGAAGGCCTGGGTTCCGGCGATGCCAACAATCTGCCGGTTGTCGTTGATGCCGTAGGCCTGGCTGAAGGTGGCCAGGGTCAGCCTCTGGTTGTCCGCAATGTTGACAGCGTTCCAGATGGTGGCGTTGTCGGTGCCCGTGTTGGCATTGACGTAGCCGACCATCCTGTTGTTGTAATTGATGGATTGAACCGAGGTGGCGGCAGGCAGAGTTGACTTGACCGTGCCGTCGGGATTCCAGACCATGCCGAACACGTCCGCTCCCACCTCGGCCTCACCGACAATATTGCCGGACAGATCGACGCCGAAAGCCACGCTGCCCGTCTGACCGGTTATCTCCGTCAGGGGCAGGGGAGCCTGACCGGGGGTAAAGACACCTCCGGCACCCGGAGTCCAGACCACCGCCTGGACGGCCCCGAGGGCGTTGAGCGACTCGCCCACCACGAAACCGGCGTCATTGATGAAGTACGCGGCGCTGAAGGCCGCCGGATCATTACTGAGGTTGCCCAGAATGATCGGATCGGCCCCGATTGCCGGCCAGTACACGGCATTAGTGCCGCTCCCGGCCTCGCCGACGATTTCACCATTGGCGTTCATGGCATAGGCGGCCGAGTTCCCCGCCGGCAGCCCGACCGTACTCAGAACCTGCGGAGTCGTAGTGCCGGCGGGCCAGTGAACAGCCAGAATATTGCCGAGACCGTCCTCCGATTCACCAACCGCCGTGCCATCCGGATTGATGCCGTAAGCAGCGCTGTAAAGGGTGGAATCGCCACCGAGAGGATCGAGCTGTTCAGGAGCGGCGGCAGGAGCAGCCGCGTCCCAACGAACTCCCTTGATGATGCTTGTGGCGTCTTCGCCGTAACCGACGGTCATACCCGTCGGATTGATGGCGATGCCGGCGCTGAAGCTGCCGCCGGTAAGATTGGCCAGAATGGCCACGTCGAACACGGTGTCTGCAACGCTGACCTCGCCGCCGCCGCCACCGCCACCGCCGCCACCGCAGGCAGTGAGAGATAGACTGACAGCCACCGTGAGGCCCCTCAGAATCAGTCTCAGGCTTTTCATCATCGTCTCCTTTGTCCTTATTCCTGATTGCATTCCTTCTATTTCATCAAACCCTTAAGGCTGGTAATGGAACTGAGTGCTGGACAGACCGTCCGGGGCCAGGAAGGGCCTCAGAGGCGGCAACCCCTGGGCATTTCGCCCCAGTCCACCAACGGCCGGAATTTCCAATAAATTGTCGCTCAGTACGCGGCTTCGCTTCGGATTGCCCGGGACCCGGTCGAGATGACCGTCGGCAACGAACAGCTGGGGATGGTCGAAGGGGGCCATTTCCCAGCGGACCCGCTCATCGGTCAGGGAGAGGAGGAAATCCACCAGTTCCTCCTGACCTTCTTCATTGCCGCGCAGGGAGCCGATGGGTTGAATCGCCGGATCCAGGTTTGCGATATTTTCTGCCGGGAAGTTGCCTCCGCGGGTGTAGAAATCGACCACCTGCATCAGAGTCACCATGCTCCCGTTATGCATGTAGGGACCAGTGAGCTCAACATTGCGCAGCCCCGGGGTCTTGAAGGCGCCGTTGACCGCCTGGCGGGTATTGAGGTCAACCTGGTCCGGGCAGATGGTGGGAGGATCAGCCAGAAAATCGTTGATACATCCCGGCTGGGCAACGGGGTCGAAGGGCAAAGTATTTCGCTCAAACCACTGCCCGGTGAAGGAAATGGGCAAGCTCTGGCCATTGATCGTCACCCGACCGCCGCGTCCCGAATCGTCGGTCGTGGGCGCCACCCCGATGTTATAGAAGCCGATGTCATAGTTGCCCAGGCTGTTGTCCGCCATGGCCATCAGCTCGATGAGTCCAGGCTCACCAGGGGCTTTGGCAAAGGTGATGGAGGCGCCGGTCAGTTCCGGCCCGATATGGCAATCGAGGCAGCCGGCTCCGCCGGACTGGAAAGTTCCCCAACCCCGTTGCGCGCTCGGGCTCAGGGCCCCGATATCACCAGCCAGAAACCGGTCGAAGGGGCTGTTGTTGGCCACAAGGGTGGCTACATAGGACTGCACGGCAAGACCGAAAAACAGGGGGAAATTGTGCTCGATTTGACTGTATCCGTCGATGACTGAGGAGCTGTTGTAGAACTCCGGGCGGAAGGCTGCCTGGATCATGGCCTGATAGGTGGTATTCAGACCTTTGCCGGAGGAATGGCGAGCCCCTCCCAGAAGGCTGTCCTGGGGGTGGACATCCTGTCCGGCCAAAGGACGCAGGGACAGCATCTTGCGTCCGATATCCGGCCAGGTGCGGCCGATCCAGGACATTTCCAGGGTGTCGAGTGGTGGCCCCAGGGCCTGGGAGGCAACACTGGAATTATCCAGGGCATAGGGGTTGTTGAGCAGGTTGTCGACCAGGCTGACGGGCGTGAGTGTGCCCCCCTGGTTGATGTGGACCACCGCCTGCTGATCCATGATGCCGAAAATATTCACCCCGTTGAAAAAGTGGTTGGCTCGTCCGTTCCAGTTGTTGGCGAAGTTGAAGACAGAGTTGATGATGGAAGGAGCATTGCGCCGTGTGGCGCCACGAACATTGCGTCCATGAAGATTGAAAACGGGGTCGGGCTCCGAACGGGCAGGCTCCCGGGGAAGGCCTTCGACGATCCCCAGGGAACGGCTTCTGTTCACCCCCTGGCTGCCGGCCCGATCGTCACGCACGGTACGGGCGGAATCCGGGTCGTCCGGCGCAGCGAAGCTGACGAAGGGAAAGTCATTTGTTCCTATCTGATTGTTGACCCGAGACCCGTTGTCGAAAGTGCCGTTCGCCCCCGGATTCAGCGTGTTGCGGGTTCGGCCGTCCGCACCGGCATGGAAGTGGCAACTCGCGCAGGCCATCTGGCCGTCACTGCCAAGCTGCATGTCCCAGAACAGCGCTTTCCCCAAACGTCGGGCGGCAGTGCGGTCGGCCACGAACTGGTTTAGATTGACAGGTTCTGGCACGACCACCGTATTGAGGGGGGCGGGATCGACGGCCGAAGCCGGAGCGGGAGCGAGCATGACCAGCGCCAGAGGTAAGGCTGCCAATAACACCAGGTGACGGGTTCGCATTTTCTTTGTCTCCTCATTTTCCATCAATCCATAGAATGACTGTTGCATCAGTTCAACGGGTTGATCGTCACTCATACAAACGCAGCACGTTTCTACCTGAAACGCACATCCCTTCCGAAAGTCCGCACCCCATTGGCCGATTCGGCGCTGACCCCGGGCAGGGGTCCGGGCCCGGACTGGAAGGCGGGACCGCTGAAGCGCCAGCGGCCATCGGGGGTCACTGTGGCGCTGCCGATAACAGGGCGGAACAGTTGACCGCGAATATCGCCAGTCGGAAGATCCAGTGTGTTGACAATGACATAGCAGTCACCGCGCAGAATGGCATCGACGGCATCGGCAAAGGAGCTGATGCCCCTGTCCGGGCGGGGCTGCAGGTCGAAGGTCCCAAGGGTACTGTTCAGGGGGCTGACGAAGGGAAGACCGAACAGCCCTTCGAACAGGGTGAAAATGACCGGCCCGTCTTCATTGGGAGCACCCACATTCAGGGTGATTCGGGTGGCGGAAGACGCAAGCTCCGCCGAGACCAGGTACTCGATGGTGTTTTCGCCGATGCGCAGGGCCACGCTGCCGTCGGAGCCACTTGTAACCGGTGGAACCTGGCCTGCGGCCTCCGGTGTGAGCAAAGCGCGCGGTTCGGCGAAGAGGTTGATCGTGTTGTTCTGGCTTTCAGTCGTGGTGCCGCTGATCAAGTATCTGCCGGTTCGCATACGGAAATCGGCGCGTTCCACCTGCAGATCTTCCACCACGACCGTCACGGTGGCCGGCGGCGAAATCAGGCCGCCGGTATCCTGCACCACGTAATCAAAAGAGTCAGTGCCGGTGAAGTCCGAGGGCGGAATGTAGATGAACTCTGCCTGCCCGGTCTGAATGGGAATGATGCGGCGCACCGTACCCCCCATGGTCGTGGGCAATACGGCTGTCAGAATCGGCATGCCGTTGTTGTTGAGCACCGGCCCCCCGGTCACCGGATCAGCCACGACGACCGCCTGAAGATTGACGCCGTGCACGTTTGAGTCGGAAACGGGATCGAGAAGGTTGGGGTCGGCGGGGAAAACATTGATGGAAACAGGGCGTCCTATCGCGGTTCCGACAGTGATGTCGTTCGCTGTGGGAGCCGTATTGGGTCCATCATCGAAAATCTTCCCCATCACCTGAAAGTTCGTCATGGTGACGATATTGTCAGGTGTCCCGTCAATGGCGCCGGCATCCAGGGTAAAGCCGACCGGTGGATTGAGCAGCTCAATTTCAAAGAAATCGACGCCACCCAAGCCTCCGGTTATCGGTTGAAACACCTCTACAAGTCCGGGGGCGAAGGGCAGGCCGATATAAGCCGTGCCGTTCACGCCGACAACGGGGCCGCCGGTAAAAGTGGCGGGATCAAATACGTCGTCGGACGGAACCAGAAAGGGACCGACGGTGGCCCCGTTGCTGTTGACCACCCCGTCATCAATCGCCGGATTGAGGCCCGGGGGAGCCACAAAATTAATCTGGTTCCGCATGGAAACCAGAAAATTCTGGACATCCAGAATCCCCAGGTCCTGAGTCTGGTTGATGGCGCGGGTCCCGGGAGTGGCGACCTCATAATCGAAGCTGCCGAAGGGGTGGGTCACTCTGTAGGTGCCGGCCACGGGAACGTCGATGCGCAGGCGGATGCGGCTGAAAACCAGCTGGCTTCCGTCGGATGGCCCCCCTTCATTGGCGAAACCGGCTTCCTGGGCCAAAGTCAACAGGGCTCCGTACTCAAGGCCGTCGCTGCTGATATAGGTATCGGCAAACACCGCCGACCAGTAGAGCGCCTCCGACCCGAAATTGCCGGGGAAGGACACCGGGACACCGGCCAGAGGAGCAGCGACCTCGCAGGGATTTACCGTGACACCGTTGTTCAGCAGGATCTGGCGGTCCAGGCAGAGTTCCAGTTGCAGGCCGGTCCCATCCTCATACCAGAGGGGGAACCCGTTGGCGAGACTGACTGCCACCTGGGTTGGATCACCAGCAGGAGGTATGTCGTTGGAGACGAAATTGAGGGCGGCGGCCGCCGGGGTGGAAAGGCAGAGGCCCAAAAAACAGGCCGTGAGAAAAACCTCCATCCTTAATACAAAATCAAAGTTTTTCATGACACATTCCCGTAAGCAGAAATGACCCGTTAGGGATCAGGCCGTTGACAGTCGTGATGCGGCTCACTGTCAATCTCGTGAACGGCACCTCCACGGATATCGACCTTGGCGCACCCACCGACCGTCAGCGGTCCGTCCACTTCGTCGAATTCGGTCCCGGGACTGGCAACAACGGTCTGTCCACCGATGATCCAGGTGCCCAGCAGGCCTTCCGGCATGGATTCAACCCATC